>JAITWT010000108.1 GCA_031285125.1 Burkholderiaceae bacterium | reverse complement strand
TCGCGCCGCATGTACACCTCGCCGCGCACTTCGACCACTGCGGGCGCTGCGCCTTGCGGGCCGAGCAGGCGCAGCGGAATCTGGCCGATGGTGCGGATGTTCTGCGTCACGTCCTCGCCGGTTTCGCCGTCGCCGCGCGTGGCCGCCTGCACCAGCGCGCCGCGCTCGTAGCGCAGGTTGATCGCCAGCCCGTCGAACTTGAGTTCGCAACAGTAATCCAGCGGCGGCGCATCGGGCGGCAGGCCCAGCTCGCGCCGCACCCGCGCATCAAAGGCGCGCGCGCCCTCCTCCGTGATGTCGGTTTCGGTGCGGATCGAGAGCATCGGCACCTTGTGGCGCACCTTGGCAAAGCCCTCCAGCACCGCGCCGCCCACGCGCAGGGTCGGCGAATCGGGCGTGCGCAATTCGGGGTGCCGGGCTTCCAGCGCTTGCAGGCGCTGGAACAGGCGGTCGTACTCGGCGTCGGGAATCTCCGGCGCGTCGAGCACGTAATAGCGATAGGCGTGATGGCGCAGCTGTTCGGCCAGTTGCGCGGCTTCATTCATCGGGACAGTGTTCGTATCGGGCATCGTGCACTACATTGTTCGCCATCGCATAGGATGATCCCTGTAATGTACAAATCAACCAAAAGTTTTATTGATAAAATACAAAGCCGCCTTGGTTATATAACATCACATATATAGTACTCCACATTCGATGAATTTAGTAATTTAATATTAATTCATCTCTAAACGTGTGCTGTCCGATCACGCTGTCCGATCACTCAAACTGAGCACGGCCGCTGGCCATGAAGCAAAGTATCCCCGTGCGGCGCCATGCAATCCAGCACTCCCGCAAGCTCCAGCCCCTGGAAACGATGGTGCAGGAAGCGCCCCGGGATGGACGGGCTCCCCGCATTGAACCGAAACCCCACGCGTCCAAAGCAGGCCGGCGTCGCCCACCGTCCCTTGCCGTGCGAACGGCGCTGCGCATCCATTTCATGCCACAGTGCGTCATGCCACAGTGCGTTGACTCGCCAAGCCCGGTCATCAATGAAGCCTTGCACGATCCCCCCTGGCCTCGTCACTGCGCGGGTCCGCGCCATGGGCGCAATGCGCGGCCCCGTCCATCAAGCCTCCTGCGCTTTGGCCGCCCGCTGAAACACCGCAAACCGGCTGAGCCAACCCTGGCCACCCTGAATACCCTGTTGAGCATCAAGGACTTGCCGTACGAACAGGCGCTCTGGCCGTCCATGAAAATGCGCCCCCGAGAGCAGACAAACGCCTCATCGAGGGCCTTTCAAAGAAGCCGAGCGGGCTTGTCATCTATGCACAACACTTGGATCGAATCGTGTAAAAGTTCCTTTGCAGTGCACAAATATGTGATGTGGCGTGATGCACAATACTCATAACAAAAGTTAACAACTGCGAAGTTACAGATACCATGCAATCCGATTGTCTGCGGCCGGCGGCACAGCGCTACCTCATGCTCTCGCATGGTTTTTAATCTTTTTTTCTTAATTACTCGCCTGCCGAGTCAAACCACTATCGTTCATTGAACCAGGGGAGCAAACGTGAACCAAGCAACAACCCCGCAATCTCGGGCGCCCCAGACGCCTGTTACGCCACCGGGTCAGCGGCAATCGGCTAACCCGCTGCCGCCGCGCAAGCAGCGCGGCCTGGGCTTGCTTGTGATCGCGATCATCGTGATCGTGCTGGTGGTGTTCATTGTCGTGAACCTGTTTCGCGGCAAACCCCCCGTAGACCGTCCGACAGCGCAAATCGTCAACGTGGCCTCGGCCAAACTCGGCGAAATGCCGCAAACGATCTCCGCGCTCGGCACGATCAGGCCGGTGGCCACCGTCACGGTACTGCCGCAACTGAGCGGCTACCTCACGGCGGTAGGATACGTTGAAGGCCAGGATGTCCAGAAAGGTCAATTCCTCGCGCAGATTGACCCACGTCAGTATCAGATCAGCAAGCAACGCGCCGAAGCGCAGTTGGCCAAAGATCAAGCGTCGCTCGCACAGGCACGCGCTGACCTTGCGCGCTACCAGTTGCTCAACGAGCGCAAATCGATCGCCGTCCAAACATTCACCAATCAGCAGTTCCTGGTCCAGCAAGCCGAAGCCGCGGTGAAAGCCGACAAGGCCGATATCGCCCAGCACGACCTCAACCTCGCCTATTGCCACATCACCGCGCCGATTTCGGGGCGCGTCGGCCTGCGGCCCATCGATCCGGGCAACTATGTCACCGCGTCCAGCTCCCCGGGCATTGCCGTCATCACACAGATGAAGCCCACGACGGTTGAGTTCACCGTACCGCAAAACGCACTGAGCACTGTTTTGCAACGGTTCGGTTCGGGCGCGAAACTGCCGGTGGCGATCTACAGCAGTGACAACGCCAAGCAGCTCGCCAGCGGAACGGTCTACGCGATTAACAACCAGATGGCCACGGCCACCGGCACCGCCACGCTGCGCGCGACCCTGCCCAACGACGACGAGGCGCTCTTCCCGAACGAATTCGTCAACGTCAAGCTATTCGTGGACACCCTGAAAAACGTGGTCCTCGTGCCCACTGCGGCGGTGCAATCCGGTGCGCCCGGCAATTTTGTCTATCTGGTCAAGGACAATAACACCGTCGCGGTTCAAAAAGTCACGCTCGGACCGAGCGATGGCAAGTACACGGTCGTCACACAAGGCCTTTCGGCGGGCCAGAAGATCGCCACGGACAGTCTCGATCTTCTCGCCGATGGCGCAAAAATCACCCCGGTCAGTGCCCGCCCAGAGCCGGCCGTCGCAGCAAGCGATACCCATCAGAGCGACGCCGAAATCGACATCGACAGGATCCAAGCCAGCGATACCGAAGCAAGCGATACAAAAGCAAGGGGTATCCCTCCGAACGATATGCAAGCGGGAGCTGATTCAGTTTTATCAGCCTCGGGCGACGCCAAGCTTGCCGCCGCAGCCCCGATCAAACAACCTCGGGCAAGCGCAAGCTTGGTTTTGTCAGATGCGCATCGCGCCAAGACAGCCGTCCCGCGCGAACCGCAGCCGGAGGGGCTTGTTTTGTCCGATCCGAACCGCTCCAAGCTTGCCGCAACCCCAACCAAACAACCGCAGACAAGCGCAAGTTTGGTTTGGTCAACCGCAGCAGATCACACCAACACGGCCAAAACGAGCGACACGCAGATGTTGGGTAGCGCGTACGCCGCCATGGTTACCACGCGCCTCATGCGCTAAACACCTCGCAAGCCGCGTGCTTGGCGCCTATGAATATTTCCCGTCCGTTCGTTCTTAGGCCCATCGCGACATCGCTGTTGATGATCGCGCTGGTGCTGGTCGGCCTCGTTGCGATGAGACTCCTGCCTGTCTCCTCGCTGCCCCCGGTCGATTACCCCACCATCCAGGTGCAGACTTTTTATCCGGGTGCCAGTCCGGACGTGATGTCCACCGCGGTCACCGCGCCGCTTGAGGTGCAGTTGGGCATGATCCCTGGCCTGCAGCAGATGGTTTCGTACAGTTCGGAAGGTACGTCGACCATCACGCTGCAGTTTGATCTTTCGCTGAATCTGGACATCGCCCAGCAAAACGTCCAGCAGGCGATCAACGCGGCCGGCTCTTTCCTGCCGGCGGGCTTGCCCGCGCCGCCAACCTACGCCAAGGTCAACCCAGCCAACCAGCCCATCCTGACGCTGGCGGTCACGTCAAAGTCGATGTCGCTGACGCAGTTACAGGACCTCGCCAACACCCGCCTGGCCACCAAGATTTCTCAAGTGCAAGGGGTCGGTCTGGTCACTACGGCGGGCGGCAACGTACCGGCGATGCGGGTGGAGGCTGACCCGCAAAAACTTGCGGCCTACGGTTTGAACCTCGACGACCTGCGTACGCTGCTGGCCAATACCAGCGTCAGCGGGCCCAAGGGTAATTTCGACGGCCCTGAACTGAACTACACGATCAGCGCGAACGACCAAATCACGGATCCGAAGGATTACATGGATACCGTGATTGCATACAAGAACGGTGCGCCGGTATTCATGCGCGATGTTGCGCACGTCAGTTTGGCCGCGCAGGACGTGGAAATCGGCGCCTGGTACAACCATGAGCCGGCCATCGTGCTGAGCGTACAACGGCAGCCGGGCGCCAACGTGATCGCCACGGTCGACCGGATCATGAAGCAACTGCCGCAGCTCCAGCTGGCGTTGCCCGCCGGGATGAAGGTCACGGTTGTATCGAACAGCGTGGGCGCGATCCGCGCCTCGGTCAAAGACGCGGCGTTCGAGCTCGTGCTCGCCGTTGCGCTCGTGATCGCGGTGATCTTCGTATTTCTGCGTAACGTCCCGGCCACCATCATCCCGAGCATTTCGGTGCCTGTCTCGCTGATCGGCACGCTCGCGCTGATGTACAAGCTCAACTACTCGATCGACAATCTTTCGATCATGGCGCTGATCATCGCCACGGGCTTTGTCGTGGACGACTCGATCGTCATGATCGAGAACATCGTGCGCTACCTGGAGGAGGGCGACAGCCCGCTACAGGCGACTTTGAAAGGCGCCGGGCAAATCGGCTTCACGATCCTCTCATTGACGGTCTCGCTCATCGCCGTGCTGATCCCGCTGCTTTTTATGGATGGTGTAATTGGCCGGCTCTTCAGCGAATTCGCCGTCACATTGGGCGTGACTATCGTGCTTTCCGCGGTTGTCTCACTCACGGTGGTGCCGATGATGTGCGCACGCATATTGCGCGCCCGCTCCGAGCGTCGCCTAAGCCGTTTCGAGCGCGCCAGCGAACGAGTTTTCGATCAAGCGCTTGCCGCGTATGAACGCAGCCTGCGGTGGGTGTTCGATCACCAAAAGCTCACGCTCCTGGTCGCCACAGCGCTGGTTGTGTTCACGGTCGTGCTCTACGCGGTCATCCCCAAGGGCCTGTTCCCGATACAGGACGTGGGTGTCATCCAAGGCATCAGCGTGGCCGACACCTCGGTCTCGTACGCTGCGATGACACGGCGCCAGTCTGCGCTGGCCGAGGAGATTCTCAAAGACACCGATGTCGCCTCGCTGACCTCCTACGTGGGCATCGACGGCACCAACAACACCCTCAACAACGGCCGCTTCCTGATCAACCTGAAACCGCACAGCGACCGTTCTGAAACCGCCGGGGAAATTGCGCGGCGCCTCCAACAGGCCACGGCAAAAGTGCCGGGGGTCCAGCTTTACCTGCAGCCGATGCAGGATCTCACGCTGGACACCACGATTTCACGCAACCAGTACAGCACCATGCTGTACGGGCCGAGCCAAGAACAGCTCAATAAGTACATCCCCGAGCTGATCGCGCGCATGAAAAAGATCCCCTCGATCACCGACATCACGAGCGATCTGAACTCCGAAGGCTTGGCTGTCAACATCGACGTGAACCGCCAACTTGCCGCACGCTATGGCATCACGGCCGCAACCATCGACAACGCACTCTATGACGCGCTGGGCCAGCGCATCGTCTCGACGATCTTCCAGCAATCGAGCCAATACCGCGTGGTCTTGGCGGCCAAACCCGAAACGCTGCCCACCCTTGAATCGATCGGCGACATCCACCTGCCCAGCCAAACCAGCAGCACGGGCCAAGTGCCGCTCAAGGGCATCGCAACGATCCGCATGACGCGTTCGCCGCTGATGATCAGCCGCCTTCAGCAGTTCCCTGCCGTCACGATTTCATTCAACCTGACCAAGGGCGCGTCGCTCTCGGCGGCCGTGCGCGAGATCCGCAAAGCCCAAGCCGATGTCAAACTGCCGCCGTCGATCACCGCGTCGTTCCAGGGCGCCTCTGCCGGGTTTGAAGATTCGCTGTCGAGCGAAGTGTATTTGCTGATCGCGGCGCTGGTCGCCGTATATATCGTGCTTGGCGTGCTCTACGAGAGTTATGTGCATCCGGTCACGATTCTCTCGACCTTGCCCTCGGCGGGCATCGGCGCGCTGCTCGCGCTCATGATCGCGGGCAAAGACCTCGATGTGATCGGCATCATCGGCATCGTGCTCTTGATTGGCATCATCAAAAAGAACGCCATCATGATCGTGGACTTCGCGCTTGAGGCCGAACGCAAGCACGGCAAAACCCCGCGCGAAGCGATCTTCGAGGCGTCGCTGCTGCGTTTCCGCCCGATCTTGATGACCACATTCGCGGCCATGCTGGGCGCACTGCCCATGCTGCTGGGTACCGGCACCGGTTCGGAATTGCGCCGCCCGCTCGGTCTGGTGATCATCGGCGGCCTCACGCTGTCCCAGATACTCACCCTCTATACGACGCCGGTGATCTATTTATTCTTTGATCGTCTCGGGCGGCGTTTGCGCCGCAAGCGCGGCGACGGCGGCACAAGCAGCCACACGGACGATACAGGCGCCGGCGGCAATACGCCAACCATCCCCGAGGGTGGGCTGTGAACCTTTCGGGAATGTCCATCCGGCGGCCGGTTGCAACTTCGCTTCTGGCCGCCGCGATCGTGATCTCCGGCATCCTGGCGCTGTTTCGGCTGCCGGTCGCCCCGCTGCCCAACATCGTCTTCCCCGTGGTCGTCGTGCAGGCCTTCATGGCCGGCGCGAGCCCGGAGATCATGGCCTCCACCGTGGCCGAACCGCTCGAGCGCCGGCTCGGCACGATGGCCGATCTGGACGAACTCACGTCGATGAACGTCATGGGCGCATCGATCATCGTGAACCAGTTTGGCTTGGACCACGATGTCAACGGCGCCTTGCGCGATGTCCAAGCGGCGATCCGGGCCGCGCGCGCCGATCTGCCCCTCACGCTGCGCAGTACACCGGCCTATTACGAGTACAACCCCTCGAGCGTGCCGATCATGGCCATCGCGGTCACCTCGGACACGCTCACTACGGCGCAGGTCTATGACTTTGTCGATTCGGTACTCGATCAGCAACTCTCACAGGTGCGCGGCGTCGGTAAAGTCATCCTCGGCGGCGGTTCGCCGCCTGCCGTGCGCGTGGAACTGGAACCAGGCAAGCTCAACAGCTACGGGATCGGCCTGGAGGACGTGCGCGCGGCCATCGGCTCGGCCAACGCCAATAGCGCCAAGGGGCATATCAATCAGGGAGAACAGCGTTTCTCGGTCCTCTCGAACGACCAGCTCAGCAAGGCCGATGTTTACCGTGATCTGGTGATCGCCTATCGCAACGGCGCCCCCGTCATGCTGCGCGACGTCGCCGAGGTGCTCGATTCGAACGAGAACATCCGCAATGCGGGGCTCTACAACGGCAAGCCCGCGGTGATCATGGCCGTCTATTCGGCGCCGAATAGCAACATCGTCGAAACGGTACAGCGCCTCAAGGACAGGCTGCAATCGATCAACCCCATCATCCCCCCTGCAATCAAGCTACACCTTGCCATGGACCGCTCCCAGCCGGTCAAGGCATCGGTGTACGACACGGGAGAGACACTGGTCATCGCCGTACTGCTGGTGATCGGCGTCGTGTTCGTTTTTCTGGGCTCGGCGCGCGCCGCGCTGATCCCCGCCGTCGCGCTGCTCACCTCGATCATCGGCACCTTCGGCCCGATGTATCTGTTGGGTTACAGCATCGACATGCTCTCGCTGATGGCGCTGACCATCAGCACAGGATTTGTCGTGGACGACGCCGTGGTTGTGCTGGAGAACACGGTACGCCATATCGAAGCCGGGCTCACCCCGAAGGAAGCCGCGTTCCGCGGTGCCAGTGAAGTCAGCTTCACCGTCATTTCAATGAGCCTGTCGCTCGTCGCGGTGTTCCTGCCGACCCTGCTCATGCCCGGCATCTTCGGGCTGTTCTTCCTCGAGTTCGGGGTCACGCTGTGCACCACGATCCTCATTTCGCTGCTGGTCTCGCTCACGATCACACCGGCGATGTGCGCTTTTGTACTCAAGCGCAAACAGGACATGCGCGCCCCGGCGCGCTGGTCTGTATGGTTCGATACACAGTTCGAGCGATTCAAAAACGCCTACTCGCGCTCACTCGAGGTCGCCCTCAATCACGGCGTCATCGTCCTCATCATCCTGTTCGCGCTGTTATTTGGCAATGTGTTTCTCGCCAGGCTACTGCCCAGCACCCTCGCCCCCGAACAGGACACCGGCATTCTGATGGGCCAGATCATTGCCGACCAGGGCATCTCATTCCAGGCGATGGAAAAGAAGCTCAAACAGTATCAGGACATCGAACTGCAAGACCCCGCCGTTGCCTTGGTCGCCAGCTTCACGGGCAACACCGGCGGCCCGCTCAATACCGGATTCGTCTTCACCCAGCTCAAGCCGCTGGCCGAACGCCAGGTTTCCGCCGAGCAAGTCCTGAACCGGCTGCGGCCCAAACTCAATGCCGTCTCGGGCTCGCGCATGTTCATGCAAACGCAGCAGGATCTGCATGTCGGCGGGGTCCAGACCGCCGCAGAATACCAGTACACGCTCACCAGCAAGAACGCCGAAGAGCTCTCCATATGGGTACCGCGGCTCGTGCAAGAACTGGAAAAATATCCCGGCCAGTTGCTTGATGTGAATTCCAACTTGCAAGAGAACGGGCTGGAGGAGCACCTCACGGTCAGCCGCGCGACGGCCAAGCGCTACGGCTTCGATATCAACCAGATCAACGAAGTGCTCTACGATGCCTTCGGCCAGCGCATCGTCTCGACCATCTATAACCCGCTGAGTCAGTACTTCGTCGTGATGGAAGTCGCGCCGCAATACACGCAGCATCCGCAGTCGCTGGACCAAATCTGGCTGTCCACAGCGGCCGGTAATGCGTCGGGCACAGCGCAGACGCAAATGCCGGGCAATACGGTTTCGGGCGTCAACGCGCCGATGGCGATCAGCGCGCTATCGCAGGAAAAGAGCGATACCAATATGCTCAATTCGAATGCCCAGGCCAATCAAGCCATCAATAGCATCACCAATAGCAAAGGCAGCAATTCCAGCGGCAGCGCCAACAGTACCGCCGCAGAGACCATGGTGCCGCTGCTTGCCATGGCGACCTCAGCGCCCAGACACGCCGCCATCCAGGTGAACCACCGCAGTGGCATGGTCGCAGGTACGATTTCGTTCAACCTCCCCGAGGGCGGCTCGCTGAGCGAAGCCTCCGCAGTCATCGAGAAGGCGCAGCGCGATATCAAGATGCCCGCCTCGGTTCAAGGCTCGTACGCGGGCGTGGCGAAGATTTTTTCAGAATCTCAAAGTATCGGGCCGATCCTGCTCCTGGCGGCCCTCGTCGTGGTGTACATGGTGCTGGGCATCCTCTACGAGGACCTGATCCACCCGATCACCATCCTCTCGACACTCCCTTCGGCCGGTGTCGGTGCCGTGCTTGCCTTGTTGATCTTCGGGACGCCGCTATCGATCATCGCGCTGATTGGCATCGTCTTGCTGATCGGTATCGTCAAGAAAAATGGGATCATGATGGTCGACGTTGCCATCCACTTGCAGCGCCATGAAGGCATGGACGCCCGCCGCGCCATCCACGACGCCGCCATCCTGCGGCTGCGCCCGATCATGATGACCACCGCCGCCGCCGTGCTTGGCGCTGTGCCGCTCACATTCGCTTTCGGCCAAGCCGCCTCGCTGCGCCAGCCGCTGGGGGTCACCGTGATGGGCGGCTTGGTGCTGAGCCAGATTTTCACGCTTTACACCACCCCCGTAATCTATCTGTACCTTGACCGTTTGCGCGCGCGGCTGGCACGCTCGGCACAGCGGCTTTTCTGGAGCCGCCGCGCTACCGGGGGGAACGCATCATGACGAAAACATCCAGCATGAGGGTTTATCCTGCTTTTTTCCTTGGCCGTACCGCATTACGCCTGGTTCCGGTCGCCTTCGCCCTTCTGGCCGGCGGCTGCATGGTCGGCCCCGACTACCATCGCCCGCAAGTAGCGATGCCCGCGCAGTGGAAGGAACTGTCAGACTGGACACAGGCCGAGCCTGCCGCCGAGGCGCCCAAGGGCGACTGGTGGAGCGTATTCCACGATCCGCTGCTCGACGAACTCGAACCGCTGATCGTGGTCTCCAACCAGACCGTGCGGCAAAGCTATGCGAACTACCAAAAAGCGCTGGCGGAGATGCGCTCAACGTCCGCGGAACTTTTCCCGACGCTGGATCTATCCGGGGGAACGACGAAGACGGATCAGCGTTGGGATTTAAGCCTGAAGAGGAATGGGCAATACAAAATCAAGGGCCGGGACAATAGCGCGGCCCAAACGCTCGGTATCAACATCGACTGGGCACCTGACCTCTGGGGCCAGGTCCGCCGCCAGATCGAGCAGCAGTCGGCCGCCGCCCAGGCAGACCAAGCGATGCTTGTCAACGCGACGCTCTCCGCACAGATCGCGCTGGCCAACGCCGTGATCAATCTGCGCGTGACCGACGCCCATATTGATCTGCTGACGCAGACCGTTGACGCCTACAAAGACTTTCTGCGCGTCGTCTCCGACCAGGATCAGGCCGGCATGACCCCCCCCTCGGACCTCGTCTTGGCACGCACGCAACTGGAGTCGGCCCAGGCCAACCTGATCGGGCTGGGCGCGGCCCGCGCGCAATATGAACACGCCATCGCCGTGCTGGTCGGGCGCAACCCCGAAGACCTGAGTATTGCGCACAGCGCACGCCTGCCTGTATTGCCCAAAATTCCCGCCGGCGTACCCTCCACGATCTTGCAACGCCGCCCGGATATCGCGGCGGCCGAGCGGCAAATGGCCGCGGCCAACGCGGCCATCGGCGCGGCGACAGCGGCCTACTTTCCGTCGATCTCGCTATCCTCCGCGCTCACCGGCATGCAGCAGCCGGTTCTCTCGATCCTGCGTGTCAGTAACTACACCTGGGCGCTCGGCGCGGGCGCCGCGGCAACGCTCTTCGACGGCGGCGTGCGCAGCGCCAGAGTGGATGCCGCGCGCGCCAACTATGACGCAACCGTAGCCAACTACCGCGGCACCGTGCTGCGCGCGTTCCAAAACGTGGAGGACAATCTTTCGAGCTTGCATGTCCTGGCACAACAGGCCGAGGCACTGGATGGCGCGGTGCGCCACGCCACGCACGGCACACAAATCGCGCACGACCAATACGAAGCGGGCACCATCGACTACACGACGGTCGCTACAGCGCAAGTCACGCAGTTCAATAACCAACGATCCGCGCTGGATGTTCTGCAGCAGCGCCTGCTTAACACCGTGGCACTGATCGGCAACCTGGGCGGCAGTTGGGCCGATACGCCGCATGATGCATCGCCGCAGCCTGACCCCGAACGCCAACGCGAATAAAAACGCCAGCGCCACAGCGCCCTGTGCGGCCGCGGCAAACGGCGCGCCGAACGGGCCGCCGCGCAGTCTCACCCTTTGGCACCCGAATCGATTTGGCCTTCCCCCCGAAAGAGGTCGATGAGCTTGATCGATTCCCCTGCAAACCGCTATTGCGCAGCGCCAGCGGCCCAAGATCATTGGGTCAGATTTTTACGCGAGCCCCTCGTGATCTCTCTGGACCTTGACCCTCTGCGCGCGCGGCACAGCATCCCCTCAGGGATCGCCGAGCCATTGGAAAAACCGCATCATGACGAAAACATCCCGCATGAGGGTTTATCCTGCTCTTTTCCTTAGGGAACCTCTGAATAACTCCCCGCGCGTGGGCGCGCCCGGATTCGGGATGGGCTGCGAGGCGCAAAGCGCAGCGATACCCGGCGGTATCGCGAGCATTTGCAACGAAGCAGACCGCCCGAATACGGGATGCGACCGCCGCGAGGG
>JAITWT010000064.1 GCA_031285125.1 Burkholderiaceae bacterium | reverse complement strand
CAGCACGGCCTCGGCGATCTCGGGCAGCAGCGTGCCGTTGAGGATGTGATCGACGTTGCGCGCGCCCGAATCGACTTCGGTGCAACGCGCGAGCACGGCCTCGACCAGCGCCGCGTCCCATTCGAAAACCGCCTTGTGGTTGGCTGCAATGCGCGCGCGGATGCGCCCGAGCTTGAGTTCGATGATCTGCACCAGCACGTCATCGCTGATCGGATAGAACGGCACCGTCTTCATGCGCCCCAGGAAAGCCGGCTTGAAAGACTTCATGAGCACGGGGCGCAAGGACTCGGCCAGCGCATCGGATGCGGGGCGCTCGGCCTCGGTCTTGTTCAGGCAGCTCTGCATGATCTGCGCCGAGCCGATGTTGGAGGTGAGGATGATCAGCGTGTTGCGGAAGTCGATTTCGCGGCCTTCGGCGTCGTCCATCATGCCTTTGTCGAAGACTTGGAAGAACAACTCCATCACGTCCGGGTGGGCCTTTTCCACTTCATCGAGCAGCACCACGCTGTAGGGGTTGCGCCGCACCGCTTCGGTCAGCACGCCGCCCTCGCCGTAGCCCACGTAACCGGGCGGCGAGCCCTTGAGGCCGGAAACGCTGTGCGCTTCCTGGTATTCGCTCATGTTGATGCTGATGAGCTTCTTCTCGCCGCCGTACAGGATGTCGGCCAGCGCCAACGCGGTTTCGGTCTTGCCCACGCCCGAGGGGCCGACGAACAAGAACACGCCGCGCGGCTTGTTCGGGTCTTCGAGCCGCGCGCTGGCGGTGCGCACGCGCTGGGCCACGGCTTCGAGCACATGGTCCTGCCCGATCACGCGCTCGGCCAGCAGGTTCTTCAGGTTGCGCACGGTGCGGATTTCATCCTTGACCATGCGGCCCAATGGAATGCCGGTCCAGGAAGCCACGATTTCGGCCACCACATGACCATCGACCTGCAACGGCATCATGGGCGTTTCACCCTGGAGCGCGCGCAGTTCGGCCAGGAGGGCATCGAGTTCGCTGGTGGGCGTTGCGGCGGCGGCCTTCCTGCGGCTGGAAGGCTTGGCGACAGCTTCAGTTTCCGCGCCTGCCGTACCCACCACAACCGGCGGCGCTTCGCGCAGCGCCTTGATTTTTGCGACCAGCGCGCTTTCCTGCGCCAGACGGACTTCGCTTTGGGCCAAATCCGCCTGGACTTGCGCCTTTTGCTCGGCCAATTCCTTGAGCCGGGCCGCAGGGTTGTTGCCGGCGGTGATGTCGCGCGTCAGGGCGGCGGTCTCGGCATCGATGCGCTCGATGGCGCGGCGCGCGTCTTCGATGCGCGCGGGCGTCGCGCTCTGCCCCAGCGCCACTTTGGCGCAAGCGGTGTCGAGCACGCCCACCGCTTTGTCGGGCAATTGCCGGCCGCTGATGTAGCGGTGCGACAGGCGCACGGCCTCGGTGATCGCCTCGTCGAGCACGCGGATACCGAAATGCTTTTCCATCAAGGGCACCATGCCGCGCAGCATGGCCGCGGCCAGCGATTCGCTGGGCTCCTCGACTTTCACGACCTGGAAGCGCCGCGCCAGCGCTGCATCTTTTTCGAAATACTTCTTGTATTCGCTCCAGGTGGTGGCGGCAATGGTGCGCAGCTCGCCGCGCGCCAGCGCCGGCTTGAGCAGATTGGCCGCGTCGTTCTGGCCGGCCTGGCCGCCGGCGCCGATCATGGTGTGGGCCTCGTCGATGAACAGCACGATCGGGTGCGGACTCTTCTTGACCTCGTCGATCACGTTCTTCAGGCGGTTCTCGAACTCGCCCTTCACGCTGGCGCCGGCTTGCAGCAGGCCCATGTCGAGCATGTGCAATTGCACGCCGGCCAGCGACGCGGGCACATCCTGCGCCGCGATGCGCAGCGCCAGGCCCTCGACCACGGCGGTTTTACCGACGCCGGCCTCGCCGGTGAGGATCGGATTGTTCTGCCGGCGGCGCATCAGGATGTCGATGATCTGGCGTATTTCGGTGTCGCGCCCGATCACGGGGTCGAGCTTGCCATCGCGCGCGCGCTGCGTCAGGTTGGTGGTGAACTGGTCGAGCGCCGGGGTCTTGGCCGCCGCACCGGCGGGGCCGGCGTCCTCGCCGGCCGGCTGCGCGGAGGTCGTGGCCTGGGCATCGGCGGCCAGGGCTTCCTCAGAACCCTCGGTGACTTTGTCGAAGTCGTGCTTGAGGTCTTCAAGCCGGATCTTGGCAAACAGCGGCGAGCCGCGCTGCGCCAGTTGGGCCAGATCGGGCTCCGTCAGCAAGGCCAGCAGCAAATGGCCCGAGCGGATATGGGGGGCCCGCGCATCGAGCGAAGCCAGCAACCATGCTTGTTGAAACAGCTTCTGCAAGTATTGCGAAAACACCGGCGTGCGCGTATTGCCGTTTTTGAAGCTGGCGATCTCGCGCTCGAGGTCGCTCTGCACGGCGCTCGCCGCGATGCGATGGGCGCGCAGCACGCGCGCGACATCGTTGTCCGGCTGCTCCAGCAGCGCGAGGAACAGGTGTTCGAGATCAACTTCGTAATGCCCGCGCGAAAGACAAAGGTTCGCGGCGCGTTCAGTCGCCATGCGCGAGGATTTGTTGAGTTTACTAATCAGGGTTTTCAGCGAGGTGCTCATAAGATGTCTTGATGTTTAGCCTAGGTTCAATCATTCAACGTAAGGGATGCAGTTCATACGAAGTGTCATTGCGGTCCGCCGGGGCGAGCGCTGTGGCAAGGAAGCTGTCCCAGCCCAGATAGCCGCCCAGGCTTTCGTTGAGGGTGACGGAGCGCACTTCTTCCTTGGCAAGGATCAACCGCACCTCGTATTCGCAGGTCGCGCCGGCCAGCAGGCCGAGCATTTTTTCGAGGGCTTTGGCGTGGGCTTTGCCTGGAAAGAAGGCGCGGAATTCGCTGCGCTTGAGCGGCCCGATCCACAGCCGCACGCGCAGATCGCGCTGCCAGACACGGGCGCCGATCATGGCCGTCTGCCCCAGCACGGCATTCGTCTGATCAAGACGCGAGCCTTGCAACTGCGGTACGTCATACCACTTGCCCACGAACTGTTCGACGCGCACGCGCACGCGGAAATAGTCCGACAGCACACGCTGCAAATACACCGCCGAGACGGGCCGATGCTGAATCGCCTCGGCGTAGCCGGCCACCGTCTCGTCGAACACGGTGCCTTCGCCTTGGTGCAGTTGCTCGCGCTGCGCCGCATGTTCGAGCCCGGCCACCGACAGCAGCACAGGCAGGTAAGCACGGCGGCGTTCGTGTTCGTAGTGCAACGGCAACCGGTACTTGCCCCAGGCCCCGTAGAACAGTGTGGCGGCGCGGGTGGTGAAGATGTCCAGAAAAGCGCGCGCCGCAGGATCGCGGTGGGCTTGTTCGTGCCGCAGCAGCATCTCGGTGTAGTGCAACGGCAAGGCCCCCTGCCCGCCCAGCAGGCCGAAGAACGCAGGGACGATCTCGATGAGATCGACACCTTCGCTGTCCTCCCCAGGCAGGCGTTGCCAATCCCCGGCAGTCATCACCTCCCCGGCGGCGTTGCGTACTGTTAACGACGCCAATTCACTGGGGGGAAATGAGAGGTTCATCGAGTTGCGAAAGCGCAGGCGCTGCGGCACCATGCGCTCGCCGGGCACGAGGCGCTGGCGCACATCGCGCTCGAAACGCTGCAACATCACCAGCTCAAGCAGGCGCACCGCCTGGAAAAACCCAAAGCGCCAGGGCTCCTGCTCCAGTTGGCGGATTACAGGAGGGTCGATTCGCCGCTGCGGGGTTTGCATCGCACAAGCTCTGCGGCGTTACGCGCCGAGAGGATGACAAGTTGGGTAAAGCTGTTCAGATGCACATACAGGCCGAAGAAGTGATCGAGCACACGCGCGAAGACCTGGAGGCTGCTGCCGACAAACCCGGTTTCATCGACACTCAGCCGGATCTCGGTGCCGCGCACAAAGGTCGCAAAAGGCTGACCCGACAGCCAATGGACGGCCGGGCGCCGCTCAATGGCCTTGAGCGCCTCGATCTGCCGGGCCGCAATGGCCGAACGGCCACGCTCGTACAGATGCAGCATCTCCTGGAGCGCCGGCAAGCCGCTGTCCACCAGGGACAGGTGATTGAGCGCAAGGTGCGAAATCACGCGCCATTGGGTGGATTTGCCGTGCGGTTGGCGCAGGGACGGTGTGGGCCTGCGCAGCATGCGGATGGACTGGAAATTCGAGTCCCCCTGGACAAACAAATCGCCCCCCGGCAGGCCGAAGGCCAGCGAATGGGGTACGTCGCGGTTGGTGCAGGTGAGCTCCAGGCTCAATGTGTCGGTCTGCGGCAAAGAAGGCTGAAAGTTGACATCGACCAGTGAAATCTCCGTTTCGTAGCCCGGACTGAGCTCGGCCACCTGCGCATTGCGCCGCGCGAACCAGTAGTGCTCGGTTTCCTTGGGCTGCTCTCCGTGGTGCAAGGCATAAAACGGTCTGAATTCGATGATCGAATCCCCGCCGGGCGTTTGGCGCACCATATGCACGCTGTCGATGCTGTAGACCTCGAAAGCATGCGCCGCTCGCGCATCGGCCACCACGGGGTAGGCGCTTGCGGCATGGGTGACGCGGATCGGCTCCCCCTTGCTGGCAAACAGGTTGATAACCGGCGTGCACCCCAACTGCAGATTGCGGCTGGTCACCGCTTCGAGCATGCGCGCGGTCGGTGAATCGGCGCGCAAGCCGCGCATCACCAG
>JAITWT010000052.1 GCA_031285125.1 Burkholderiaceae bacterium | reverse complement strand
CGGGCGGTCTGCGGCGTTGCAACGCTGGCCCATAGCCGGGCTATGGGCTGCGCGCCGCGCCTTGCATCCCCTCCCGAAAAGGTCTCTGCGTGAGCCATTTGAGATCGTAAACAGGTTCTCAAGCAGGCCCGAGCTTCTTTACCCAGCGCAGAGGCTGCGGGCGGGCGTGTGCATACCGTCAGACATCCAGCCCCAAACTGCGTTCGTGCACCTTGGCTTCGTTGGCATCGCTGAGCGTGACACGGAACATACTGCCGTGGCCGACGCGGGAGCACAGACTGATGGGGTGGCCCAACACATGCGATAGCCGCGAGACGATAGCCAGCCCGAGGCCAAAGCTTTCGCCGTCGGATTCGATCTGTCCATCATCGACTTTGTAGAACTCCAAAAAGATGTCGTTCTGATGCTCGGGTGCGATGCCGACGCCGGTGTCCCACACCTCCACGCAGGGCCCATCGCGTCGTTGGCGCGAGGCCAGCAGGACGGCGCCGCCGGGGGGTGTGTACCTGATGGCGTTGGACAGCAAATTGCTGATGATGCGGCGCAAGCGTACGGTGTCGCTCAGGACGCTGCAGGGCTTGATGTGCACTCGCAAGCGCACCCCCTTGGCCTCGGCTTGCGGACGGTATTGCTGTTCGATATCGTGCAGAAGCTGCTCGATATCGACCCGTTCGAGGTACAGCCGCACCTTGCCCGAATCGATGTTGCCGAGGTCGAACAATGAGTCGAACAGCGCGTTGACTGCATGGGTGGCACGCACGATCTTGGGCGTGAGCTCCTGCGCCATTTGGGGCTCGTTTTGCAGGTAATCGGCATACATGGAGAGCGCAAGAACCGGCTGACGCATGTCATGTGCGGCGCTGGACAGGAAGCGGCTGCGGGTGGCAACGGCGGCTAACGCGGCTTGCCGCTGCTGCGTCAGGGAGTCGATCAGGGCATTGTTGTAAAAGCGCAGTTCGTGCAGGTGGCGCGCGCTTTTGTAAATGCGCCGGCCTTGGCTGTCCAGCATCAACCAATTGAACACCTCCAGCACGATGATCCACGCGGTGAAGGTGAAGGTGAAGGGCGGGAGTCCATCGGTGTATACCATCCATCCGAGCCGCGCCGCGGCCAGTATCACCGTGGTGATGATGAGCCCGCTCGTGAAATTTCTCAGCAGGACCGGACGCAAGGCCAATACGTTGAGCGGGAATATGCCCACGGCGGTCAGGATCATCCAGCTCATGAATTGATACGTCGTCATTTCATGGGAGAAAAAGATCTGTATAAATGCCCAGTGGGTGCCGGAGAAGATCCAGAGGTAGCGCGACCGGGAGGCTAGACCTTGCTGCGTGTCGGTGTCCTTGTTTGCGATGCTGCGCAGGTAAGTGGTTTCGATCTTCAGCCCTTCCAAGGTGATGGCTGCACCAATGCACAGCCAGATCACGGCGGCCCAGACCGGCAGATGCCCCCAGTTCAAGGCGATCAGGGCGCACATCGTCAGGACGCTTGGCCCGTACAAGAAGCGCATACCGCGCATCATGCGGACGATGAGTTCCTGGTTCACCCACGCCTCGGCTTCGGTGGCGAGCCCTGGAGACAGTCCAGCGTCTCGGTATAGGGCGCTGGTATCCTGTCTTGAGCGGGCCTGCGGTTGAGGGGCTTTCATGGTGATTTCGATTCAAGTCTCGTATTAGGCATAAAGTGTTAACCCGTTATAATTCCATTTCCATGTCAAACGATGACTTGGCCGGCTTTGTTTGCCGTGCTGCCGTACGGTCTGCGCAACGCTATTGCGCACTCGCTTGATCTGAAAATGGAATAAATCCTGTTGCGTACACAGGCGTCTCGAAAAATGATGACGCGGGCCAGGGGGAATCTCTGAACAGGTTTGCGCGAGTGCTTCGAGCCGTCCCGTTGAGAGTCTTTCTCACAGTCCTAGCTTGCCATGAAGGCGTGAAAGCACGCAAGACAGTAAGATCATTAATTCATTTCTATTTTCGTCATTACGAGAGAATGGGCCATGGCCGGACACAGTAAATGGGCAAATATCCAGCACCGCAAGGGGCGCCAGGACGAAAAGCGCGGCAGGCTCTGGACGCGCGCAATTCGTGAAATCATGGTGGCTGCCAGAGCGGGCGGCGGCGACTTGGACGCGAACGCGCGCTTGCGTTTGGCGGTGGATAAGGCCAAGGCGGTGAATCTGCCGGCCGACACCATCAAGCGCAATATCGACAAAGCCACCGGCAACCTCGAAGGCGTCAGTTACGAGGAAATTCGCTATGAAGGCTACGGCGTGGGCGGCGCGGCGATTCTGGTGGACGCGGTGACGGACAATCGCGTGCGGACCGTCGCCGATGTGCGCCATGTGTTCTCCAAATACGGTGGCAATATGGGCAGCGAAGGCTCGGTCGCTTTCCAGTTCAAGCACTGCGGGCAAATCATTTTTGCGCCCGGCGTCAATGAGAATCAAGTGATGGAGGCCGCGCTGGAGGCCGGCGCCGAGGATGTCATCACTGACGAGGACGGCGCCATCGAAGTCCTCACTGCCGTGGCTGATTTCGAGGCGGTACGCGATGCGCTCGGCGCAGCCGGTCTCAAGTCCGAAGTGGCCGAAATCACGATGCGCGCGGAAAACACCATCGACCTGGCGGGCGAGGACGCGGCACGGATGCAGCGGCTGCTTGACGCGCTCGAAGACCTGGATGATGTCCAAGATGTTTATCACAACGCGGTACTCGACCTATGAAAGTCCTGGTCATTGGCGGCGGCGGGCGTGAACATGCCTTGGCTTGGCGTTTGGCGCATTCACAACGCGTCAGCCGCGTCTATGTTGCGCCGGGCAATGGAGGCACGGCGCTGGATGGGCGCTTTCAAAACGTTCCGATCAGTGACCCGGTGCAATTGCGCGTTTGGGCGCAGCAAGAGAAGATTGTGCTGACGGTGGTGGGGCCCGAGGCCGCGTTGGCTGCAGGCGTCGTCGATGAATTCCGCGCCCACGGTTTGCGTATCTTCGGCCCGACCCGGGCTGCCGCGCAACTGGAAAGCTCCAAGGCTTTTGCCAAGGCGTTCATGAAGCGCCACGGTATTCCGACCGCCGAATACGAAACGTTTACCGACGCATCTGCGGCGCATGCCTATGTGGATGCAAAAGGGGCGCCGATTGTCATCAAGGCGGACGGGCTGGCCGCCGGTAAAGGCGTGGTGGTGGCAACGACGCTTGAGCAGGCGCACAAGGCGATCGACTTCATGCTGCAGGACAACAAGCTGGGCATCGCGCACAACGAAGGCGGTGCGCGCGTGGTGATCGAGGAATTCCTGGAAGGCGAGGAAGCCAGCTTCATTGTGTTGTGCGATGGCAAGAATGTGGTCCCGCTGGCGACCAGCCAGGATCACAAGCGCTTGCTCGATGGCGACAAGGGCCCTAACACGGGCGGCATGGGCGCTTATTCGCCCGCGCCGGTGGTGACCGCCGAAATCCATGCGCGGGTGATGCGCGAGATCATCGCGCCAACCGTGCGCGGCATGGAGCGCGAGGGGCTGCCTTACACGGGTTTTCTCTATGCGGGCTTGATGATCGACGTAACGGGCCGCCCCATGGCGCTCGAATTCAACTGCCGCTTGGGCGACCCCGAGACACAACCGATCATGATGCGCTTGAAGTCGGACTTGTTTGATGCCCTCTGGCGCGCCACCGAGGGCTCGCTCGATCAGGTCGAACTGCATTGGGATCGCCGCACCGCGCTGGGCGTGGTGATGGCCGCTGCCGGTTATCCCCTGGTACCGCATAAAGGCGATCGCATTACGGGGATTGCGCCGGAGACGCCTGATGCGCTCGTTTTCCACGCAGGGACTGCGCTGAACAACGGCTATCTTGAGACCAGTGGCGGGCGCGTACTGTGCGTCACGGTATTGGCCGAAGGCATCCGGTTTGCGCAGCAGCGTGCTTATGAGGTTGCCTCAGGCATCCACTTTGACGGCGTCCAGTATCGGCACGATATCGGCTACCGGGCCGTGCGGACTTCGTAATCGTGGGGTTCGGATGCGGCGCTGAAGTATTTGTGGGATGGTTTTGAGCGCCCCGCGTATCGGTGTTTTCGGCGGTGCTTTCGATCCGCCCCACAATGCGCACGTCACGCTGGCTGCATGTGCGCTCGCGCAGCTGGGGTTGACCCAATTGCGTATCTTCCCGACAGGGCAGCCGTGGCACAAGGGCGGTACGCCCAGCGCAGCCGACGATCGGCTTGCCATGGCGCGGCTGGCCTTCGCCGGCATGGCCGGCGCGGTGGTCGATGCGCGCGAAATGGTGCGTGCCGGTCCGACCTACACCCTCGAGACCCTGCTCGAACTGCAAGCCGAGTCCCCGCGCGCTGAACTGGTGCTGGTGCTCGGCGCCGATCAGGCCCTTGCGTTGCCGGGGTGGCATCGCTGGCTCGATATCCTGGCGCTGGCCGTGGTGGCCGTCGCGCAGCGCGCAGGCAGCACGCAGGCGTTCGATCTGGCGCGGCTGCCCGGCTTGCCGCAGGGGATGCGCACACGCTTCGTTTCGATTACCCTACCGCCAATGGACATCAGCGCCACTGAAATCCGCCGCCGCGCCGCCGCCGCCGGGCAAGATTTGCGCGCCTGGGTTCCGCCGGCGGTTGCGCGTTATATTGAGCAGCACCGCCTCTATCAACCTCAATCTTCTACACAACACTCCTGATGAGCTCCGAAGCCGCCGCCAAAAAAAATCTCCAGAGATTACAACGGGCCATCGTGGATGGCCTGGAAGATGTCAAGGCGCATGACATTGTGCTATTCGATACCGCGCATCTGTCGGCGCTGTTCGAATGCGTTGTCGTTGCCTCGGGCACGTCCAACCGCCAGACCAAGGCGTTGGCCGGGAGTGTGCGCGATGCCGTGCGCCAAGCCGGCTTCCCCAAGCCGCGTACCGAGGGCGAGGAAAATGGCGAATGGATCATCGTCGACTGCGGCGTTGCCGTGGTCCACATCATGCAGCCGGTGATCCGCCAGTACTATCGTCTGGAAGAAATCTGGGGCGAAAAACCGGTCAAGCGCAAAACCGGCGCGGCCAAGACCGTCGCGGCCCAAAAGGCGCTGGCGCAGTCCGGCAGAAAAACGGCCGGGCCCGCTGCACCGGAGGCTGTGAAGAAAGCTGCCGTCAAGAAGGCCGCTGCCAAAAAAACCGTGCAAACCGCCGTAGAAAAAACGGCTCGGGCGCCGGCGCGAACACCCGCCCAGGCGGAGCAGCAAGCCCCGGCCAAAACGGCGGCTAAGGCGGCCAAAAAAGTTGCGGCGAAGAAGACGCGATCCAGCCCCGCGTCCGCGGCGCTGAAGAAGTCTGGGAAGCCTGCCTCTGACAAGGCGGCAGCGACACCCAGGAAAACCACGGCGCGCAAATCCACATCCACATCGCCCACGCCCCCATCGCGCGCACGATGAAGCTGCGCATCGTTGCCGTCGGGCAGCGCGTGCCGGGCTGGGCGCAGGAAGCCTGGGACGATTACGCCAAGCGTTTTCCACCCGAACTCAAAGTGGAGTTGCGGGCCGTCAAGACCGAACCGCGCGCCTCCAAGTCGATCGAGGCGCTGTACGCCGCCGAACGTGAACGTATCGAGGCTGCGATCGTCCAGGGCTCGCCGCACGCGCTGCATGCCATGCGTGCCATGCACGTGGTCGCACTCGATGAACGCGGTACCGCATTGACCACCCAAGCCTTGGCCGCGCGTCTGTCGGCCTGGCAAAGACAGGGCGCGGATGTCGCTTTCGTGATTGGCGGGCCCGACGGGCTGGACCCGGCTTTCAAGGCGGCCGCGCATGAACGTGTCCGGCTCTCGGATCTCACGCTGCCGCACGCTTTGGCGCGGGTGCTGCTGATCGA
>JAITWT010000222.1 GCA_031285125.1 Burkholderiaceae bacterium | reverse complement strand
CTATCGTCGCGTCGCCGATCCAGGCGTGCCAGTGCTCGATGGGCAACTGGCTGGTGATGATGGTGGCCTTGACGGCGGCCCGGTCGTCGATGATCTCCAGCAAGTCCCCGCGCGCCTGGGCGTCCAGACCCGCCATGCCCCAATCATCGAGCAGCAACACGTCGGTCTTGGCCAGTTGCAGCAGCCACTTGCCGAAAGTGCCATTGCCGTGCCGAATGCGCAACTCCTCGCCCAGCCGGGGCACGCGCTGATAGTAGGCCGAATGCCCGCGCCGGCAGGCATACTGCGCCAGCGCGCACGCCAGCCACGATTTGCCCGCCCCGGTCGGCCCGGTAATCAGCACGCTGTGGCCGGCCTCGATCCAGTCGCCCAAGGCCAGACTCATGACGCTCTTGCGCTCGATGCCGCGCCCGGCGCGCGCGTCAATATCCTCGATGGCCGCCCGCGGATACTTCAGCCGCGCGGCCTTGAGCAGCCGCTCGCGGCGCTTGCCGTCACGCCAGTGAACCTCGCGCTCCACCAGCAAGGCCGCGCGCTCCTCAAAGCTCATGGAGGCCATGTTCGCCGTACTCAATTGCTCTTGCAGCGCCTGGGCCATGCCCAATAGTTTCAGGCCGCGCAGTTGATCCAGGGTCGTGTTCATCATCATGGAGTTGTCCTTGTCTTCACTTATTGGTAATAGCCCGGGCCGCGCACATGCTCGTGCGCCGGGCTGATCCACTCCGGCGCGCCTGGGCTGGCGCTCTTGTCGCGCCCATTGACCAAGATGGCCTTGACATGCGTGTAGCGGGCCGTGCCCAACTCCAGCGCGATCAGGCCAGCCGCTTCGAGCCGTTCCTTGCCATAACGGCGCGCCAGCGAAAGCAGCCCCAAACAGGCCCGGTAGCCGTGCTCGGGGTGGCGCTGCTGCTCAAGCAGGCGCGCCACCAGCTCGCCGGTGGCCGCGCCGATGCTTTGGCCCCAATGGATCAGCCGCTCGGGCGTCCACTGAAGGTGCGCGCGGTGCGCCGCCGGCAGGTGAGCCGCGACCGTGCTGTAGCCGCCCTTGTGCGCGCTGCGTGGATGCGAGGCCACGCGCTGGCCGCGATGCAGCAATTCGACCGTACCAGCGGTGATGCGCGCATCCAGCGCCCGGCCCACGAGATGGTTGGGCACGCTGTAGCGATGCCCGTCGATTTCGACATGGTGGTCAATATGCACCCGCACCTGTTTGAAGCGCGCCCACTCCCAAGGCTGCAAGGGCAAGGGTTGCAAGGCCGCAGCGTCCATCGCCGTAAAGACGCTCAAACGGCTGCCGGGCAGTTTCTGGAATGGCTTGGCGTTGAGCTGCCCGAGCAAGGGTTCAATGGCCTCGTTGACATCATCGACGCAGGCAAAGCGCTGGTGGCGCAGGCGCATCAGAATCCAGCGCTCGACCACTTGAACCGCCGACTCGACCTTGGCCTTGTCTTGCGGATGGCGCGGACGCGCCGGCAGCACCGATGTGCCGTAGTGGCGCGCGAAGTCCTCCACCGTCTCGTTGGCCCGCGGTTCGTAGCGGTTGGGGTTGGCGATCATCGCCTTGGGGTTATCCGGGACGATCAATTGCGGCACGCCGCCAAAGAAGCCGAGCGCCTTGGCGCAGCCCATGAGCCAGTCGGCCATCGTCTCGCGCGGTGTTGCCCAGGCAAAGGTGTAGCTGGAAGCGCCCAGGGCGGCCACGAAGATGTGCGCCCGGCTGCCGTCGGTCAACTCCAGCGTGGGGCCGGCGTAATCGACGAACATCTTCTCGCCGACGCGGTGGATCTGGCGCATCGAGCGTTTCAGGCGCAGGCTGTAGCGCCGGTAGCGCTCGCAGAATTGGCTGTAGCGGTAGGCCGCTTGACCAGGATGGGCGGCGACATACTCCTGCCACAGCAGCATCAGGGTCATGCCCTTGCGACGCAGTTCCTGATGGATACGCCCGTAATCGGGGCGCGCGTGGACACTGCTCTGACTGGCGCGATCTTGTATGAGGCGGCGCGCCAGCGCGGTCTCGCTCAAGGTTTGGATGGCGGGCCAGTCCAGGCCGGCGGCGGCGGCCAGAGCGGCGTATTTGGCCACCACGCCCTTGGACAGGCCCAGAGCGGCGGCGATGCGTTCGTGGGAGAGGTGAAGTTCGAGTTTGAGACGCAATACGTCCCTGATCTTGCGCATGTTGATCCTTGATACGGGCATCCTGGTCTCCGGCAAAAGCCGGGCAGGCTACCCGCGTGGGGGGATGAAATGCGCAACGTCAATACGCTGATGGACGAGGCCGCGACGCTGGCGTGAATGCAGATTCCACGATCGTGACCGGCATTTCCGGGATACCCCCGGAAATCGGTCACGATAGGCCCGGAATCACCGGTCACGCTCGCGCGGAATGCCCGGTCACGATGCGCCGGAATCACCGGTCACGATAGGCCGGAATGGGCGGTCACGATGACCCGGAATACCCAAGAATCACCGAAGGCGGGCCAAGACCCGCCCTACGCTTGCTGTAGTCAAGCAGACAGATCCGTTGCTGCTTATCTCTTTTATTGGATTTTAAAATAAGCCATGAGTATATGTGAGCAAATCAAAGCATTTGAACAGTGGCTTGGCTTGCCAATCGCCAGTCAGCTTGCCGCATTTATAGAACAGCATGGCGATAAATTTGTGGGTG
>JAITWT010000217.1 GCA_031285125.1 Burkholderiaceae bacterium | reverse complement strand
GCGGTCTGCGGCGTTGCAACGCTGGCCCATAGCCGGGCTATGGGCTGCGCGCTGCGCCTTGCATCCCCTCCCGAAAAGGCCTCTGCGTGAGCCATTTGAGATCGTAAACAGGTTCTAACACCCCGCGGTGTCCTTGGCGCGCAGCTTCCGCGGGCCGGGCGGCACCCCGTTTGTCCGGCACGCCGCGCGCAGCGGCACCGGAATTGATCAACCTAGGAGCTTTTTTGAAAGTACTCGACACTCTTGTACGCGTTGCCATCGTCGCGGTGGTGTTGGCCACCCTGAGCGCCTGCGGTGACTCGGTTCCCAACATCGGGCCCAAGGATTCGACTCTTCCCTCCGGCGAGGCGGGAGAGCTGATCAAACAGGGGCGCCGGATCGCCAATAACACGGCGCAACTGCTCAAGCAGCACGACGGCAACGGCATGCGTTGCAGCAGTTGCCACTTCTATGCCGGCACCTTGCCGGACGGCGGGGCCTGGGTGCGTGTGCAAGCACAGGATGAACAGGCACTGACCGCGCGCATCAACCGCTGCTTGGTCGAATCCATGAACGGCAAGCCGATGCCGGCCGATATGCTGGGGATGCGCGCGTTGCGCGCCTACATCGGCTGGCTGGGCACGGCCAAGCTCAAGCCCGAGGAAGAACCGGCCGCGCGCGGTTTCGGTCCCGTCGACGCCTCGCTCACGCCCGACCCAACCCATGGCGCCGCGCTGTACACCAAGCGCTGCGCCCTGTGCCACGGCGATCACGGCGAAGGCTCGCTCAACGAGCCGGGGCGCGGCGGCTACAAATACCCGCCGCTGTGGGGCCCGCACGCCATCAGCGCCGCTTCCGAAATGAATCAACTCCCGATGGCCGCAGCACTCGTCAAAAACAACATGCCGCGCACCCGTTCACATGCCTTGACGGCGCAGGAGGCGGTCGATGTGAGCAGCTATGTCATCGCCCAGCCGCGTCCGGCGGCGGCCCATTGAGGGGTGAAGCAACCCGCGGGGTGTCCGGGCGCCACAATCGAGTGATGGATGAAATTGTCAAACAAGCGCTCGCCAAATGGCCCCATGTGCCGCATTGCTATGACTGGCTCGGGCTGGATGCCCGCGGCAATTGGTATCTGCGCGATGACCGTGTGCAGGCCGCCGGGCCTTTCGCGCGGTCCAAGGGCTCCATGCTGCGGCACGACAAGCTGATCGACTTCATCGGCCGCAATTACGATTGCGATGCGCAAGGGCAATGGTTTTTCCAGAACGGGCCGCAGCGTGTGTATGTCGAACTTGAATGCACGCCCTGGATCTGGCGTATCGGCCCGGCCGGGCCGGTACGCTCTCACACCGGCGCGGCGTGTGTGCCGCGGGCTTGCCTGGTCGACGAACTGGGGCGGGTCTATCTCGCCGCCGATCGGGGCCTGGGGCTGGTGCATACGCAGGACGTGCTGGCCGTGGCCGAGGCCATCGAACAAGGCTGCTGGACGCCCGAAGAGGTGCAGTCCGCCGATCTGCCCGCGCGCTACGGCTTCGTGCGCAGCCCGGCGTTGGCGCGGGCGAGGCAAGCGCCCTCTTGAATGGGCAAGTGAATGTGAAAGCGCGCGGGGGCATCACCCCATCAAATTGCGCAGCGCGGCCTCCATGGCTGCTGCCGTGGCCAGCGGCTTTTCCATCGGGAACAGGTGTGAGCCGTCGAGCATCATGAGGCGGCCTTTGCTGACGTGCCGGATCGCGTCCGGGCCGGCCAGGCGCAATTCGGCCGATTTGCGTGCCCCGATGAAGGCGACCTTGCATTGCACCGGATGGGCGCGCAGCAGCGCGTTCAGGTTGTGCGGCACGGTATCGTAGATTTTGGCTTCGATTTCGCGCTCGAAAGCCAGCGCGCGTGCGCCGGTGCTGCCATCGGAGGCCACGGTGCCGTGCTCGATGTAATCGCGCAGCACCTGTTCGTCCCAGTGCGCGAAGACCTTCCTGCTGCGGAAATGCTCGAACGCCTCCTGCCAGCTGGCCCACTGATTGCGCCGCTTGCGGGTGGCCCGGTGCGGCATCACGTCCTTGGTCAGCGACGTGCGCTTGGCCAGAGCCAGCGCATTGGCGCGCCAGCCCAAGACGACCGTTGAATCGAGCAACACCACGCCGCGCGCCAGCTGCGGGTGCAGCGCCGCGCACATCAGGCTCAGGATGCCGCCGAGCGAATGGCCGGTGAGGAAGGCGGGTGTTCCCCACCGGTCGATGTGCGCTTGCGCGAAGTCGGCCAGCTGCTGCACCAGGTGGGGCCAGTTGTCGGTGACCGGGTAGGCGGGGTCGTGGCCGAATTTTTCGATCGCCTCAACGGCGAAGCCGCGTGCGCGCAGGCTGTCGAATACCGTGTGATAGGTCCCGGCGGGGAATCCGTTGGCGTGAGAAAAAATAATGCGAGGGGTGTCAGACATGGAGGGTGTGAGGGTTTTGCCGGGCGCGTGTTTTACGAGAGGCGGCGGGAAGGGCAGGGATCGGGCCGATCATCATTCGTCTTTGGCGTTTCGGCTCGATTCGAACCGGGCCGTGCAGCGAGAACCTGTTGTTTGGTTTGTTTAAAAAACAGCCAAAGGCACTCGAAAAAGCACTCGATTTCGCCTGGCTCACGAAGCCGTATCCCATAGCCCATTCAGCCTATTATGCGGCCCGCTTTCCTGCCGCGTTTTCTCAGAACCTGTTTACGATCTCAAATGGCTCACGTTGGGCCGCAATCGGGATGAGTGGGTGGCCCATGGCGCGCCGCATGGGCTGGTGCCCATGCAAGCGACTGGGATGCCCAATC
>JAITWT010000168.1 GCA_031285125.1 Burkholderiaceae bacterium | reverse complement strand
GCGGTCTGCGGCGTTGCAACGCTGGCCCATAGCCGGGCTATGGGCTGCGCGCCGCGCCTTGCATCCCCTCCCGAAAAGGCCTCTGCGTGAGCCATTTGAGATCGTAAACAGGTTCTCAGATCGCTTGCGGATCGACATCGATCAGCCAGCGGATCACGCCTTTGCCCGCAGGCGCGCGACGCAGCGCGTGCAGCAGGGGCTGGCATTGCGCGAGCCAGGCTTGTAAAGCGGCGCGCGATGGGCTTTCGACCAGCATCTGCGCGCGTTCGATATTGGCGATGCGCTGGATCATCATCGGTACCGCCGGATAGCGCGTCACGCGCGCCGCTGCGGGCAGCGCCTGGGTCGCGTCGCCAACGGCTTGGAGAAAGCCCTGCGCCGCTTCCTGCGTGCGCGCATGGGCGCACAGCAGGGCCTGGAAAGTGAAGGGCGGCATGCCGGCGGCGCGGCGCTCTTCGAGTTGGTCTTGGGCGAACGCGGGGTAATCGTGCGCGCGCAGCGCGGCGAACAGCCGATGCTGCGGATGGTGGGTCTGAATCACCATCTGCGCGCGGCTGCCCTGTTCAGCGAGCCAGGCGGCGTCGCGGCCGGCGCGGCCCGCGGCCTGCATGAGCAGTGCGAACAGGCGCTCGCTGGCGCGGAAGTCGCTTGAATACAGCGCGCCGTCGAGGTTGAGCGCGGCCACCAACGTGATGCGGCGGAAATCGTGTCCCTTGGCAATCATCTGTGTGCCGATCAGCACATCGACTTCGCCCGCGTGAACAGAGGCCAGCTGCGATTGCAATGCGCCCTGGCGGCGCGTGGTGTCGGCGTCGATGCGCGCGATGCGCACCGCCCCGCCGCCGGGGCGCTGCAAGGGGGCCAGCAGTTGCGCCAAATGCTCCTCGATGCGCTCGGTGCCCCGGCCCAGGGGCGCGATGTCGGGATTGCCGCACTGGGGGCAGGCGCGCGGCACGCGCTCGGTGTAGCCGCAGTGGTGGCAACGCAGCGTGCGGTCGACCTTATGAAATACACGGTAGGCGCTGCAATGTGGGCATTCACTTTTCCAGTTGCAGTCGGCGCAGGCCAGCACGGGCGCATAACCGCGCCGGTTCAGCAGCGCCATGCTTTGCTCGCCGCGCCCAATGCACGCCTGGATGGCTTGCAGCAGCGCGGGCGCGATGAGGGTGTGCGCGGGCTGCTGATTCATGTCGATCAGGCGCAGCGCAGGCCAGGCGGCCTCGGCAACGCGCTCGGGCATGGGCAGGCGCCGGTAGCGTCCGCCGGGGTCGAGCGCCCCCAACGTGCTGGGCGGGCGGCTGTTGTGCCAGCTTTCCAGTGAGGGCGTGGCCGAGCCCAGTAGCACCTTGGCGCCTTCGCGGCGTGCGCGCCAGATGGCCAGATCGCGTGCCGAATAGCGCGCGCCATCCTGTTGTTTGTAGCTCGGGTCATGCTCTTCATCGACGACGATCAGCGCCAGACGCGGCATCGAGGCAAACACCGCCAAGCGCGTGCCCAGCACGATGCGCGCTTGTCCGCTGTGCGCGGCCAGCCAACTGCGCAGCCGCTGGGGGTCGGTCATACCGCTGTGCTGGCTGACCACCGCATCGGCGCCGAAGCGTTCCTGGAAACGCGCTTCCAGTTGCGGCGTGAGGTTGATTTCGGGCACCATCACCAGCGCCTGCGCTTGCGCGTCGCGCTCGAGCAGGCGTTCGACCGCGCGCAGATAGACCTCGGTCTTGCCGCTGCCGGTGGCGCCGAAAAGCAAAAAAGGGCCGTCTTCACGTTCGAAGCGTTCAAGCGCATCGGCTTGCTGGGCACTGAGCTGGACGCGCACAGCGGCAGGCTGCGCGGGGGCGGCAGGCGGCGGGGCCGGATCCCGGTCGGCGCGGCGTTTCTCAGATCGATGTGCAGATCGATTGAAACGCCGCTGCAACTGGGCCGCACTGAGTTTGCGCAGTTGCGGCGGCAGGGCGGACAAGGCGACCTCGCCGAGCGCGTGCCGGTAGTAACGCGCGCTGAAAGCGATCAGATCACGCCATGCGGCGGAAAGCGGTGTCAGCCCTTCGAGAGGGGCGATGATGGGTTTCAGCGCGGACGCATCGATGCCTTGCGCCACGTCGGGCCCGCATTCCGGCACCGCCTGGCAACCCCAAACCACGCCCAGCACTTCGTTGCGCCCGAGCGGCACCCGCACCAGAGTCCCTGCGGGCAGGGCTTCCTGGGCCACGTAGTCGAGCAGATCGCCCAGTGCGCTGTGCGCTGGGGTGTGCACCGCAATCTGTAAACGCCACGGCCAGAGGGAGGGCTGGACAGGCGGATCGGATGACGCGGTCAAGCTTCCCATTTTCAAAGTTACTGTTCAGCTTCGGTAGCCAAGCTCTTGATTTGTCGGGGTTTCAACGATCCCCCAAATTCTGTGGATAACTTTGTTGATAGCCTTCCAGGACTCCCGCCGAAGCCTTGAAAATCAAGGCGCTGGTTGGATTGCCCGTCAAAACAGCAATCTAAAAAGATCAATAAAATCAATGGTCTATAAGTTCGCATAATGCCGCGGCAAGGCCGGTTTATGTCGCTCTCTATGTTCTTCTCGTAACATCTTTTTTGTGTATAAGTGGCCTGTCCGTGATTCAGAGCGCTTGACAAATGCCCCGAATAAGGCAGGGCCAGGTGTCGGGCTCATGGCGCGCAGCGCAGCGCACGCGAGTGGCGCCCAACGGCCTCGACCAGCGCGCTCACGTGCTCCGGCGGGGTGTGCTGGCTGATGCCGTGACCCAGATTGAAAATGTGCGTCGGCCCGGGGTGGTCGCCGTCGCGGTGCGGCGCGCCGAAGCTGCGCAGCGTCCGGATGACTTCGGCTTCGATCTGCGCTGGCGGCGCGAACAGCACGCTGGGGTCGAGGTTGCCTTGCAGCGCTTTGCCCCGCGCGCCTTCGCCGACCCGCGCGCGCGCCTGCGCGAGGTTGACCGTCCAATCCAGCCCGAGCACTTCACAATCGAGCGCGCCCATGTCGGCCAGCCACGGCCCGCCGCCTTTGGTGAAGACGATGCGCGGCACGGGCACGCCATCGGCGCCGGTGCGCTTGAGCTGCCCCAGCACGCGCTGGATCGAATGCAGGCTGAAACGCTGGAAAACGCCATCGGCAAGCACGCCGCCCCAGCTGTCGAACAGCATCACCGCCTGCGCGCCGGCGTCGATCTGCGCATTCAGGTAAGCCGCCACCGCGTCGGCATTGAGTGTGAGCAGGCGCTGCATCAGGTCGGGGCGGCTGTAAAGCAGGGTCTTGATCAGCCGGTATTCGCTGGTGCTGCCGCCCTCGACCATGTAGCAGGCCAGCGTCCACGGGCTGCCCGAGAAGCCGATCAGCGGCACGCGCCCCGCGAGGGCACGGCGAATCGAGGTCACGGCCTCGAACACATAGCGCAGCCGCTCCAGATCGGGCAGCGCCAGCGCCGCGATGGCCGCCTCGTCGCGCACCGGGCGCGCAAAGCGCGGGCCCTCGCCGGCCTCGAAAGACAGGCCCAGTCCCATCGCGTCGGGCACCGTCAGGATGTCGGAAAACAGAATCGCCGCATCCAGCGCATACCGCTGCAGCGGTTGCAGCGTGACCTCGGTGGCCGCATCGACGTTGCGCATCAGCGCGGTGAAGCTGCCCGCCTTGGCGCGCGTGGCCATGTACTCGGGCAGATAACGTCCGGCTTGGCGCATCAGCCAGATGGGTGTGTGGTCGGTGGCCTGACGCCAGCAGGCGCGCAGAAAGCTGTCGTTACGAAGAGGGGCGAAAGTCATGGGGCGATTGTCGGTCAGGGCGCGCGGGGTTGGACAGTCCCCCACTGCGTTGCGGCGCCAAGCGTGGCGAAAACTTGTTCTGCTTTGACGAAACCTGGAAACGGCCGTTTCTCGGTTAAAAACCTGTTTGTGATCTCAAACGGCTCACGCCGGGCAAGTATTCGAAATGCGGGGGCGGCCCACGTCGCTTTGCAGAGGGCTGAGAACCTGTTTACGATCTCAAAAGGCTCACGTTGGGCCGCAATCGGGATGAGTGGGTGGCCCATGGCGCGCCGCATGGGCTGGTGCCCATGCAAGCGACTGGGATGCCCAATCGCCCGATTTCGGC
>JAITWT010000143.1 GCA_031285125.1 Burkholderiaceae bacterium | reverse complement strand
GGGCGGTCTGCGGCGTTGCAACGCTGGCCCATAGCCGGGCTATGGGCTGCGCGCCGCGCCTTGCATCCCCTCCCGAAAAGGCCTCTGCGTGAGCCATTTCAGATCGTAAACAGGTTCTTAGACAAGCAAAAACTGCATGCAGTTCCAGCGTTGCCCCGTGCCGAGACAGGTTCTTTTGCGCCACCGTGTACAAATTGTCCACAACAATGGCAAATATTCAGCGCACGTACCTGTATCTTTTCAATCGAGAAACGGCCGTTGAACGCGTTCATCCGTGCCGTGATCGGTGCGCCAGGCAAAACACGAGGGCGCGCCAGGCGCATGCCTGCAAGGACAAGCCACGCCGCAGGGCGCGGGCCGCAGAGGTGCTGGCGGGGGCTGTAGCGCCCTGACCCAAAAGATGAAGATCAGCAAAGTAGCGCGAGTCCATAGTCATGCAGCGTCCATGAAGATCACAAGCGGTCCACGGCTGTTTCTAGGTTCAATGTTGCCCGGTCGAGCCGTATCCGCCCTCGCCGCGGGCGCTTGGCGCGAATTGTTCGACCACGTTGAACTCAGCCTGTACGACCGGCACCACCACCAACTGCGCCAGGCGTTCCATGGGGTGCACAACGAAAGGCACCGTGCTGCGATTCCAGGCACTCACTTTAAGTTCACCTTGGTAGTCGCTGTCGATCAGCCCTACCAAATTGCCCAGCACGATGCCGTGCTTGTGCCCCAGCCCTGAGCGCGGCAGGATCAGGGCCGCGTAGCCGGGATCAGCCAGGTGGATAGCGATGCCGGTGCCCAGCAGTTGGCAGGCGCCGGGTTCGAGGGTGATGGGGGCATCGATGCATGCGCGCAAATCCAGACCGGCACTACCGGGGGTGGCATAGGCGGGCCATTGGTCTGCGATGCGGGGGTCGAGAACGCGAAGATCGATTTTCATGGGCGATACAGGTTCTTAGATCAAGCCAGTACGCGATGCCGGCAAAACCATCGTTTGATATGAAAATGGAATTATGGATGCCTTGGCGGCACGCCTTGTTTTTTCCGCTCAGATTCCAGCCGCTTCTCGACGTGCGGCGGCGCGGCAGTGCACAGCCCACTCAGGCAGGCAGGCGCGAGGCAGGCAAGCGCGCCGCAATTTCAGCGATCAGTTCGCGTGCCAGCGCCAGCTTGGGCGCGCGCGGGAGTTCGCGCGTGGTGCGCGCATCGACCAGCAGCAGACTGTTGTCATCCTGCCCAAAGGTCTGCGGACCGATGTTGCCCACCAGCAGAGGAACGCCTTTGCGTTCGCGCTTGGCCTTGGCATGCGTGGCGAGGTTGTCGCTCTCGGCAGCAAAGCCGACACAAAAAAGCTGGCCGCTGCGCGCACGCACGCTCTGCGCGAGCGTGTGCAGGATGTCGGGGTTTTCGGTCAATTCAAGTGCGTTCGCGCGGCCGCTGCCATCTTTCTTGATCTTGTGCGCGCTCGTGTGCAGCGGGCGCCAGTCGGCCACGGCAGCGGTCGCCACGAAAACATCCGCCGCGTCCGCCGCCGCCGTGCAGGCGGCGAGCATGTCGCGCGCTGAAATCACGTCCACCCGCCGCACCCCGCGCGGGGTGGGCAGATGCACCGGGCCCGCCACCAGCGTGACCTGTGCGCCCGCCTCATGCGCGGCGCGCGCGATGGCAAAGCCCATCTTGCCCGAGGAATGGTTGGTGATGCCGCGCACGGGGTCGATCGCCTCGAAGGTCGGCCCCGCCGTCACCAGCACGCGCTGTCCCGTGAGCCGTTTGGGCTGAAAGTGGGCCACGATGTCTTCGAGCAACTCCTCGGGCTCAAGCATTCGACCATCGCCCTCCTCGCCGCAGGCTTGCGGACCCGCGCCCACGTCCAGCACGATCGCACCATCGGCGCGCACCTGCGCCAAATTGCGCTGCGTTCCCGGATGCGCCCACATTTCGCGGTTCATCGCCGGTGCAATCAACAGCGGCACGCGCTCGATCGGGCGGGCCAGGCACGTCAGGCTGAGCAGTTCGTCGGCGCGCCCATGCGCCAAGCGCGCGATGAAGTCCGCGCTGCACGGCGCCAGCACGATGGCGTCGGCCTCGCGGCTCAGGCGGATATGCGCCATGTTGTCGGGCGCGCGTGCGTCCCACTGCGAGTCGTAGATGGCCCGTCCGGAAAGCGCCTGCATCGTCACGGGCGTAATGAATTGTGCGGCCGCCTGTGTCATCACCACCTGCACCATCGCCCCGGCCTTGACCAGCAATCGACACAGGTACGCCGATTTGTAGCAGGCGATGCCGCCCGTAAGGCCCAGGACAATGCGTTTACCAGCCAGATCTTGCATGGGGCCAGTTTAGGGCAAGGCGGCGCAAAAAATTCCTGAGCACTTGTTCGAGATCACAAACAGGCGCTGCTGATGGGGGCGACCCATCTCAAATCCAGGCGTCTAGGGCCTGTTCACACTATTTCCGCAGTCGCGTTGTGCACCCGAGGGGCCGGGCGGATTGCTGCACACCTGCACAGCGCCATCGTGGACAACACAACAGGCGAACTGGAGACGCTTTCTATAATCGGAATTTCCCACAGCCCGGCGTGAAATGCCGGTTCTGGCATGACCAAATTTGTTTTCGTTACCGGCGGTGTAGTGTCTTCCCTGGGCAAGGGGATCGCTGCGGCTTCGCTGGCCGCGTTGCTCGAATCGCGCGGCTTGCGGGTGACTCTCATCAAGCTCGATCCCTACATCAACGTCGATCCGGGCACGATGTCGCCATTCCAGCACGGCGAAGTGTTCGTGACCGAGGACGGCGCCGAGACCGATCTGGACCTGGGCCACTACGAGCGCTTCATCACCACGCGCATGCGGCGCGCCAACAACTTCACCACCGGCCAGATTTACAAGTCGGTGCTTGAAAAAGAACGCCACGGCGATTACCTGGGCAAGACGGTACAGGTAATTCCGCACGTCACCAACGAGATTCAGGAATTCATCGAGCGCGGCGCGGGCATCGGTATGCCGCATGAGGTGGATGTGGCGATCGTCGAGATTGGCGGCACGGTGGGCGACATCGAATCGCTGCCTTTTCTGGAAGCGGTCCGCCAGATGAGCCTGCGCATGGGGCCGAACGCTGCGGCCTTCGTGCATTTGAGCTACGTCCCGTGGATCGCCGCGGCCGGCGAGCTCAAGACCAAACCAACCCAGCACACGGCGCAGAAACTGCGCGAAATCGGTATCCAGGCGGACGCGCTGCTGTGCCGTGCCGATCGGCCGATTCCCGAAGAAGAACGCGCCAAGATTTCGCTGTTCTCCAATGTGCCCGAATGGGGCGTGATTTCGATGTGGGACGTGGACACCATCTACAAGGTGCCGCGCATGTTGCACGAACAGGGGCTCGATGGCCTGATCTGCGACAAGCTGCGCTTGAACACACGGCCCGCCCGGCTCAAACGCTGGGACGATCTGGTCTACGAAGTCGAGCACCCGCGACGCGAAGTGACGATCGCGATGGTGGGCAAGTATGTCGATCTGTCGGACAGCTACAAATCCCTGAACGAGGCGCTGCGTCACGCGGGGATGCACAACCACGCGCGCGTGCAGGTCGATTACGTCGACTCGGAAACGCTGGAGTCGAACAACGTGGCGGCGCGCCTGGCCGCATACGATGCTATTTTGGTGCCCGGCGGTTTCGGCCCGCGCGGCGTCGAGGGCAAGATTTGTGCGGCGCACTTTGCGCGCGAAAGCCAGGCCCCCTATCTGGGCATCTGCCTGGGGATGCAGGTGGCCACGATCGAGTACGCGCGTAACGTCGCTGGTCTGAAGGACGCTAACAGCACCGAGTTCGACCCCGACACGCCTTGCCCCGTGATTGCACTGATCACCGAGTGGAAAGACGCCGACGGCACCATCCAGCGGCGCAATGCTGAATCCGATCTCGGCGGCACCATGCGGCTGGGCGCGCAAAGTTCGGATGTGGCGCCAGGCACGCTCGCGCACGCCATCTATGGCGACGTCGTGACCGAGCGCCACCGCCACCGTTACGAAGCCAACATCCACTATCTGGACGCGCTGCGCCAGGCCGGGCTGGTGATTTCAGCGCTCACGCAGCGCGAACACCTGACCGAAATCGTCGAGTTGCCGCGCAGCGTGCACCCGTGGTTCATGGGCGTGCAGTTCCACCCCGAATTCAAATCCACGCCGTGGAGCGGACACCCGCTGTTCAACGCCTTCATCAAAGCCGCGCTCGATCATCAGGATCGGCGCCAGGGCCAAGGTAAAGCGCAGTCACGCAAGGAAACCGCATGAAACTGTGTGGATTTGAGGCGGGGTTGAACCAGCCCTTTTTCCTGATCGCGGGGCCTTGTGTGGTCGAGTCCGAGCAGTTGCAGCTGGATACCGCGGGCGCTCTCAAGGAAATCACGGCGGCACTGGGTGTTCCTTTCATCTTCAAGAGCAGCTTTGACAAGGCCAACCGCTCCAGCGGAACCAGCTATCGCGGGCCGGGGCGCGAGCGCGGGCTGGAAATTTTGGCCAAAGTCAAGCGCGAGCTCAATCTGCCGGTACTCACTGATGTGCACACCGAAGAGGACATCGCCGCGGCAGCGCAGGTGGCCGATGTGTTGCAGACGCCCGCCTTCTTGTGCCGTCAGACCGATTTCATCCGCGCGGTGGCGCAGTCGGGCAAGCCGGTGAACATCAAAAAGGGTCAGTTTCTCGCGCCGCACGACATGAAAAACGTGATCGACAAGGCGCGCGCGGCGGCGCGTGAAAAGGGGCTGGACGAAAACCGCTTCATGGCCTGCGAGCGCGGCGTGAGCTTTGGTTACAACAACCTGGTCTCGGACATGCGCGCGCTGGCCATCATGCGCGAGACCGGCGCGCCGGTCGTCTTCGATGCCACGCATTCGGTACAGTTGCCCGGCGGACAGGGCACGAGCTCGGGCGGACAGCGTGAGTTCGTCCCGGTCCTTGCGCGTGCGGCCGTCGCCGTGGGCGTGGCGGGGCTGTTCATGGAAACGCACCCTGAGCCGGCACGGGCTTTGAGCGACGGCCCCAACGCGGTACCGCTCAAACACATGCGCGCGTTACTCGAAACTTTGGTGACGCTCGATCGCGCAACCAAGCGCGCGCCGTGGCTCGAAAACGACTTCGAAGCTTGAGATCATGTCCTGTGGCGATGCGACTGCCTGCGTTGATGCCTCCCCTCGGGCCAAGCTATTTTCAGCGCCGCTGAAAATGGTGCGGATACGCCTTGGTCGCTTGCTTCCGGCCCCCTTTTCAGAGGAAATTTTTATCTCTGTCCATTCAAGGAAAACATAGGAAATCACAATGAGTGCAATCGTCGATATCGTCGGCCGTGAAATTCTCGACAGCCGAGGCAACCCCACCGTTGAATGCGACGTGCTGCTCGAAAGCGGCACCATGGGCCGTGCGGCCGTGCCTTCGGGCGCATCGACCGGGTCGCGCGAAGCCATCGAACTGCGCGACGGCGACCAGAGCCGTTATTTGGGCAAGGGCGTACTTAAAGCCGTGGAGCACATCAACACCGAAATATCTGAAACCGTGCTCGGATTGGACGCAGGCGAGCAGGCTTTTTTAGACCGTACGTTGTGTGAGCTGGACGGCACCGAGAGCAAGAGCCGCCTGGGCGCCAATGCCTTGCTGGCCGTCTCGATGGCGGTCGCGCGTGCAGCGGCCGAAGAATCCGGCCTGCCGTTGTACCGCTACTTCGGCGGCATGAGCGCCATGCAAATGCCGGTGCCGATGATGAACGTCATCAACGGCGGCGCGCACGCTAACAACAGCCTGGATCTGCAGGAATTCATGATCATTCCGCTGGGTGCGCCCAGTTTTCGTGAGGCGCTGCGCTACGGCGCCGAAGTGTTCCATGCGCTCAAGCAGATCATCCATGGGCGCGGCATGCCGACGGCCGTCGGCGACGAGGGCGGCTTCGCGCCCAGCGTGGCCAGCCACGAGGCGGCCATCGAGCTGATTCTCGAAGCGATCGACAAGGCCGGTTTCGTTGCAGGCACGCAAATTGCGCTGGGCCTGGACTGCGCCGCCAGCGAGTTCTACAAGAACGGCCAATACGTGCTGTCCGGCGAGAACCTCACGCTGTCGGCAAGTCACTGGGTTGACATGTTGGCCGCGTGGTGCGACAAGTACCCGATCATCAGCATCGAAGACGGGATGCATGAAAGCGACTGGGCCGGCTGGAAAATGCTGACCGATCGCCTGGGCCGCAAGGTGCAACTGGTGGGCGATGACCTGTTTGTGACCAATACCAAAATTCTCAAGGAAGGTATCGAGCGCGGCGTGGCCAATTCGATCCTCATCAAGATCAACCAAATCGGCACGCTGACCGAAACCTTCCAGGCCATCGAAATGGCCAAGCGCGCAGGCTACACCGCTGTGGTCAGCCATCGCTCGGGCGAGACCGAGGACAGCACGATTGCCGATATCGCCGTCGGTACGAATGCCGGCCAGATCAAGACCGGCTCGCTGTCACGCTCGGACCGCATCGCCAAGTACAACCAGTTGCTGCGCATCGAGGAAGATCTGGGTGACGTGGCGACCTATCCCGGCCGCGCCGCGTTCTACAACCTGCGCTGAACAGGCCGCTGTTGCTTGCCGTTTGAATCATTCATCATGCCGATGCGCTTGCAAGCCATTATTCCGGTCATTTTGCTGGCGCTGTTGGCGCTCCTGCTGCTGCAGCTCTGGAGCGGCCGCGGCAGCTTGCCGGACAACGCACGCCAACGTCAGGTACTGGCCGCACAGCAGGCGGCCAATCAGCGCGCGCAACTTGACAACGAGCGGCTGGCCAGCGAAGTGCGTGATCTGCAAAACGGTCTCGAAATGGTCGAAGAACGCGCGCGCAGCGAACTGGGCATGGTCAAACCCAACGAGATCCTCGTGCAGGTTCTCAAACATTAATCACGCGGGCGCACCGCCCCGCATCACTCACACGGTTCTACTCACAGGGTTCTAAGGGGCCACGACTTCGCGCGTGCCATCGCTGGGCAGGCGCGGGTGACGGTCATCAACGGCGCCATGACAACCCGGCCGGTATGGGCTCAACTATTGGCTCAACTTCAAAACGATCGTTGACGGCGCGTGCTCCTTTTCCAGGAAAGCCGCATGGACAGGGGTTGGGGCCGTTTCGGCGGCCTGCGTCTCCTGATTCACAGCGCGATGCATTCGCCGGTGCCGTTTTTAGGGCCATTCCAATCATTCTTATTTCTCATCTCCTTTATTTCTTATGGAAAAACAAAACATCTCCATTGAACACAGCGTCGCCGCACTGGTCAAGCTGCTGCAATTACAAGACTTAGGCAACGACCGCTTTCTTGGCCAAAGTGTCAACATCGGCAGCCCGGCGGTCTTTGGCGGCCAGGTCCTTGGTCAGGCCCTCGCGGCGGCCGATCGCACGGTTGATCCTGCGCGCACCATCCATTCGATGCACGCTTACTTTTTGCTGCCCGGCGATTTCGTCCCGATTGAATATGAGGTTGAGCGCGAGCGCGATGGCCGCAGCTTCACCACCCGGTATGTCCGCGCGCGCCAGAACGGGAACACCATCTTCGAACTGTCGGCCTCGTTCCAGACGCGCGATACGGGCCTCGAACATCAGGCGCCCATGCCCCAGGTGCCGCCGCCCGAAGCGCTGCAAACCGATATCGAACACCGCAAGCTCGTAATCGATCGGCTGCCCGCGCGCTGGCGCCTCAAGGCACTGCAGCCCAATGGCATCGAGGTGCGTCCGGTCGACCCGCTTGACCCCATGACCCCTGCCGTGCGTCCCGCGCAGATGCAAGTATGGATACGCGTTCCCGCGCCGCTGCCCGACGATCCGTTGATCCACCGGGAGCTGCTGGCTTTTGTCTCCGACTATGGTCTGATCGGCGTGGCCCTGCGTCCCCACGGGCTGACCATTTTCTCTGAACAGGTGCGCCTGGCCAGCCTCGACCATGCCATGTGGTTTCACCGCGATTTCCGCTTGGACGATTGGTTGCTCTACACCATGGATTCGCCCAATGCCAACGGCGCCCGCGTGTTGTGCCGGGGCAGTTTTTATACCCGTGACGGCAAGCTGGTGGCTTCGACCGCGCAGGAGGGCATGGTTCGCATGCGGCAGTAAGAACCTGTTTACGATCTCAAATGGCTCACGCAGAGACCTTTTCGGGCGGTCTGCGGCGTTGCAACGCTGGCCCATAGCCGGGCTATGGGCTGCGCGCCGCGCCTTGCATCCCCTCC
>JAITWT010000136.1 GCA_031285125.1 Burkholderiaceae bacterium | reverse complement strand
CGGTCTGCGGCGTTGCAACGCTGGCCCATAGCCGGGCTATGGGCTGCGCGCCGCGCCTTGCATCCCCTCCCGAAAAGGTCTCTGCGTGAGCCATTTGAGATCGTAAACAGGTTCTGAGGACAACGCAGCACGCGCGGCAGCCGTGCCCAGCAAAGCGGGCGACACGTCTGTGGCTTGATGCGCCGCGGCGCGCATCGCAGACCGGTATTTTTTGACGCTGCCCTCCCCGGAAAACGCCCCCCTGCAAGGGGCGTGTATCCGGCCGGCATCAAAGTCGCCTAACAGCGCGCATGGACAGCGCTTTCCGCCCTGCGCCAGTACCATTGCCGCCATCTCCCCTCTCCTTTGTATGCCATCTCCGGTGGCGCCATGCAGACCATGAATGTCTCTCTCTACGCCGCGCGCCGTGCGCGTTTGGCAGCACAGCTTGGCCCGGACGCCGTGGCGATCGTGCCCACCGCGTCTGAATACGGGCGCAACCGCGACAACCCCTTTGCGTTCCGGCCCGACAGCTATTTCTTTTATTTGACCGGTTTTGACGAGCCGCAAGCCTGGCTGGTATTGGACAGCGCCGGGCGCAGCACGCTGTTTTGCGCCCCCAAAAATATGGAGCGCGAAATCTGGGACGGCTACCGCCTGGGGACTGCGGCGGCGCCGGATGCACTGGGCGTGGATGAGGCGTTTTCAATAGAAACGCTCGACGAACACCTGCCGCGTTTGCTGGAAAACCGCGCGGCACTCTGGTATCCCTTCGCTACCCACAAGGGGCTTGAAAGCCGTATCGATGGTTGGCTGGCGGCGGTGCGTGCGCGCGCGCGCGCGCGGGTCACGTGCCCAGACACACAGCGCGATCTGTGCAGCCTGCTCGACGAAATGCGCTTGGTCAAGGATGCCCACGAACTGAGCACCATGCGCGCCGCCGCCTGCATCAGTGCTCGCGCCCACGCCCGTGCAATGCGCACTTGTGCGCGCATGGTGCGCGCCGGGCAGGAGGTGCGCGAGTACCACTTGGAGGCTGAATTGCTGCACGAATTCCGCTTTGGCGGCGCGCAATCGGCGGCTTTCGGCTCGATCGTCGCTGCCGGCGCGAATGCCTGCGTGCTGCACTACCGGGCTGGCGCCGAGCGGGTGCGCGCGGGCGAACTGGTGCTGATCGATGCGGGCTGCGAATTGGACAACTACGCCGGCGACATCTCTCGCACCTTCCCGGCCAGCGGCAAATTCAGCGGTCCGCAGCGCGCGCTGTATGAATTGGTATGGGCCGGCCAAAACGCCGCCGTCGCGGCCATCGGCGCCGGGGTGCGCTTTGACGATCCGCACGAGGCGACCGTGGCTGTGCTGGCGCAAGGGCTGCTCGATCTGGGCTTACTCGATGCAAACAAGGTGGGCAGCGCCGCCGACGTGATCGAACAGCGCGCGTACACCCCGTTCTACATGCACCGCACCAGCCACTGGCTGGGCATGGATGTGCACGATTGCGGCAGCTACGTCGAGCCTGTCCAGGGTGCGCGGAGTACACAGAGTGCGCCTGGTGGCGCGGGCGCGGCGGCGCGCCCCAGCCGCATCCTGCGTCCGGGCATGGTGCTGACCGTCGAGCCGGGCTTGTACGTGCGCCCGGCCGAAGGCGTGCCGGAGCGGTTCTGGAACATCGGCATCCGTATCGAGGATGATGCGCTCGTGACCGAAACCGGCTGCGAGTTGATGACGCGCGACGTGCCGGTCGCACCGGATGACATTGAAGCGCTGATGCGCGACTGAGGGCTTGCTTGCCCGCACGCCAAGGCGCAGTGCAAGACTGAGCGTTTTTCCCTCAGCCCTTTTCCAATAGCCGGCGCACGGGCGCGGGCAGGCCCAGCGCGGACCAGGCACTGGCGTCATACCAGGCGCCGTGCGATGCCGGTTGCACGAATGCGCCGGTATCGACTTCGATTTGCACCGGGTGCAGGTGCAAATCCTTGTGGGTCAAGGCATGGACGAAGGGCGCATGGTCGCTGGCGCGCGCGGCAATGGCCGGCGGCAGCGCCTGTATCAGCGCCGCGCGCGCGTCGAATACCGGCAGGCAATGCAATCCTGCCCAAATTCCGCGCGCGGGGCGTTTTTCGAGCCAGACGCGGGCGTGCTCATCCCGCGCGAGCAGCATCCATAGCGACTCGGCGCCGCGGCGCAGCGTGCGCTTGCGCACCGGGTAGCGCAGCGGGTCGCCTTGCGCTAGCGCGCGGCAGCCGGCACGCAATGGGCAGCCGGCACAGTGCGGCTGGCGCGGCGTGCAGCGCATGGCGCCGAGATCCATCAAGCCCTGCGTGTAGTCGATCAACGCCGCCGGATCGTCCGCCGGCGGCAGCAGCGCAGTCGCCCGGTTCCACAGGCTGCGCTCGTTGACGGCGCGGGCCAGGTCGGCGTCGAAAGCGAAGGCGCGCGCGAGGACGCGTTTGACGTTGCCGTCCAGAATCGCCACGCGCTCGCCAAAGCAGAAGACCGCGATCGCCGCTGCCGTCGAGCGCCCAATGCCCGGCAGCGTCGCCAATTGCACCGCCGTACGCGGAAAAGCGCCGTCAAAGCGCGTCATAACTTCACGCGCGCAGCGCAGCAGGTTGCGCGCGCGGCTGTAGTAGCCCAGACCGCTCCACAGGCCGAGCACCGCGTCCTCGCTGGCCGCGGCAAGCGCGGCCACGTCGGGGAAACGCGCCAGAAAGCGCGTGTAGTAGCCCTGTACCGTCGCCACCTGGGTTTGCTGCAACATGATTTCGGACAGCCACACGCGGTAGGGATCGCGCGTGTTCTGCCAAGGCAGTGCGCGGCGGCCATAGTGGCGTTGCCAGGCGATCAGGCGGGCGGCGAAATCGGCGTCCGCGCGGGCTTGCCGCGGCTGCGCCTCCTGCTGCGGGGGCGTCGAGGGCGCATCAAAAAACGCGGGCCGGGACGTGGGTTGAGGCGTGGATTGGGGCTGTGGAGGCTGTGGAGACTGGCGCACGGCTTACTTCTGACATTGCGGGCAATAGAAGGTCGAGCGCTGCCCTTGCCGCAATTGCCGGATCGGCGTACCGCAGATCAGGCAGGGCTGGCCGGCGCGTCCATAGACCTTGGCCTCGAGTTGAAAATAGCCGAGTTGGCCATCGACATGCGCGAAGTCGCGCAATGAACTGCCGCCGCGCTCGATCGCGCGTGCGAGCACTTCGCGCACGGCCGTGTGCAGGCGCTGCGCGCGCGCGCGACTGATGCGGTGGGCACGCAGCGTCGGGCGGATACCGGCGGCAAACAGCGCCTCGCAAGCGTAGATGTTGCCTGCGCCCACCACCACATCACCGGTCAGCAGCACCTGTTTGATCGGCGCGCGGCGCTGGTGCAATGCGGCGTAAAAGCTTTGCACGTCGAAGTTGTCGCTGAGCGGCTCCATGCCCAGTCCATGGAGTAATTTGGCCGCCGGATCGGCGGTTTCGCGCTCGGCATAGACGACCGCACCGAAGCGGCGCGGATCGGTCAGCCGCAGATGGCCGCGGTCGGTGCGCAGCTCAAAGTGGTCGTGCCGGCCCAAAGGCGGTAAAAGCGGCAAAGGCGGCAAAGGCGGCAAAGGCGGTAGAGGAGCCATCAAGGGCACGTCCCCCTCCAAATCGCGCCAGAAATGCAGTCGCCCCGACATGCCCAGATGCAGCAACAGCACCCCGTGGTCCAGATCCATCAGCAAGTACTTGCCGCGCCGCCGCACACCGCGCACCAGGCGGCCGGTCAGCGCGGCCGGCGCGATCCCGAGCGGCCAGCGCAGCGGCTGGCCCAAGCGCACCGATTGAATGTGCGCGCCTGCGATGCGATCGGCAAAACCGCGTCGTGTGATTTCGACTTCAGGCAGTTCGGGCATGAGGAGCGGGCGGTAGCAGGAGGCAGGAGGCAAAAGCAAGCCGTATCAGAGTCGTACCGGCTTAGAACCTGTTTACGATCTCAAATGGCTCACGCAGAGGCCTTTTCGGGAGGGGATGCAAGGCGCAGCGCGCAGCCCATAGCCCGGCTATGGGCCAGCGTTGCAACGCCGCAGACCGCCC
>JAITWT010000135.1 GCA_031285125.1 Burkholderiaceae bacterium | reverse complement strand
GCAGAGGCCTTTTCGGGCGGTCTGCGGCGTTGCAACGCTGGCCCATAGCCGGGCTATGGGCTGCGCGCTGCGCCTTGCATCCCCTCCCGAAAAGGCCTCTGCGTGAGCCATTTGAGATCGTAAACAGGTTCTTAGGGCATGTTGAACAATAAACTTTATGCCTCCGTTTTGCCCGAGGCTCTGGCTTTGTCGCTTTCGCGCGCCTTGTACAGTTCAAACAAAGCCTGCCAATTGGTTCGCATCGAGGCCAGATGCAGCACGATCGCATCCACCCAGCCTTTGTCGGCCCACGCCTTGAACACCTCGGCGGGAAGCGCGCGAAATGCCGCCTGATTGACCACCTTGAAGCCGTGTATGAGGTGGGCCTTGCCGTTTGTCAGGGTGAAACGGACATCCCCGCGAACCAGCAGATCGTGTTCATCCAGGGCTCGGCATAACAGCGCAACGCGTACCTGTTCGTTATGCATGGCACAACAAAAGTTGAATGCCTGGCGCGTCACCGGGCTCGGATTCTCTTGCGCATCAAACAGCGATTGCACGTCTTTGCCGGAGGACACGGAAGCCACCCGTGTGCTGGAGGGATCGACCGCCAGCGTTGCTGTTTCACCATCGGGCGCCACTTGCAATAAAAAAGGATAACGTCTGATGTAGCCCGGCACATAGCAGTCATCCAGCCATTGGTCTTGGCTGTCAACAAACAGGTTTTCTCCCTGGATCAGCCCGGTCAGCGCCAGAGGCGCGGGCATCGGCCCCTCGGAGAAAACAATCGGATAGTGCCGCGCGACGGCTGCGAATTCACCCAAACCGATCGGCACCGCATCGACACCCCGCACGAAAGCATAGTCACGGTGCGGCAACAGTCCTATGCCTGCGTGGGTTTCAGGGGCGACCTGTTCGAGTTGCGAATAAAACAATGTCATACCCGAGGCAGCGCGTGCCACGGGGTCCATCAATGGAAACGGGGCAGATGCAAGATCAACCGGGGAGGAATCGGCGTTCATGGGCAAATTCTCCTCTGAAAAAAACTTCGCTGGTGTTGTTGATGCCTTGTCTCACAGATCCCTTGACGATGGAATCGCACCTTCGCGTCCATGACAAGGTTGCAGATCCTCGCAACGCCACTGCTCCGGTTTGCGCCTTGTCTTGAACGCAGAAACATCAACTTCATGGATACGCGTTATTTATGAAACAGGACATTCACTCACTCCCCCTCGCCGCCTTCAACTTTAGCGGCCATCAGGGCCTGGGCTTGGGGTTCGGGTAAGGCCTCGACCTTGCGCAAGGCCAGACGCATCTGGCGCGCCCGGGTGTCGGCTTTGTCAAGGGTATCAGACGCCTTGGCAACTTGTTCGCGTAGTTTGAGCACCCAGTCACCATAGCGCTCGAATTCTGTCTTGACCGCCCCCAGCACCTTCCAGACTTCCGAGGCTTGGCGCTCCAGCGCGAGGGTACGAAAGCCCATTTGCAGACTGTTGAGCATCGCCAGCAGCGTGGTCGGGCCGGCCAGCGTCACGCGGTACTGGCGTTGCAATGCATCCATCAGCCCCGGACGGCGCAGCACCTGCGCATACAGACTTTCGATGGGCAAAAACAGGATGGCGAAATCGGTGGTGTGCGGCGGCGCGAGGTAGTTATCGGCGATCGATTTGGCCTCTGTGCGCACGCGCAACTCCAGCGCCTTGGCGGCGGCCTCGGCGGCAGCGGCATCGGCGCGCTCATGGGCATCGAGCAGGCGCTCGTAATCGTCGCGCGGAAATTTGGCGTCGATCGGCAGCCAGACCACGGCGCCATCATCGCCGCGCCCCGGAAAACGCACCGCGAAATCGACGCGCTGCCCGCTGCGCGGCTTGGTCTCGACCTGGCTCGCGTATTGCTCAACGGTGAGCACCTGTTCGAGCAATGCCTCCAACTGCACTTCGCCAAAAATACCGCGCGTCTTCACATTGGTCAACACGCGCTGCAAGCTGCCCACGCCAACGGCCAGCGCCTGCATTTCGCCCAAGCCTTTGTGGACCTGTTCGAGCCGTTCGGCGACCTGTTTGAAACTTTCACCCAACCGCGCTTCAAGCGTGTTTTGTAACTTCTCGTCAACCACTTGGCGCATTTCATCGAGCTTGGCGGCATTGCTCTGATGGAGTTGGGCCAACTGGGTTTCCATGGTCTGGCGGACTTCGGCCAGACGGCGCGCGTTCGATTCGGCCAACCCCTGCAACTGTGTGGCCAGGGTATCGGCGAGCATGTTTTGCAACTGACTCAATTGCCGGGTGAAGACCTCGGAGCGTTCGTTCTGGGTGCGCGCGACTTGCGCATGTTGTTGCAGCAGCGTTTGCTGAAAAGCCGCGAAGACCTGCGTGCTTTCCTGACGCGCGCCACGCGCGGATTCAGCGATTTCGCGGCGCAATTCACGTTCGGTGTGTTCATGGGCGGCATGCAGTTCTTGCGCCAGCGCGTCGACCCCCTGAGCACGGCGCATCCCTAAGGCCAGCAGCCCAATCAGCAACAGCAGGTTCAGCAGGACCAGCGCAAGCAGTGTTTCCAAAATCATGTGTTTTCCTTGGCGCCTGCAACTGACGGCACTGGCGTTATCGCCGTTGTTGGCGCTATTGGCGTGACCGGCGTCAGCACGCGCCCCTTCTCGAAAAATGCGATCAGATTGTCCGCCGCCAATTCCGCCATCGCACGGCGCGTGGCCACGGTGGCACTGGCGATGTGCGGTGTGAGCACCACGTTAGGCAGCCTCAGTAAGTCGGGATGAACCGCCGGCTCGCCCTCGAACACATCCAGCGCGGCCGCCGCGATGCGACGCTCGCGCAGCGCGCACGCCAGCGCCGCATCGTCGACGATGCCGCCGCGCGCGATGTTGGTCAGCGTCGCCGACGGCTTCATCAGTGCGAGTTCGGCCGCGCCGATCGTGTGGTGTGTCGCCGTGCTGTAGGGCAGCACCAGCAACACATGATCGGCGCCACGCAGCAAATCCTCCTTGCTGACGTAGCGTGCGCCGCCGCACGCGGCCTCGGTAGCGGCATCCAAGCGCGCGCGGTTGTGATAGAGCACCGTCATGCCGAAACCCCGCGCGCCGCGCCGCGCGATCGCCTGCCCGATGCGCCCCATGCCGATGATGCCCAGCGTGCTGGCGTGCACCTCGGCACCGGCGAACATCCGGTAAAAGCTCGGTTTTTTCCATTCGCCGCGCCGCAAAAAATGCTCGCCCTCCGTCAAGCGGCGGGCGGCCGCCAGAATCAGCGCAAAGCCGAAGTCAGCGGTGGTTTCGCTCAGCACATCGGGCGTGTTGGTGCCGACCACTCCGCGCGAGGCCATCGCCTGAACGTCGAAATTGTTGTAGCCGACGATCATGTTGGCGCAGATCTTCAACTGCGGGCAGGCCGCCAGCAGCGCGGCGTCGATGCGCTCGGAACCGGTGGTCAGCGCGCCTTGCTTGCCTTGCAGATGCCGCGCAAGCGCGTCGGTCGGCCAGATCGTGTCATCCGGATTGGCTTGAACGTCGAAATGGCGCGCCAGCCGTTCCAGGGTTTCAGGGAACGTCGCGCGCGTCACAAGAATTTGAGGGCGAGTCATGGCTTTAACCGAAAAACATAAAGGTCAGGACAACGAACAGCGGCAGCAGGACCGCGCCCGACCACAGCATGTAGCCCAAAAAACCCGGCATGCGGATGCCGTGATTTTGAACGATGCTCTTGACCATCCAGTTCGGCGCATTGCCCAGATAGGTATTGGCGCCCATGAAGACCGCGCCCGCTGAAATCGCCGCCAGCGTGGCGGCGTGCGCGCCCATGAGCGTGGCGGGATCGCCGCCCGCGACGTTGAAGAACACGAGGTACGTCGGCGCATTGTCCAAAAAAGAACTGAACAGGCCGGCCGCCCAGAAATACAGCGCCGGCGCGCTCGGGCCGTCGGCGCGGTGCAACGCTCGCACAACCGCGCTGAACGGACCTTCGGCGCCCATGCGCAACATTTCGATCACCGGCGCAAGGGTCAGAAAGATGGCGGCAAAGAGCTTGGCCACCTCGGCCATCGGCGCCCAATCGAAGCGGTTGGCCTGGCGCACGCGCTGCGGCGTGAAGCGCAAGGAAACGATGATCAGCGCCAGCAACCCGGCATCGCGCAACAGCCCGGCCCGATTCAAAGAAAGGCCAAGCCATGTGAGCGGCGGCGCATCACGCCAGACACCGCTGAGCATCACCAGGCCGATCACCGCCGCCAGCAGGATGAGGTTGAACCCGCCCTCCAGACGCAGGCCCCCAGGCGTCGCCGGGGTCGGGTCGAAGGGCCGTGTGCCGTCAAGGCGAAAATAAAGCCGGTCGATCCACCAGAACAGCGCCAGCAGCACACCCAGCGCGCTCAGCGTGGGCCCCCACAAATGCCGCAGCGTCCACGAAAAATCGATGCCGCGCAGAAAGCCCAAAAACAGCGGAGGATCGCCCAGCGGCGTGAGCGAGCCGCCAATGTTCGAGACAATGAAGATGAAGAAGACGAACACGTGCATGCAATGGGCACGGTTGTCGTTGATGCGGATCAGCGGACGGATGAGCAACATTGACGCGCCGGTCGTGCCCATCAGGTTCGCCAGCACCGCGCCAACCGCCAGCACCGCGGTATTCAGGGCCGGACTGCCGCGCAAGTTGCCGCGCAAATAGATGCCGCCGGAGATCACGTACAGCGCGCTCAGCAGAATCACGAAAGGCAGGTAGTCGGCCCACAGCACGTGCAGCGCGAGATGGAGTGCGGCGCCGAGTCCGCGCGTCCAGATCAGTGCGATCACAAGGGCCGCGGCCCAAGCCGCAGCCAGCTTGCCATGGTGGCGATGCCAATAGCGCGGCGCCAGTCCAGGCAAAAGCGCAATCGACAACAGGAGCCCCGCGAACGGCAAACCCCACCAAGGTGAGAAGACAGCACTGTCGATTTCAGCACGCAGCATCAGGGCACGCCATCAGGGCGCAATGCCAAGGCACGCCATCAGGATGGCGTATCGGACGGTTGCGCAATGTCGAAGACCTGCCGCAGGTAGGCCAGGTAACGTTCGTCCTCGCACATGTTCTTGGACGGCGCATCGGAGATCTTGGCCACCGGCTGATCGTTGCAGCGCACCATCTTGATCACGATCTGCAGCGGCTCGTAACCCAGGTCGTTGGTGAAATTGGTGCCGATGCCAAAGGCCAGTTGGCAGCGCCCGTGAAAGCGCTGATACAGCTCGATGGTGCGCGGCACGGTGAGCCCGTCACTGAAGATCAGCGTCTTGGTATGCGGATCGATGCGATTGTCCTCGTAGTGCGCGATCATGCGCTCACCCCACTGGAAGGGGTCGCCGCTGTCGTGACGCGCGCCGTCGAACAGCTTGCAGAAATATTTGTCGAAATCGCGCAGGAACGCGCTCATGCCGTACACATCCGACAGCGCAATCCCCAAATCGCCCCGGTATTCGCGTGCCCACACCTCGAAGCCGAAAATCTGACTGTCGCGCAGCCGCGGCCCCAGCGCCTGGCACGCTTGCAGGTATTCGTGCGCCATCGTGCCCAGCGGAATCAGCCCGAGCTTCATCGCGTACAGCACATTGCTCGTCCCCGCGAACTGCGGGGTGCGGGCAAAGGGCACGACAGCGAGGTTGCCGTTGTCATTGCCGTCCTTGGGCGGGACGGCGCCCAACCGGGTGGACAGCGTGCGCAGAACTTCTTCGTGCCAGAATTTTGAAAAGCGCCGGCGCGTACCGTAGTCGGCCACCGTCAGATTTTCCAGCCCCTGGGTCTGCAATTGCTCGATCTTGGCGTCCAGACGGCGGCGGCCCGCGTCGAAATTAGGCTGCGGCTGGGTGTTACGAAAATAGACTTCGTTGACGATCGCCAGCACCGGAATTTCAAACGGGATCGTGTGCAGCCACGGGCCTTCGATGAAGATGTCGAGTTCACCCGTGGCAGGCTGCGGCGTGACGTGGATGTACTTCTCGTTGAGGCGAAACAGCCCGAGAAAATCAATGAAATCGCTCTTAATGAAGCGCAGCGTACGCAAGTAGCTCAGCTCGGCATCGTGAAATTGCAGTGCGCACAGCGCGTGGATTTCATCGCGGATTTCAGCCGCGTAGCGCGCCAGATTGATGCCCGGCGTGCGGCATTTGAAGCGGTAGGCCACGCGCGCGCCCGGAAAATGATGCAAGACCACCTGCATCATGGTGAACTTATACAAATCGGTGTCGAGCAGACTCTGAATGATCATGGCGGTTGTATTTTCAACCCAGTACTGCACCCCGGCAGGACTAGAAACAGGTGTTAAACGCTGGCGCCAATGCCGTGATGGGTGGACCCGGCAAGGTGCGAGGGCGCGGCAGGTTCAGGGCGTGGCGGCGTGGCGGCTTTCTTCAAGCGACACTTAACCTATCGACCACGGCCTGCAGCGGCGCGGGCAACGCGGTCACGGGCCGCTGGGTCTGGCGCTGTACATACACATGCACGAAGTGCCCCTGCGCTGCCGCAGTTTGCGCGCCCTGTGCGAACAGACCGATTTCGTAGCGCACGCTTGAACGTCCGGCCCGGGCGACCCGAATGCCCGCCTGCACCGTCTGCGGAAAGGCCAGCGCGGCGAAGTAGTCGCAGTGCGTCTGGACCACCAGGCCGATCGTCTTGCCCTGGTGCATGTCAAGCGCCCCGTGTTCGATCAGCAGCGCGTTGATCACGGTGTCGAACCAGCTGTAATAGACCACATTGTTCACGTGTCCGTAGATGTCGTTATCCGACCAGCGCGTGGGCACCGCGCGGAAAACGCGGTAGCGGTCGCGGCGCTCGGGCGCGGGTTTCAAGGGAGACGGTGCAATGGCATCCATGGCGGATGATTCTGCCAGCCCAGCGATGGGATCGAGCAGCACACAGCCAGTGCCCCTTCGGCCCTGTGGGCGATCTGAGAACCTGTCTACGATCTGAACCGCCCGAGATTTGCAATGCCTTTGCGTATCATCGAGCGCTCCCGGCCATGACCATCCCCGCTTCTTTTCTTCAGGATTTACTCGCGCGCGCCGACATCGTCGAAGTCGTCGGCCGCTACGTACAGCTCAAGAAAAGCGGCGGCAACTTCATGGGGCTGTGTCCATTTCACGCGGAGAAATCCCCCTCGTTTTCAGTCAGCCCCAGCAAGCAGTTCTACCACTGCTTCGGCTGCGGTGCGAATGGTGATGCCATTGATTTTTTGAAGACCTACGCCGGCATGGACTTCGTGGAGGCCGTGCAAGAGCTGGCTGGCCAGTGCGGCTTGCAAGTCCCCGAAGACGATGCCTCGCCTGAGGAACGGGCTCGCTCGGCGCAACAGCGGCAACAGCAGACCACGCTCACGGATGTGCTGGAAAAAGCGGCAACAGCGTACCAAAAGCGGCTGCGCGGCGCGGCGCGCGCGATCGATTACCTCAAGGGACGCGGGCTCTCGGGGCAAATCGCCAAGCGATTCGGCCTGGGTTACGCGCCCGAAGGCTGGCACGCACTGGCCGGTGTTTTTCCGGCTTACGATGATCCGCTCCTGGTTGAAAGCGGGCTGGTCATCGTCAGCGAAGAAGACCGTGACAAACGTTATGACCGCTTCCGCGACCGGGTAATGTTCCCGATCCGCAATGTCAAGGGCGAATGCATCGGCTTCGGAGGCCGTGTGCTTGGCGACGAAAAACCCAAATACCTCAATTCGCCCGAGACGCCGGTGTTCAGCAAAGGCCGCGAGCTGTACGGCTTGTATGAGGCACGCGCGGCCGTGCGCGAGGCCGGTTATGCGCTGGTGACCGAGGGTTATATGGACGTGGTGGCGCTGGCGCAGTTGGGTTACGCGAATGCGGTCGCAACGCTGGGCACGGCCTGTACCAGCGAACATATGCACAAGCTGTTTCGCTTCACCGATTCGGTGGTGTTCAGCTTCGATGGAGACGATGCCGGACAGCGCGCGGCACGCAAGGCGCTTGATGTGGCCCTGCCCTACGCAAACGACGCGCGCAGCGTCAAATTTTTGTTCCTGCCGCCTGAGCACGACCCCGACAGCTTCATTCGAGAACACGGCAAAGAGGCTTTCGCGCGCTTTGTCAACGAGGCCACGCCGCTGAGCCGCTTCCTGATCGAAAGCGCGCGCGAAGGCTGTGACCTCAACAGCGCTGAAGGACGCGCGCATCTATCGAACAACGCCAAGCCCCTGTGGGCGCTGCTGCCCGATGGCGCGCTCAAACGCCAGTTGCTCGGCGAGATCGCGGCACGGGTCCAGCTCGACGCGCAGGAACTGGCGCAGCTTTGGGCTCTCTCCGGCAGCGGCGGCGGTGGCGGCAGCAGCAACGCCAGACCCGGCCCATCGGCCCCGCCGCAACGCGAGCGCCCTGCTCCATTCGGGCGCAGCAGCGCTGCACGCGCGCGCGCTCGGATCGCACCGCCCAGCCGCGCTGACATCGCCGTGCGCCTGTTGCTCACCGATATGAGCGCATGGGAAGAGCTCAGCGCCGAACTGCAGACCTTGCTGTGCGAGCAACCCGGCGACAGCGGCGCATTGTTCCACTGGCTCGATGCCCAATTTCATGAGCACGGCGCGCAGCCATGGGTCGCCTTGCGCGAAGGAATGCACGGCCAGCCTTTTGAAGAATACGCGCTGCGCCAAATCAACGCCTGCGGCGGTACGCCCATTTTCACGGGTGTCCAGGCCAATAACACAGACCGAAAATTGCGCGAAAGCATCCGCGAAGAATTGCACGATGTGCTCGACCGGATGCTGATCGAACGCCTGCGCGCACAGCTCACCGAAGCCCTGAGCACCTTTGGCAGCGACCCGGGCGCCCCCGACCGCTACCGGGCACTGCAAGCCCGCCTGCGTGAATTACAAATGCGGCTTTGAATTACCTTGAATTAAGAACCTGTTCAAAGTCTCCGAAGCAAGAGAGCCAGGAAGGCCAGATGAATGAACTGCAAGCTGGTATTGAGCAGTCGCTCGCAGTTCTTCCATAGCCGCCGATTCTTTTCCAGCCA
>JAITWT010000128.1 GCA_031285125.1 Burkholderiaceae bacterium | reverse complement strand
GGCCTCCCGGGCGCGGCCCCTCCGCTGTGGTGCCGCCCTCCCCCGCCCCCCCACCCCCCCCCCCGCCCCCGGGGGGCCGCAACCCGAAGGGAAGGGCCGTATTGGCCCGCCCCTCGGCGTTACGCTCCTTGCATGGGCATGTAGCCCGTGCGGCGTCGCGTGCCTTGATGGGCAGGCCAATACGGCCCTTCGCGACTGTGGACATAGTGTGAGCAGGCCCTAGGAACCGCCGTTTTCAGGATTGCCCGGCCCTGCCGCCAGCAAATCCAGCGCGAGCGCGATGCGGGCCTTGACCGGGCTCAGTTCGCTGGCACAGCGCCCGTCGCATGCATCGGCCTGCGCGCCTTGGCCTGTGCGCGGGCCGGCGATTCCCGCTTCACCGCAGCGCGTCGCGCGCAGCACCGCGATGCCCGCAGCGCGCGCACGGCCAATGGCGGCTTCAATGCTCTGGTGGACGGTCCCGTTGCCGGTGGCGGCGATGACCAAGCCATCGACCGCATGCGCCGCGGGCGTACCGGCTGGGCCGCCTGTGCCGCAAAGGCGCTCGCGCTCGCGCACGAGCAAGTCGATCAGGTGGCCGCCGGCATCGGCATGGCTGCAGATGATTTCGACGCGCGGCAGCGCCGCAGCCTGCTCGATTCGCGTCCACGGACAACGCACGGCAGAAGCGGGCCAAGCGCGCACGCGGCGCAGCGCGCCGGCGTGCACATAAGCGATGGCGCCCGCATCGCCCGAGGAAAAGGGGTCGAGCCGCCAGGGGTGCACTTTGCTGATTTCAACCGCGCCATGCAGACGCCCGGCGCACGCGGCCAGCACGCCGCGCGCGCCCGGTGCGGCGGCGGCGATGATGGCATCGCGCAGGTTCTGCGGGCCATCGGGCGCGGGGGCATCCGCCGGGCGCATGGCGCAGGTCAACACGATGGGCTTGCGTGCATCGAGCACGCTGTGCAGGAAGAACGCGGTTTCTTCCAGGGTGTCGGAGCCATGCGTGATGACGATGCCATCGACCGCATCATCGGCCAGCGCCTGCATGCAGCGCTGGGCCAGCACGCGCCAAAGGGGCCAGGCCATGTCCTTGCTATCGATCTGCGCGATCTGCTGCGCGCTCAGGCGCAGCCCGGCAAGGGCCGCAGGAGGTCGACCGCCGGGCTCGCCACCGGTCAATTCGCCTGGAAGTTCGCCGGGAAGTTGGCCCTGAAGTTCCCCCAAAAGCGCGGCAATACCGACCTGCCCCGCCACATAGCCCTGGGCCGCGCCTTCGCGGCGGCAACCCGCAATTGTCCCGCCGGTCCCCAGGACGAGGACGTGGCGCATGGCGCGCGACGCTCCGGTGTTTTTTTCAGTGATGCTTGTCATGAAGGAAAAAACTGACTAAAAATACAGTTGTATACATTTACAGGGAACGATTCATGTCAAACCGCCCCCCCGCCATCAAGCTGACCGGGCGCCAGCAGCAGATTCTTGATTTGATCGAAAGCGCCATTGTGCGCACCGGCGCGCCGCCCACGCGCGCGGAAATCGCCGCCGAACTCGGCTTCAAATCGGTCAATGCGGCCGAAGAGCATCTGCAGGCGCTCGCACGCAAGGGCGCGATTGAACTGGTCAGCGGCACGTCGCGCGGCATCCGGCTCAAGCGCGAGGTGCTCAGCAGCATCAATGCAACGCGCAACGCACAGTATTCGCTGCCGCTGCCGGGAATGGAACAACTGGCGCTGCCGCTGATCGGGCGCGTGGCCGCCGGCTCGCCGATTCTGGCGCAAGAGCACGTCGACCAGACCTTCTATCTCGAAAGCACGCTGTTTGCGCGCAAGCCGGACTACCTGCTGAAGGTGCGCGGCATGTCGATGCGCGACGCCGGCATCATGGACGGCGATCTGCTGGCCGTGCAATCCACCCGGCAAGCGCGCAACGGCCAGATCGTGGTGGCGCGCCTGGGTGATGAGGTCACGGTCAAACGCTTCAAACGCCGCCATGAGTTGATTGAACTGCACGCCGAAAACCCCGACTACCCCACCATCATCGTCCACGCCAACGAAGCTTTCGAGATCGAGGGGCTGGCCGTCGGCCTGATCCGCAACACGATGATGATGTAATGGTATCGTGTTGAAACAATATCGCCGTACCGGCCCTCTTAGCCGCACCGGCAGCCGCACCGGCGCCCTGTATTTCTGCCGAGGGAAACGCAATTTTCGCTTTTTCTTTTGATTTTTACTTTTGCTTTCATATTCAATCCCCCATGCCCTCGATCAACTTATTGCGCTATTGTTTCGCCCCCCTGCAATGGCTGATCCGGCCTTGGAAACGGCCGCGCCGTTCCCGCGCTTTGCATTACGTCACGATGCAGCCCAATTGCCCTGCACCCATCCGTGTGCATACGTTTACACCGCCATCCAGAGCCGATATGGCACCGGCAAAGACTGCCGTGGACACGCCAAGCGCCTCGCAGCGCCCGCTCCAAGTGGTGCGCCTGGCCGATGATCCATTGGCCCAAGCGCATGGAAAGGCGCGCGCGGTGATGCTGATCCGCGGGCCCATGACCGAGGTTTGCGCCGAACTTGACCGCCTCGCCACAGCCGAGGCCGGAGCCACACCGGAACAACACGCAGCAAAACCAAATATCTAAGAACCTGTTTGCAACAGGTCAAATCACTTGGTATATCCGGCTTGACACATCCATTCATCAATTCTTAAGGTAATACACTGGCACCATACCCCGCCACTGATTTAATGCTCAACCCAGTTACTGTTTAACCGAGGCACAATTGCTCCATGAATATCGTAATCCTGGACGACTACCAAGACGTTGTACGCAAGTTACCTTGCGCATCCAAGCTCAATGGCTACACGGCTAAGGTTTACACCAACACCGTGAAAGGGGCTGGTCAGTTATCGGTGCGCCTAAAGGACGCCGATGTGCTTGTGCTGATCCGTGAACGCACCCATATCACGCGCGCGCTGGTCGAAAAGCTGCCCCGCTTGAAACTGATTGCGCAAACAGGCCGCCTCGGGGCGCATATCGATCTCAATGCCTGCACCGAATATGGCATCGCGGTATGCGAAACCAGTTGTTCAGCGCAACCGGCCGCCGAACTGACCTGGGCGCTGGTCATGGCGGCGGTGCGCCGTCTGCCGCAATACATCGGCAACCTCAAGCACAGTGCGTGGCAACAGTCGGGATTCAAATCAGCCTCGATGCCGCCCAACTTTTGCATTGGGACCACCCTCAAGGACAAAACGCTGGGCGTGTGGGGTTATGGCCGCATCGGCCGGCTGGTCGCGGGCTATGGAAAAGCCTTCAAAATGAGGGTAATCATCTGGGGCAGCGAGCAAAGCCGCAATGCAGCCCAGGTCGACGGTTTTGAGGCGGCGCCCTCGCGCGAAGAGTTTTTTGAGTCGGCCGATGTCTTGTCGCTGCATCTGCAGCTCAATGATCAAACGCGCGGCATCGTTCAACTCGATGATCTTGCGCGCATGAAACCCACGGCGCTGTTCATCAACACCGCGCGCGCCGAATTGCTTGCGCCCGAGGCTTTGCTGACCGCGCTCAACCGGGGCCGTCCGGGCTTGGCCGCCATCGATGTGTACGAAAGCGAACCGCCCTTGCAAGGCTATGCCCTGCTGCGGCTGGAAAACTGCATCTGCACGCCGCACATCGGCTACGTAGAGCAGGAAAACTTCGATGCCATGTTCAGCATTGCTTTCGACAATGTGATCAATTTCATCCAGGGTCAGCCGACCAATCTGATCAACCCCGGCGCGCTCGAAGTGCGTCGCTGAAGCACGTCTGAACCCATTCTTACGCTCCGGGTTCGGAGCGCAATGCAGTCAGCAAAGAGCAGCGGCATCCGCAGCTGCCTGTAAGTGCTGTAAGTGCTGTAAGTGCTGTGCACATTGACGGCAGCACAAGGATCGCCTCAAGCAGGCGCCGGCGCGCGCGCTCGCCCGCCCTCGCCCGCTCTTGCAGGGCGCAGCCCTGCCTTCGTGCAGCGCCCGTTCGCGCCGTCCAAAGGCGTACAGGCGTTTGGTTGGAGCCGCCAAAGGGCTGGGGCGCGCCTTGACCCCCATCCATCGCGGTGGGCGTATTCAATTTCTGTTTTTAATTGAAGGGGCTTTTGACTGATGGCCATTGATTTTTCCCGGGTGGGCATTGCCGGTACCGGCGCCATGGGCCAGGGCATCGCCCAAATTGCCGCGCAAGCCGGTAGCCGCGTCCTGTTGTTTGACAGCCAGAGCGGCGCCGCCGAGCGCGCGCGCCAAGCCATCGGCAAGCAATGGCAGCGCATGCAGGACAAGGGCCGGCTCGATGCCGCCCAGCGCGTTGCGATGCTGGCGCGGCTGGAAGTGGCCGATTCGATACAGGCGCTGGCCGGTTGCGATTTGGTGATCGAGGCCATCGTCGAGCGGCTGGATATCAAACAGCAGCTCTTGCGCGAACTCGAAGCCGTGGTCGATGCAAAAACGGTGCTGGCGACCAATACCTCCTCGCTGCCGGTGACGGCGATCGGCGCGGCGCTGAAACATCCGCAACGGCTGGCGGGATTTCACTTTTTCAATCCCGTCGCGCTGATGAAGGTGGCCGAAGTGGTTGCGGGTTTGCGCACCGACACCACGGTGTGCGAGCGCCTGATGCGCTACGCCCAGCAGATGGGGCATAGGGGTGTGCTGGCACAGGATACGCCAGGCTTTATCGTCAATCACGCCGGCCGGGGCTACGGCACGGAAGCCTTGCGCATCGCCAGCGAGAGCGTGGCCGATTTCGCCACCATCGACCGTGTCCTGAAAGATCAGGCCGGATTTCGCCTCGGGCCTTTCGAATTGCTGGATCTGACCGGGTTGGACATTTCCCAGGCGGTGATGGAATCGATCTACCATCAGTACTATGCGGAGCCGCGCTACCGCCCGAGTGTGATCGGCACACAGCGCGTAGCCGCCGGTCTGTACGGGCGCAAAACCGGCGAGGGTTTTTACCGCTACGTCGATGGACAGGCGCAAACCCGCGCCGAAACGCCGGCGCCGCAAGTGCATCCGTTGCCGCCAGTGTGGATCGATCCCCAGGCCGCGCGCCGGGAGCAACTGCTCGAACTCGTGCGCGCTCTGGGCGCCCCCATCGAAAACCAGGCCGCGCCCTCGGCGCACGCGCTGATTTTGGTCGCCCCGCTCGGCCTGGACATGACCTGCGTCGCGGTACGCTCCGGGCTCGATGCCGCGCGTACCGTGGGCATCGACATGCTGGCCGACGACACCCTCACCCAACGCCGCGCGCTCGCCACCACCCCGGCCACGCGAGCCGATATGCGCGACGCCGCGCACGCGTTGTTTGCGCGCGACGGCAAGGCGGTCAGCCTGATGCGCGACAGCCCCGGCTTCATCACACAACGGGTGGTCGCCGCCATCGTCAACATCGCCTGCGATATCTGCCAGCAAGGCATCTGCACACCCGACGATCTGGACGCGGCCGTGCGCCTGGGCCTGAATTACCCGCAAGGGCCGCTGGCGATGGGCGACCGGTACGGCGCGCAGCACATCATGACGGTGCTGTCAAATATGGAATCGATTCTTGGCGACCCGCGCTACCGCCCAAGCCCATGGCTGCGCCGGCGCAGCGCACTGGGCTTGAGCCTGCTGCATACTGAATGAAGAAAGTCTTTGGAGAAAGAAATGAGCGCACAACTCAAAAGCCACACCGACGGTCAGACGATGGTGCTGACGCTATCCAACCCGGCACAGCGCAATGCGCTCGGACCGAGTATCTACCCCGCAGGCATCGAAGCCCTGAACGCCGCTGAAAGCAACGCCAGCGTGCGCAGTGTGGTGCTGACCGGCGACGGCCCATGGTTCTGCGCCGGCGCATCGTTGCAGCGCCTGCAAACCAACAGAGCGTTGGAGCCCCAGGTGGCCGCCGAAAGCGTGCGGGGATTGAACGGCTGGATCGAGGCGATCCGCGCCTTCCCCAAGCCGGTGATCGCCGCGGTCGAAGGCGCGGCGGCAGGCGCAGGCTTTGCGCTCACGCTGGCCTGCGATCTGGTGATTGCCGCGCGTAATGCAATTTTTGCGGCCTCGTACACCAACATCGGGTTATCCCCCGATGGCGGCCTGACGTGGCAATTGGCGCAAATGCTGCCGCGCCAAATCATCACCGAATGGCTGATGGGTGGCGAACACATCGCCGCGCAGCGGCTGCATGAGCTGGGCGTGGTCAACACGCTGACCGATGCCGGGCAGGCCCTGCCCGCGGCGCTGGCATTGGCGACGCGCCTGAACGAGCGCGCCTCCAACACGCTGGCCAGCGTCAAGGAACTGCTCAACGACGCCTATGGCACGACACTGAACGCACAACTGGCCAAAGAAACCAGCCATTTCGTGTGCAATCTGCATCACCCCAATGCAGGCATCGGCATCAACGCCTTTCTGGCCAAGGAAAAACCGCGCTACCCATGAAAATTCATGCGCGCCGCTCTACGATGGAGTACACCCGTGAGACAAATTGCGATAGAGATAGAACAAGCGCGCGTCCAGCCCCCCACGAGACCCACCATGGACGATCCGATTCTTAACCTCGAAGAACGTGAAGCGATCAACAACGGCCGCTGGTTCAGCTCGCTTTCCCCTTCGCTGCGGCACGACATTCTTCGATGTGCTTACGTCAAACGCTTCAAAGACGGCGACTTGATCAGTTCGCGCGGCGCGACGCCCGCGGCGTGGATTGCTTGCGCCAAAGGCGCGGTACGCGTATGTTCAACCTCGACAACGGGCAAGCAAGTGACCTTCAGCTACGTGGAGCCGGGCATCTGGTTCGGCGATGTCGCGATCTTCGACGGCGACCGGCGCACGCACGATGCCTATGCGCATGGCGAGACCTCCCTTTTGTGCGTTTCGCGCGCCGACTTCGAAAAAATCCTGGACATGCGCCCGGAGCTCTACAAGGCACTGATGCAGCTGCAAGCACGGCGCATCCGGCAGTTGTTCATGATGGTCGAGGACTTGAGCACGCTGCCGCTGCGCGCGCGTCTGGCCAAGCGGCTGAACGCCCTGCTGGCGGCCTATGGAACCGCGCCCCAAAACCGTGCTGCAAATGGCGCCAACGGTGCCAATGAAGTGAATGGCGACGGCGCCGCGCGCATCGGTTTGCAGCTCGCGCAAGAGGAGCTGGCGCAAATGCTGGGCGCCTCGCGCCAGCGCGTGAACCAGGAGCTCAAAAACATGGAGCGCGAACAAGTCATCCGCGTCGAACCCGCAGGCTTGCTGGTGCGCGACCGCGCCGCGCTCAGGCGCATCGCCGAAATGAACCAATAATCTCAGAACCTGTTTACGATCTCAAATGGCTCACGCAGAGACCTTTTCGGGAGGGGATGCAAGGCGCGGCGTGCAGCCCATAGCCCGGCTATGGGCCAGCGTTGCAACGCCGCAGACCGCCCGAAAAGGTCTCTGCGTGAGCCATTTGAGATCGTAAACAGGTTCTTACGGCAAAACCCAAGAAGAGACACCTGTGAAGAAAAAAATATCTGCTCCTTTCACTCTCCGCTGCATAACCCTGGCACTGGGGACGCATATCGCACTGGCACAAGGCAGCACCGTCGCACAAAACACATCGGCGCGAAACGCACCTGCACCCGCACCCGGCACATCCGCACGGGCCACGGCCTACGGTGACGATGCGCTCTGGTCAACACCGTGGGAATTCACGCTCTCCCCTTTCACCACGTACCACTGGAGCCGCGATCCGACACACAAGCCGGTCATCCTGATCGGCCTGGAAAAACATCCACCCTCCTCCAACTGGTTTTGGGGCGCGGTATTTTTTACCAACTCCTTCGGACAACCCACGGTTTTTGCTTATTACGGTTATGAGTGGGATCGATTGTTCGGCTGGCAAAACGTCTATGCCAAGATCGCTGCGGGCGCCATGTACGGCTACGTCGGCAAATACCAGCATAAGGTTCCGCTGAACTACAAAGGTCTCTCGCCCGGCATTGTTCCGACCATCGGCTATCACTTCGGCTCGCGTGACGCGGTGCAGGTCTCGGTGCTCGGTACGGCAGGACTGCTGTTTTCCTATAGCCGGAAATTTTGATTTCGGGCCCCAGCCTTTTCAGGCTGCGCTCAAATCGTTTCATGCCCGAGCTTCCCGCACGAAGGGATTGTTGCGCCGCTCTTGCCCCAACGTGCTTTCCGGCCCGTGGCCGGGGATAAACACCGTCGCATCGCCCATCGGCCACAAGCGCGTCGTGATGCTGTCGATCAATTGCTGATGATTGCCGCCGGGCAGATCGGTGCGGCCAATGCTCCCCGCGAACAACACGTCGCCCACAAAAGCACGCTCGATTTGCGGCACATGAAACACCACATGCCCCGGCGTATGCCCTGGGCAATGCCGCACAACAATCGCCTGGCCTGCGAGTTCCACTGTATCGCCATCCACCAGCCAGCGCGCGGGCGTAAAAATTTCCGCGGACGGCAGGCCGAACATCGCGCCCTGCCAGGGCAGCGTCGCAATCAAGTTCGCATCGCCTTGATGCGGCCCAATGATGGGAATTCTCAACTGCCGCGAAAGCGCACCAGCGGCCCCCACGTGGTCGATATGCCCATGCGTGAGCCAAATCTGCGCAATTTTCAGATCAAGGCGCTTGGCCTGGGCCAGCACACGATCCAAATCGCCGCCTGGGTCGATCACCGCAGCCTCGTGCGGCGCCGAAGCCGCGTCATCCCACAACAGCGAGCAGTTCTGTGCAAATGCGGTCACAGGAATGATTTGATACCGAAACATAAGATCCTTTTCAGCCGGCTGATCCGGCAACCATCTGTTGGAAAATTTTGAGTCACGCTCCGGAACCGGTCTTCAACCCAGGGTTTCAAACCGAGACGCGTTTTACGATCCATGGAATAAATATAGGCGCATTCAATACGCGGCATGGAATGCAGCGATCCTGGCGCAAAAGCAGCCCTGTTTGAAGCATCCATGCCCGTACCGAGATTTCATCAAACCGATCCGGGCACTTTTTGCCGGTAGCCCAACGGCATCAGCCCGCCAGTCACCGCGCAAGAAAGCGGCAGACGCCATCCGGGTTCCGTGAGAAAATTGAAGGTTCCCCTCACGCACTTGGACACGCACTCTTATGGACGCAGAACAAATCAACCAAATTGGCGCTACTCTGGCCGACTTGAGCCAGCGCACCGTAGATCTACGGGGGTATCTTTGACGCCGATGCCAAGGCCGAACGCCTGCGCACGGTGAACGCCGCGCTGGAAGACCCAGCGGTCTGGAACGATCCCAAAAAGGCACAGGAACTCGGCAAAGAAAAGAAAGCGCTCGACGGCGTGGTGCTCGTGCTCGAGCGGCTCGCGCGCGAACTGGCCGACAACACTGAACTGTACGAAATGTCCAAGGCCGACGATGATGAAGCGGCCCTGGCGACCATCGCCGAGGAAGCCCGCACGCTGGCCGAGGAGATCGAAAAGCTCGAATTCCGCCGCATGTTCCACAACCCGGCTGATCCGAGCAACGCCTTCGTTGACATCCAGTCCGGCGCCGGCGGTACCGAAGCGCAGGACTGGGCCAGCATGTTGCTGCGCCAGTATCTGCGTTACGCCGAACGCAAGGGTTTCAAGACCCAGGTCGAAGATGAATCGCCCGGTGAAACCGCGGGGATCAAAGGCGCGACCATCAAGGTCGAGGGCGAATACGCCTATGGCCTGCTGCGCACCGAAACCGGCGTGCACCGGCTGGTGCGCAAATCGCCTTTCGATTCGGCGGGCGGACGGCACACCAGTTTTGCCAGCGTGTTCGTTTACCCCGAAATCGACGATTCGATCGAAATCGATATCAACCCGGCGGACGTGCGCGTCGATACCTTTCGCGCCAGCGGCGCGGGCGGCCAGCACATCAACAAGACCGATTCGGCGGTACGCCTGACACACATCCCGACCGGCATCGTGGTGCAGTGCCAAGACGGACGCAGCCAGCACAGCAACCGCGACGTCGCCTGGAAGCGCCTGCGCTCACGCCTGTACGATTACGAAATGCGCAAGCGCCAGGAGGAGCAGCAAAAGCTCGAAGACAGCAAGACCGACGTCGGCTGGGGCCATCAGATTCGCAGTTATGTGCTCGACCAAAGCCGCATCAAGGATTTGCGTACCAACTACGAAAGCTCAGCCACACAAAAGGTTCTCGACGGCGATCTGGACGCATTCATCGAAGCCTCGCTGAAACAGGGTGTCTAAGGCCGTCGCTGCTGTTTTTTCTGCTGCTTTTTCTGCTCCTTTTCCAATCACCTCAACACCATCACCGGAGAATTTCCGATGTTTTTTCGTGACGCCCCGGGCCAAACCATCATCACCCGCCGCGCAGACTACACACCGCCGCCCTACTGGATCGATACGGTTGAGCTGACCTTCGATCTGGACCCCGCCAAAACCCGTGTGCTCAATCGCATGCACGTGCGCCGCAACCCCGAAGTGCCGGCGCAACCTCTGCGGCTCGACGGTGACGAACTCACCCTCTCGCGCGCGCTGGTTGACGGTCAGGGCGCGCCGTTCCGGATGGAGGGCACGCAACTGGTGCTGGAGAACCTGCCGGATGTCTTCGATCTGGAAATCTTCACCACTTGCGCGCCAGCCAAAAACACCAAGCTGATGGGCCTGTACACCAGCCAGGACACTTTTTTCACGCAATGCGAGGCCGAGGGCTTTCGCCGCATCACCTACTTTCTCGACCGTCCCGACGTGATGGCGAGTTACACCGTGCTCATTCGCGCCAGCAAGAGCGCGTATCCGGTGTTGCTGTCCAATGGCAATCTGGTCGAACAGGGCGATCTGCCCGAGGGGCGCCACTACGCCAAATGGGTCGATCCATTCAAGAAACCCAGCTACCTGTTCGCACTGGTCGCGGGCACGCTGGTCGCGCGTGAACAGCGCATTCTGGCGCGCAGCGGCAAGGAACACCTGTTGCAGGTTTATGTGCGCCCCGGTGATCTGGACAAGACCGAGCACGCGATGGCCTCGCTGATGAAAGCCATCGCCTGGGACGAGGCGCGCTTCGGCCTGCCGCTCGATCTGGAGCGTTTCATGATCGTCGCCACCGGCGACTTCAACATGGGCGCGATGGAAAACAAGGGCCTGAATATCTTCAACACGAAGTTCGTTCTGGCCAACTCAGCCACCGCCACCGATGCCGACTACAGCCACATCGAGCGCGTGGTCGGCCACGAGTATTTTCACAATTGGACCGGCGATCGCGTGACCTGCCGTGACTGGTTCCAGCTCTCGCTCAAGGAAGGGCTGACGGTTTTCCGCGACCAGGAATTCAGCCAGGACTTGTGCGCCGACGCCTCGGCGCGCGCGGTCAAGCGCATCGGCGACGTGCGCGTGCTGCGCACCGCGCAGTTCCCCGAAGACGCTGGCCCGATGGCGCACCCGGTGCGCCCCGACAGCTACATCGAGATCAGCAACTTCTACACCCTGACCATCTATGAAAAAGGCGCCGAGGTGGTGCGCATGATGCAAACGCTGGTCGGGCGCGAGGGCTTTCAGCGCGGCATGACGCTGTACTTCCAGCGCCACGATGGCCAAGCCGTGACCTGTGACGATTTCGCCCAGGCGATCGCCGACGCCAACCCCGATTCCGATCTGGCCCGTCTGCTGGCGCAGTTCAAGCGCTGGTACAGCCAGGCCGGCACGCCGCACTTGAGCGCGCGCGGCCACTACGACGCTGAGGCGCACAGCTACACGCTGCACATCGACCAGCATTGCCCGCCCACGCCCGAGCAGGGCGAAAAGCAGCCCTTCGTGATTCCGGTCGCGCTCGGGCTGGTCGGCGCCGACGGACACGAATTCGCGCTGCATGTGCAGGGCGCCAAGACCTCCTCGACCCCCGACACAACCCACACGCTGGTGCTGACCGAGCCGAGCCACACCGTGGTCTTCACCGGCATCGATACCGAGCCCGTGCCCTCGATCCTGCGCGGCTTCAGCGCGCCGGTGATCCTGGATTTCGACTACACCGACACGCAACTGCTCACGCTGTTCGGGCACGATCCCGATCCCTTCAACCGCTGGGAAGCGGGTCAGCGTCTGGCGTTGCGCGCCGCGCTCACGGCCATTGGAAGCGCGGACAACACGGATCATTTCAGCGCCCCCGGCGTGGCCGTGCTCGACGATGCCTTGATCGAAGCCATGCGCCGCCTGCTGCGCAATCCCCAGTTGGATGCTGCCTTCAAGGATCTGGCGCTCACCCTGCCTTCGGAAACCTACATCGCCGAGCAGCTCGACGAAGTCGATCCGCAGCGCATCCACGCCGTGCGCGAAGCCATGCGCCGGCAACTGGCGCGCGCGCTCGCGCCAGACTGGCAGTGGGCCTACGAAACCCACCATGACACCGGCGCGTACCACCCCGACACGCAGTCCGCCGGCCGCCGCGCGCTCACCGCTTTGGCGCTGACGATGCTGTGTCTGGCCGCACGCGAAAACGGCGACCCGGTCTGGCCCGGCAAGACGCTGCAACGCTTCAAGGACGCGGCCAATATGACCGATCGCTTCAACGCGCTGCACGCGCTGGTCAGTGCCAACCATCCACTGGCCGCACTGGCGCTGGCGCGCTTTCACGCGATGTTCAAGGACGAGGCACTGGTCATCGACAAATGGTTCGCGCTGCAAGCCGGCGCAAGTGACCGCGACGGCAACGTGCTGCCGCTGGTGCGCCAGTTGATGAAGCACCCGGACTTCTCGATCCGCAACCCGAACCGCGCGCGCAGCCTGATCTTCAGCTACTGCTGCGCCAACCCCGGCGCCTTCCACCGCGCCGATGCGGCGGGCTACGTGTACTGGAGCGAGCGCGTCATCGAGCTCGATGCCCTCAATCCGCAAGTGGCCGCGCGCCTGGCACGCGCCCTGGACCGCTGGCGCAAGCTGGCCGAGCCCTACCGCAGCGCCGCGCGCGAAGCCATCGCGCGCGTGGCGGCAAAACCGGAGCTCAGCCGCGATACGCTGGAAATCGTCAACCGCGCGCTCGCGCAGTGATTGCCCGATTCCCCCATAACAAACACCGCACCATCCCCCGGAGAGCGCTGATGGACAACACCTTTTCCCTGGCCATCGGCACGCCTTCACACCGCGGCCTGTTTTCGACCTCCTACGTGCGCGCCATCTGGGGCTTGCAAAAAGCCTGCCTGACCCGGGGCACGCGCATCGAATTGCTGACCTTGCCCAACCTGAGCATGGTTGATCGGGCCCGCAATGTTCTGACCAGTTTCTTTCTGCTGAAAACCGATTTCAGCCACCTGCTGTTCCTCGACGATGACACCGGCTTCAACGCCGATGACGTGATGCGCATGTTCGACTGGCCGCAGTACGACGTGGTCGCCGCCATGTACCCGCGCAAGGAGATCGACTGGGATCGCGTCAAGCAAACCGTGTTGGCGCACCCCGAGATCGACCCCAAGCTGCTGCCGCGCATCGCCGGGCATTACGGCGGCATGCAGACCTTTTTGAAAGAAGGCGATACGCCCACCCAGGCGCTCGAAGCGCCGATGCCGGTGCGTGAAACCGGCACGGGCGTCATGCTGATTTCGCGCGCCTGCCTGCAACGGCTCGTGGATGCCGGCATTCCCTGGGGAAAATCCGATCAGAATGTGGATTTTCCGATCTACGAATTTTTCATCCAGAAAGTGGTTGACGGCCGCCTGCTCGGCGAAGACTTCTATTTTTGCGATCTGGTGCGCAAACACGGCGGTACCGTCTACGGCTGCGCATGGCCGATGGTCATCCACACCGGCTCTTGTGATTTCATTGGTGATATCCCGGCCATCGCATCGCTGGGAGGCCGCATTTCCCCTTCCCCTGAAAACGGCCGTTGAACGCACGCGTCAGCGCCATAACCGGCGCGTGCCAAGCCAGGCGAGAACGCGCGAGGCAGGCGTCCATGCCAGCAAGGACGCGCACAACGCCGCATGGCGCGCCGCGCGCGCGGTATGGGGTATCGGGTATGGGCGAGCGAGTGCGTACATTGCGCTGCCCCCCACAGAGCGAACGTGACCAAAACTATTGAAGTTATATTCACCTCCGGATTTTCTGAACAAAGCAAGCGCTCAACTGCTGCTTTTAGCTTAACTTCCCCGGAACCACAACCATGCCCTCAAACACCACCCTGACCCAATACCTGATCGAACAACAGCGCGCCAACGGTCAGATCCCCAGCCAGTTGCGCCTGCTGCTCGAAGTCGTCTCGCGCTCATGCAAAAGCATCAGCCTGGCAGTCAACAAGGGAGCGCTGGGCAACGTGCTGGGCAGCGCGAACAGCGAAAACGTGCAAGGCGAAGTACAAAAGAAGCTTGACATCATCGCCAACGACGTGCTGATCGAAGCCAACGAATGGGGCGGACACTTGGCCGCGATGGCCAGCGAGGAGATGGACAGCATCTACCCCGTACCCAACCGCTACCCGCAAGGCGAATACCTGCTGCTGTTCGATCCGCTCGATGGTTCGAGCAACATCGATGTCAACGTCAGCATCGGCACCATCTTCAGCGTGCTGAAAAAACCCGAAGGCCTTTCGGGCGTCACCGATACCGATTTTCTGCAGGCCGGCACTCGGCAAGTTGCCGCCGGTTACTGCATCTACGGACCGCAGACCACGCTGGTTCTGACCGTTGGCGCGGGTGTGGCCATGTTCACGCTCGACCGCGAACAAGGCTCTTTCATGCTCACACAGGAGCACCTGCGCATTCCCGAGGACACCCAGGAATTCGCCATCAACATGAGCAACATGCGCCACTGGGATGCGCCGGTGCGCCGCTATATCGACGAATGCCTGGCCGGCAAGGAAGGCCCGCTGGGCAAAGACTTCAACATGCGCTGGGTCGCCAGCATGGTGGCCGACGTGCATCGCATCCTGATGCGCGGCGGCATCTTCCTGTACCCCTGGGACAAGCGCGATCCGGCCAAGCCCGGCAAACTGCGTCTGATGTACGAAGCCAACCCGATGAGTTGGCTGGTCGAGCAAGCCGGCGGCAGCGCCACCAATGGCCGCCAGCGCATCCTCGATATCCAGCCGGCCCGGCTGCATGAACGGGTGGCGGTGATCCTGGGCTCACGCAATGAAGTCGAGCGCGTGACCGGTTATCACGACCCGATATAATCAGAGGCTACCCGCCGGCGTAGCTCAGTTGGTAGAGCAACGCACTCGTAACGCGTAGGTCGCCAGTTCGATTCCGGCCGCCGGCACCAGGGAACCCTCAAAAACCCGCATGTCTTCTGGACATTGCGGGTTTTTTCTTGGGCAAGGCGGCCAGGACGCCGACCTCGCAAAGTGTGCTGACGGTCAGCATCCTTTTGGCCGTGCTCCGCCATGGGCTGCCCGGTCTGCGGCAGATTTGGCAACGCATATAACAAACAGGCCAACATCCTGAATCAAAGCGCGTCTCCGGCTTGCGATACACGCAACGAATGCGCCAAGGCCATGACCTCATGCGCACTGCGATCCTTGAGGCGGTGGTCACTCCAAACCTGCCGCCAGCGCCGTGCTCCGGGCAGACCGTTGTACAGGCCAAGCATGTGGCGCGCAATGGCGGGCCAGGGCGTGCCGTGCTGCGCGGCTTCGCGCGCCATGTAGTCGCACATGGCACGCTCAATCGTCTGACGGTCGCATTCGGGGCGCTGCGCGTCGCCGAAGAAATCAGCGTCCCAGCATGCCAGCCACCACGGATCGTGGTAAGCCGCACGGCCCACCATCACACCATCGAGCCGGCTCAAATGCTCCAGCGCCGCGGGTGTCGCCGTGACGCCGCCATTGATGATGATGCGCAGTTGCGGGAAATCGCGCTTGAGCCGGTACGCCCATTCATAGCGCAACGGCGGAATTTCGCGGTTTTCCTTGGGTGAGAGCCCCTGAAGCCAGGCATTGCGCGCATGAACGATGAAGGTTTCACACCCGGCCTGCGCGACGATGCCGACGAAGTCGCGCACGAAACCATAGTCCTCGATACGGTCGATGCCGATGCGGTGCTTGACCGTCACAGGCAGCGTGCAGGCATCGCGCATGGCCTTGACGCCGTCAGCGACCAATTGGGGTTCGCGCATCAAGCAAGCGCCAAAAGCGCCACGCTGCACGCGCTCGCTGGGACAACCGCAATTGAGGTTGACTTCGTCATAACCCCATTGCTGCGCAAGCCGGGCGCAGTGCGCAAGGTCCGCGGCTTCGCTGCCACCCAATTGCAGGGCGAGAGGATGCTCCTCGGGGTTGAAGCGCAGATGGTGCGCCACATCGCCATGCAACAGCGCGCCGGTGGTCACCATCTCGGTGTAAAGCCGAGCACGGCGCGTCAGCAGCCGGTGGAAATAGCGGCAGCCGCGATCGGTCCAATTGAGCATCGGCGCAATACATAGGCGCCAAGACGATGGTTCACAAATATTTTCTTTTAAATCAACACAATATGACATTTTTCTGTTTTCCTGATGACCGCCTATTGGCTGATTTTTTACCTTTTTAGGCCTCTGGCGCCCCATTTAAAGCGGTGCAACGGCCCATCTTGCCCCACAAAGTTGCACGTACACGCTTTCCGCGCCCCCGTGCCAAGTGGATGGCATTCTTGCCTTGGATGCGCCCTCCTGCGGCTCCCAGCACCTGGGCGCAATCGCCTGCATCGTGCGAACGCGATCGGGCCTCATGTGTGCCTATCTCCCCGGTTCCGCACGCCTTGTGTTCGCCAGCTCGCAAACTACCGCGCCCAAATGCTACCTCAGCGACCTCAGGCGACCCCAGCCGCCTGTACAGCGTCCTCAACGATGGAGCACGAATATTCAGGACCAAGTCAGTGATTGATAAGTTTCCTGGCTGGTAAAAATTGTCCGAATGTAGAATACCCGTTGTTCTCGTACAACTTTTATGGTTAGACAATCTATAACAACTGTTGTAGTGTTTGATGTTTGTGTATAACGCTCGGGCGCAACATCAAACAACCGGATAAAACTCAAGAGCCCGAGCCAGGCAGGCCGCGCCAAAAAAACCGGTAACAAAATGGCCCAAAGAGGGCGTCATTACAGCTTTTGAGAGACGCGACAGAAAAACACGACGCGCATCACCACAGCTTTGAGCGTGACCGTCAGTGAGCCAATGGCCAAGTGATGTGCAGTTCGCGGCGCCAGTGGCAAACACCGCCTTTGATCAACGTGGCTGGATGTTGGCCGGATGGTTTGCCCGCTTGATCGATCCCCAGCAAGATGCTTTGATCCGAAAGTTCCGTGAGCAACAAAACGATGAACCATAGGCAGGGCTCTCATGAGGAGAATGACATGATGGAAGATGACAGCGTACACCCGGTCGTCGCCGTGGTGTCGCCCGGCAAGTGGAGGCTCAAGTGAGTGGCTTTATTGGCGTTCACAAGCTGATTGACCGCTGGGTTGGCAAAAAGCAAATCAACGAAATTCTGTCCTTCATCCATGTCCTTTCAACGATGACGGATGAGGACATCGCGGAATTGGATGCGCTTGTCGCGCATACCAGAAACGACATGCTGGAAGCAGGCGATGACGTCCTTTTTCCACGCGACCTTTGGCTGCGCAAGCCTAAAATCATCAATGAAACATTGAGACTGGCGATGAAGCTGCGCGCTGAAGGAGACACCACGACTGCGGCGGCATTCAGCGTATGGGCATACACATTACGCGCCGCAGCCAGGCCGGCACTGCTGCCTATCGCGCGGCTGATGTGGCGAGAATTGTCCCGGGGTTTCCCGCATCTGCGCTACGCCGAAACGATGACGCTGGAGCCCACTGGCGTCAAAATTGGCCTGTTGAACGCTGACAAAATACCCCAAGGATTTGAGAGCCCGCATAAAAAAACGGCCGCATGATGCAATGACACCACAGCCCCCATGGTGGGGCGGATGCGAGTCCGCCCTCCCCCTGCTGAAATCAGTGCATATGCAAGCCGCCGTTGGCCGAAAAATCGGCGCCGGTCGAATAACCGCTTTCTTCGCTGGCGAGCCAAGCAACGATCGAGGCGATTTCACTGGGCTCGCCCAGGCGCTTGGCGGGAATGGTGGCAACGATTTTTTCAAGCACATCGGGACGAATCGCGCGCACCATGTCGGTGCCAACGTAGCCGGGGCTGACGGTGTTGACCGTCACGCCTTTGTTCGCCAGCTCCTGCGCCAGCGCCATCGTAAAGCCGCGCATACCGGCCTTGGCCGCTGAGTAGTTGGTCTGGCCGGCTTGACCTTTGGCGCCGTTGACCGAACTGATGTTGATGATGCGGCCCCAGCCCTTGCCGACCATGTCGCCGACCACCTGCTTGGTGACATTGAACATGCTGTTGAGGTTGGTCTCGATGACGGCACGCCAGTCTTCGGGCGTCATCTTTATGAACATGCGGTCACGCGTGATACCGGCGTTGTTGACCAATACATCGATGCTGCCATGCTCGGCCTTGGCCTTGGCGAAGGCATCGACGGTGGACTGCCAATCACTGACATTGCCGATCGAGGCGCAAAACTCAAACCCGAGCGCCTTCTGCTCGCTGAGCCACTTGGCGTGATCGCGTGTCGGACCGCAGCCGGCGATGACTTTGAAACCGTCTTTATGCAGACGCTGGCAGATGGCGGTGCCAATGCCCCCCATGCCGCCGGTGACGTAAACGACTTTCTTGCTCATGGCGATATCTCCTTTCGTTGATGGTGTGTTGCATGCAACAAACCGGCTCAATCGCCGGAATCGCTACAGAAACGCGAAAAACACAACGCATTGTTATCAGTTCCGGCAAAAACTCACATCGGGAAAAACACTGATTTAGCGCAAAAATCGTCCCCATTACCGCACACCCAGCCAAACAGATAGTCTTTTTGTATTCTTTTTATTCAAATTTTCGATCGTCTCCTTTTCTTCGATACCTGCCTCGCCAAGACAGGTTCTTAGCAAGACAAGCCACACCGGCGATGGCCCTTTGGGGCTGCCCCCAAAGGGTCATGGCTGAAAGCACGCCGACCTAGACTGGCGCAGTTTCAACCTTGTTGGCAAGCGGGGCAAAAAATAGCGTGTACAGGCTGCAATCACCGCTCGACCGTCAACGCCACCCCCATCCCCCCGCCGATGCACAGCGAGGCAATGCCCTTTTTGGCATCGCGGCGCTGCATTTCGTGCAGCAGCGTCACAAGAATTCGGCATCCAGACGCGCCGATGGGGTGGCCAATGGCGATAGCACCGCCATTCACATTGATTTTGCTGGTGTCCCAGCCCATTTCCTTGTTCACGGCACACGCCTGGGCCGCAAAAGCTTCGTTGATTTCGAGCAGGTCCAGATCAGCGGCCTTCCAGCCCGCGCGTTCAAGCGCCTTGGTGGAGGCAGGCACGGGGCCCATCCCCATGTAGGCGGGGTCAAGCCCGACGGTGGCATAGCTGGCAATGCGCCCCAGCGGAGTCAGGCCCAGCGCAGCAGCGCGCCGAGCGCTCATCACGACGACGGCGGCCGCGCCATCGTTGATGCCGGAGGCGTTACCGGCGGTGACAGTGCCCGCCTTATCAAAGGCGGGTCTCAGACCGGTCAGGCCGTCGGCGGAGCTTTTACGGTTGATGAATTCGTCGGTATCGAAAATCACCGGATCGCCCTTGCGCTGCGCAATGCTGACGGGAACGATTTCGGCTTTGAAACGGCCCGCGTCTTGTGCGGCCACCGCTTTGGTTTGGCTGGCCAGCGCGAATTCATCCTGCATGGTGCGGGTGATGCCGTGTTTCTTGGCGACGTTTTCAGCCGTGATGCCCATATGGACTTGGTCATAGACATCCCACAGGCCATCGACAATCATCGAATCGACCAGTTTCCAGTCGCCCATGCGCTGACCATTGCGTGAATTGAGCAACACGTGCGGGGCCAGACTCATATTTTCCTGGCCGCCAGCAACGACGATTTCACTATCGCCCGTGGCAACGGCTTGCGCGGCCAGCATGACCGATTTCAGACCCGAGCCGCAAACCGCGTTGATCGTCATCGCAGACGTTGCTTGGGGTAGCCCCGCTTTGAGTGTGGCCTGGCGTGCGCCGTTCTGGCCCACGCCGGCCGTCAGAACCTGGCCCATGATGACCTGGCCGATCTGATCGGGCGAGAGCTTGGCGCGCTTGAGCGCCTCGCTGATGACGATGGCGCCCAGCTGGCTTGCAGGAGTCCCTGCCAGCGAGCCGCCGAATTTACCTACCGCCGTACGAGTGGCAGAGACGATGACGATGTCTTCCATAAAGTGCGCTCCAGAAAAAGAAAAAACGGAGAACGGACGGGGCAGTCCTGACCCCCTCCAGCCGGCATACTGCAAACTAAAGACTACGAATTTCAGCCTCCCGAGCAGATTAAATCAGGGTTTTGACATAGTAGTTCAAAGGCACAGGAATCAAAGGCATAGGCAAAGAGCGCAAGCGCGCAATGCTTGCTTGGCCCGCCTCGCCTCATCGGTCCATCAGAACGCAAGCCGGCATCAAATCCGTGTCTTCACGTACCGTCCCGGCGCCGGCTCGATGCTCCGGTACCGCGTCCCACGCCCATAACGGCGCGGCGCGGGAATCTGTTTGCCCCCGTGCGTACCCAACCAAGCGCTCCAGTCAGGCCACCAACTGCCCGGATGTTCGGTCGCGCCAGCGGCCCATTCGGCGTGGCTTTTTGGAATTTTTCCGTCCTCGCGCAACCAATAACTGCGCTTGTGTTTGGCGGGCGGATTGATGACCCCGGCAATGTGGCCCGAAGCGCCCATCACGAACCGCTTTTTGCCGCGCAGAATCCGCGTTGAAGCGTAGGCCGAGTCGATCGGCACGATGTGGTCTTCGCGCGAACCGTAGATATACACCGGCGCCTTGATCGCACCCAGGTTGATTTTCTCTCCGCAAACGGTCAGCTCGCTGGGCTGGCGCAGCTTGTTTTCCAGGTAGGTATAACGTAAATACCAAGCGTAGAAAGGGCCGGGCAGATTGGTGGAATCGCAGTTCCAGTACAGCAAATCGAAAGCCGGCGGCGTTTCACCCTTGAGGTAATTAGCGACCACGTAGTTCCAGACCAGATCATCGGGACGCAGAAAGCTGAAAGTGGTGGACAGGTCAATGCCCGCCATCAGCCCGCCCCGCCCCATTTGCAGTTCGCGCAGACGCACCGAAGGCTCATCAACAAACAGGTCCAGCACACCGGTGTGTGCGAAATCCAGCAGCGTGGTCAGCAGCGTCAGCGAGGCCGCTGGCTGCTCACCGCGCGCGGCCAGCACCGCCAGCGCCGTTGTCAGGATGGTGCCGCCGACGCAAAAGCCCAGCACGTTGATCTGCTCGCTGCCGGTGATCTCCTGCACCGCATGGATCGCGCGGATCGCAGCGTTTTCGATGTAATCGTCCCAGGTGGCCTGACGCAACTCCTCGTCAGCCTCTTCGGGGTTGCGCCAACTGATGACGAACACGTGCTGACCCTGTTCGACCGCATAGCGGATGAACGAATCGCTCGGTTGCAAATCCAGGATGTAGAACTTGTTAATGCATGGCGGCACAATCAAAAAGGGCCGATCGAACACTGTGGCCGTCAACGGCTTGTATTCAATGAGCTGAAACAACGCGTTCTCGAACACCACCGCGCCTTCTGTGGTGGCGACGTTGCGGCCGACCTCGAAGAGGCTTTCATCGGTCATGCTCAAGTGGCCCCGGCGCACATCCTGGAACAGGTTGCGCACACCCTGTGCAATACTGGCACCGCGCGTTTCAACCACCCTGCGCTGTGCCTCGGCGTTGAATGCAAGAAAGTTACTCGGTGCGGCAGCCGCCTTCCATTGATCGGCGAAAAAATGCAAACGCGCGCGCGTTTTGGAGTCGGCGTGCGCGGCTTCGACCATCCCCTCCAAGGTGCGCGCGTTGAGCTGATAAACAGCGACCGCAAAAGTTGACCACTGGTTTTCACTCCAGGCCGGCGCGGCAAAGCGCTTATCGCGCCCCAGCACTGCGGCATTGACGCCGGATTGCCACAACTGCCGGCACTCCTTAACGTAATCGTCGCACAGTGCCTTCATCCGTTCGGCGTCGAACTCGATTTTGGGCATCTCCCAGGTGATCGGCGGCAGGCCTGCGCCCTTCTCGCCCTTTTTCTCCCGCGCGCCCAAACCCAAAGCGGAAAAGGCTGCGGGAAGGGCTGATGGAAGGTTTTGCAGCGTTTCATTCAGATTCTGAACAAACGCCTGTGTGAGCGCCTTGGTCAAGGGCTCGAACACCGTGGTATCGGTCTGCTCTTGCGGTTCCATTGTCTCTCTCCTGTGGCGATCCATCCGTTGGCAGGCATAACAACGCGCGTTGCGGGCGCGCCTAACAAACGCACGCAACGATTGCTAAATATCAAAGATGCTACATCACCGCGCAACCTTCCCGTGCGTATCCCTACTGAATTTCGGGGTATCCCTGAGAACCTGTTTACGATCTCAAATGGCCATTTGAGATCGTAAACAGGTTCTGAGAGCGTGGCCATCCGGATCGGACGGCCGCATCAAGCATCGATCCAGACCAGCGCCGCAAAGCGTCCGCTGATACGGTCGCGCCGGTGAGAAAAGAAGCGCGCGCTCTGGCGTACCGTGCACCAATCATCACTGCCGTCGTTACCGTAAATGGCCTCGATACCCAGCGCATGCAGGCGACGGCGCGCCAACGCGGGCAGATCAGCCCAATATTTGCCGGGCGTCGACGCGGGCATAAAACAGGCGGCAGCGCCCTCATCGGCAGCCGTCAAGAGTGCGCGCACCTGCGCGCCGACCTCGAAAGCGCGCGGCCCGATGCAAGGGCCGAGCCAAGCCAGCAGCTCGCACGCAGGCCGGCCAAACGCACGCGCCGCGGTTTCGATCACGCCCCCCATCAGCCCGCGCCAACCCGCGTGCGCGGCAGCCACGCGCCGGCCGGTGCGATCGCACAACAACACGGGCAGGCAATCGGCCACCAGTACGGTGCAGGCCAGACCCGGGGCCATGGTGGTACAAGCGTCAGCGCAGCGTCCGTCGGGCACACCGTCATGAGCATCGACACCGTGGCGCGCAAAAGTATCGAACTCGACGCATTCAACCCCGTGCACCTGCTGCAAAAAAACGGGCCGCACGCCGATCGCCTCCCGCAAAAGTTCGCGATTGCGCGCCACGGCAACGCCATCATCGCCAACATGGTCACCGAGATTCAGACGGGCATATGGGCCGCCAGAAACGCCGCCTGCACGCGTGGTGCACAGTGCCCGAACCTGGGGCGGCGCGGGCCAATCAGGGACGATCCAATCGCGGTGTATAGACATAGGCATGGGCATATCCAAAACGTGTTTCCAATGCCGCCAGAATAGCGTCGCGCCGAAGAAGCTCTGCACCAAGCCGCGCAGGCATTCGCAGCACAGCAAAGCGGGCAAAGTCCAGGATGCAACGTGTCCCTTGCCCACTCTGGCAAACTGAGAATATTGCTGACATGGCTCTGTGAAATTTTCCCCAGAACTTCCCGACACCACCGCCCGCCTTATCGCCCACCTTATCGATCCGGCTGTTCGTCTACCCCAATCAACCCGACGCAACACACCCCCATGCCCAATCCGCCGATCAAGCACTGCACCCACTGCGGCGCCGCAGTGATTTACCGCATTCCAGACGACGGTGACACGCGCGAACGCGCCATCTGCCCCGCCTGCGGTACGGTACATTACGAAAACCCGCTCAATGTCGTGGGTACCCTGCCGACGCTGGGTGAGCGTGTGCTACTGTGCAAGCGCAACATCGAGCCGCGTTGGGGTAAATGGACGCTGCCAGCGGGCTTCATGGAGTTGCACGAAACCCTGGCGCAGGGTGCCGCGCGCGAGACCGACGAAGAAGCTGGCGCCCGATATGAACTGGGCGCGCTATTCGCGATCGTCAGCGTGGTGCGGGTTGCTCAGGTGCATTTTTTCTTTCATGCCCGTCTGCTTGACGAACGCTTTGCGCCCGGTCATGAAACGCTGGAAGCGCGCTTGTTCACCGAAACCGAGATTCCATGGAGTGAAATCGCCTTCCCCACGGTACGCGAGGCGCTGCGCTTTTACTTCGAAGACCGCCGCCTGGGCCGACTCGATCGAGGCCAGGTGCATACAGTAGACATCGTTTGATTATTTTTGTGCCCCGGTTTATGCAAAAAAACACTTTCATTCACCCCCCCGCCCGATACGCCTGCCGCATTGTGCTGGCGCTGACCGTTTGCCTGCTTGCCGCTTGCGAAACCGCCCCGGACAATGCACCAGATATATCGGACATGTGGACGTCACAAGAGCCTCAGGCAGCTCAAGCAACTCAGGTAGCTCAAGCAGCCCAGGAAACTCAGGCAGCCCCTGCAGCTCAGACCGCCCCCACACCCCAGGCTCCCCGGGTGCTCCAGCCCCCTAAAACGCCCCAGCCCTTGCAAACATCGCCCGCGACGGACGCTCCCACGGTCCTCCTTACCCCGCCGACAACACCATCGAGCTTCATCCCGCCGGCCAACGGCCCCATACTGATGGCCTTCGGCGTCCACCGCAACGGCGGAATAAATATCGGCGGCCACCCTGGCGACCCCGTATACGCCACTGCGGATGGCCGCGTGGTTTTTGTGGGTAGTCAACTGCACGATTACGGGCAAACCATCATCATCCAGCATAGCAACCACATCATTTCCATCTATGCACACAACAGCACGGTTCTGGTCCGTCCGAAAGAGCCCGTGCGCCAAGGCCAGCAGATCGCCGAGATGGGTAGCACCGGCGACGCCGACCAAGTCATGGTGCACTTTGAACTACGCAAGTACGGCACCTCGGTCGATCCCATGCCTTACCTGACCGGTCAAGTCACGGTAGACACGGCTGTAGACGAGAGCGCACAAAGCCAAGGAAGCAGCGCATCTTCCTGGCGCAATGACACGGCGCGGCACGGTCAATACAAGCGCGCATCGTCACGCGACAAACACCGGCGCGCATCGGCCCGGGGATTGGCCCGGGGTAAACACCAGGAGCGCTCGACCCCATCCCGGCGCCAGCAGCGCGCATCGGCTCAAGGCAGACATAAACAGCGCGCTGATGTGCGCCAACAACCGCAGCGTGCATCAACCCGCAGTAACCGCCAATCGAACCGCCAGCGGCACACGGCCGGGTCCTCGCCTCAAAAGCGTTCGACGGCCCAGCGTGGACATAAAAAACGCAACCGTTGAAAAGAGGAAAAGGCCCTTTTTAAAAAGGTTTTCGCCCCTCCAAAAAAATCGCCGAAACCCCAACCTTCGGGCCGGGGTTTCAAACTGAAGTTAGTCTGAGGTCTTAGAACCTGTTTACGATCAATCCGGCGTACCTGCGCAGGCCGCCCAAACGGATCCAATCCAGGCGTCAAGCGCAGCCATCGCGCGCAGGCTATGGCGTGCATTTGCAACAACCCGCCAGTGCGTTAGAACCTGTTTACGATCTCAAATGGCTCACGCAGAGACCTTTTCGGGAGGGGATGCAAGGCGCAGCGCGCAGCCCATAGCCCGGCTATGGGCCAGCGTTGCAACGCCGCAGACCGCCCGAAAAGGC
>JAITWT010000114.1 GCA_031285125.1 Burkholderiaceae bacterium | reverse complement strand
ACAGCAAGGCTTGATGCCTTGCTGTGCGCCTGCGCCTTGCATCCGGCCCCTCGGGTGCACAACGCGACTGCGGAAATAGTGTGAACAGGCCCTAAACCCATTTTGATTGTCCAGCGCCTTTCAGCTCTATTCCACGTGTTTCCTGACCCAGCACCGCGACCGCAATACTCCCGACCACAATCACCGCACAGAAAACGAAAAATATCGTTTCGATACTGATCTGTGCGGCCAGGAAATAACCGACCGCCAGCGGGCCAAAAATACCACCAATACGGCCCACCGCAGCGGCCACGCCAGCGCCCGTGGCGCGAACCGCGTCCGGGTATTGCTCCGGCGTATAAGCGTAGAGCGCGCCCCAAGCGCCGAGGTTGAAAAACGAGAGCAGCATTCCAGTGATCAGAATCTGCGCAACCGAAGTGGCCGTACCAAAAAAGTAGGCAGAAAGCGCGGTACCGAGCAGATACGTGATCAACACGAATTTGCGCCCGACCCGCTCGATCAGCCAACTGACGCTGAAATAGCCCGGTAACTGCGCTAACGTCATGATCAGCACATATTCGAAACTTTTCACCACCCCAAAACCCTTCAGGCTGACAACGCCCGGCAACCACAGAAACATGCCGTAATATGAGAACACCACGCTGAACCACAAAATCCACAGCATGATCGTCGCCCGCCGGTAGGGCTTGGAAAAAATTTGCGCCAAATTTTCCATCACGCTTGACCGCGCCGCAACCTGCGGTACAAAACGCGCTGAATCGGGCAAACCGAAGCGCAGGTACACGGCATAAAACGCCGGCAATGCCCCGAGTAATAAAGCGGTCCGCCAGCCATAACTAGGAATAATAAAATAGGCAATCAGCGCAGCCAGTATCCAACCGAGCGCCCAGAAACTTTCCAGCAGAACGACAATCCTTCCGCGCTCATGGGCTTGCACGTTTTCCGACACCAACGTCGAAGCAACGGGCAATTCTCCCCCCAGCCCCAGGCCGATGAAAAAACGCAGTATGAGCAGCATCGTCAGCGTGGTCGATAGCGCCGATACACCGCTGGCGAGGCTAAACAGAAGTAAAGTCAGGATAAAAACTTTTTTGCGGCCCACTTTGTCAGCCATCAACCCAAATATCAGCGCGCCAAACGCTTGACCGATGGAATTGACGCTGCCGATCCAACCGACCTGGGACGCCGACAGGCCCCAGTCATTTTTGATCGCCACCATGATGAAGGACAAGAGGCCGAGATCGAGCGCATCGAACATCCACCCTATTCCAGAGATACCCAGGAGCTTATTGCGCGAAATACTGGCCTCTTTTCCTACCATGTCCGGTCCTTTTTAGGAAATTTTTAAGTTTGAATATAAAAATCACGAGGCCGCATTATCCAATAGCGGATAGTCGGTATACCCGTTGGCACCGCCACTGTAGAACGTGGGACGGTTGTAAGGCGTGAGCGCGGCCCCCTGGCGGATGCGCGCGGGCAGGTCTGGATTGGAGATGAAATAGCGGCCAAATGCGATCGCGTCAGCAATGCCTGATTGCACGAACGCTTCGGCTGTGTCAGGAATGAAATTCCCTGCGGTAATGAGGGCTCCCGGCCACAGCGGACGAAACAGTTTGGCGGCCGAAGGCATGTCGGGACGATCAACGTCTGCTTTACCGTTCCCGCTGGCGCGCGGTTCGATCAGGTGCAGGTAGGCCAAACCCAGTGGCGCGAGCTTTTCGATGACGTGTGTGTACAGCGGCATGGGGTCGTCTTCACCGCTGTCGTTGGCAATGCCCAAGGGCGACAGACGAATCCCCACACGGTCGGCAGACCAGGCGTTGACCACAGCCTCGGTCACTTCCAGAGCAAAACGCGCGCGGCGCTCGATGGAGCCGCCGTAGCCATCGGTGCGCTGGTTGGTGCGGCTTTGCAGGAATTGCTCAATCAAATAGCCGTTGGCGCCATGAATTTCGACGCCGTCAAATCCGGCGCGTTGCGCGTTGCGCGTGGCCTGCGCGTAATCACGCACGATCCCGGCAATGTCCTCCCGCGATAGCGCATGAGGCGTCTCGAACGGCACAGACGAACCCTGCGCCGTCAGCACCTTGCCCTGGGCCGCAATGGCCGAAGGCGCCACGGGCAGGCGGTGTTGCGGTTGCACGGAACTGTGCGCAATGCGCCCAACATGCCAGAGTTGTACGACGATGAGCCCTGCGGCGTCATGCACGGCCCGCGTGACCTTTTGCCAGCCCGCGATCTGCGCTTCGGTATGGATGCCGGGCGTGGCAGGCATCCCCCGCGCGGAATCCGAAATCGGGCTGCCTTCGCTCACAAGCAGTCCGCCCCGCGAGGCACGCTGGCGGTAGTACTCAACCATCAGCGCTCCGGGCACATTCCCAGGCGGCTCGGCGCGCATTCGCGTCAGCGACGCCAACACGACACGGTGCTCTAACGCCAAGGCGCCGGCACGTAAAGGTTCAAACAGTTTTTGCGGTACCGGCATCGTCTCTTTTTCTTTTGTCAGTGCGATGGGCGGCGCTTGTCAAACGCCAGGCGGCTCGATCACGCGGTTGGGCACGGGCCGGGGACGGCCATCGTTGTCAATAGCCACGTAGGTCAATGTCGCTTCGGTGACCTTGATATAGCGGCCCTGCCGCTCCAAGCGCTCGGCATAGACGCTCACATTGACGGTAATCGAGGTATGGCCTATGCGCTCGACCTTGGCCAGAAAGCTCAGGATATCGCCAATGCGTACGGGTTGTTTGAACACGAACTGGTTGACCGCGACGGTCGCCACGCGACCCTGCGCATGGCGCGCGGGCAACACCGACCCGGCCATATCCACCCAGGACATCACCCAACCGCCAAAGATGTCGCCATTGGCGTTGACATCGGACGGACGGGGGATCACTTTGAGCACCAGCGTATGGTCGGCGGGCAACTCCTCCATCGGCCCTTGTACGGGCTGAATATTGACATCCAGCAGCTTACCGCCCTGTTTGGGGGCGCTGGACTTCGCAGGCTTACAGAATTCATCGGACATGAAGTCCTCCAGATTTTGAGAATCATTCAATTGTGCGCTATTGAGTTGAGCGCAATGTTGGATCGCCTGCCCTAAACACGCCCCCTTTTCAACAAGGATCCGGTCGCTGTCATGGCGAATTGAGGGTAGCGCTTCATATGATTCAGTTGCGAATCAATTCAGCGTGTCCAGGCAGGCGCCCGAACACAGCCCCAGAGGCCGGGGCTTTAGCCTCTGCGGCGGAACATGCCGTAGCCATCCATCAGCAGCACCTGCTCGCCGTGTTGATTGAACATCTCCCAGTGGGTGCGCACCAGGCCCACATCAGGACGCGACTTCATCGGGCGCGATTCGACGATGCGCTGACGCAGCGTGAGCGTGTCGCCCGGATAGACCGGCTTGAGCCATTTAATCTGCTCCACACCCGGCGAGCCCAGGCTGGCCGCTTCACACAGAAAGTTGCGCACCAGCAAGCCCATGGCCATCGAGCAGGTATGCCAGCCGCTGGTTGAAAGCCGGCCAAAAATCGACTGGGCGGCGGCGGCTTCGCTCAGGTGGAAAGGCTGTGGATCGTACTTCTGCGCGAATTCAAGCGCCTCGTTGCGATCGACCGTCAAACTGCCCAGCTCTCTGACGGCGCCCACCGGGAGGTCTTCCCAGAAGTACTTGATGCGGTTTTGCGGAGCTTCACTCATAAGAATCGAGGAGAGGAGTGACGGAGCCGAGCCTTGGAGATGCCCGGAAAAACCCGGAGAGGCTCTGAAAGGGCCGCCGGATTTGTAGGAGTTTGCCTGGTTCGATGGCGCCGGACAATCCCCTCAAAAGGCGCGCGGGATTCGGGGATTCACTCAGAACCTGTTTACGATCCCAAATGGCTCACGTTGGGCCGCAATCGGGATGAGTGGGTGGCCCATGGCGCGCCGCATGGGCTGGTGCCCAGGCAAGCGACGGGGCCGCCCAATCGCCCGATTTCGGCCCAACCCGAAGGGCAGAGGCCTTTTCGGGCGGTCTGCGGCGTTGCAACGCTGGCCTATAGCCGGGCTATGGGCTGCGCGCCGCGCCTTGCATCCCCTCCCGAAAAGGTCTCTGCGTGAGCCATTTGAGATCGTAAACAGGTTCTCAGGGATTCATTGACACCGGCTCAGTGACTGTGCCGGGCGAAAGGCCGCCCGCCCCCATTCCCCGCATTTGCATGGCGCTCAACCTTGCAACGACGCCCGGCGCGCGGCCTCGGCGCGCAAGGTCTCGCGCAACGGCGCGGGCAGCAGGCGCGAGGCCAGCTTGAGCAGCAGCATCGCGACGACGGCGTCGTCGAGCCAGCCGAGCACGGGAAACCAATCGAAAACAAAGTCGACCGGGCAGAGCACATACGCCACTGCGGCCACCACCGCCACCTTGGCCGCCCATGGCGAGCGACGGTCGCGCAGCAGCTTCCACGCAAACCACAGTTCATTGCGCAGACGCAGCAGGAGCAGAGGAAATTTCAACATGGCTGGTGTTCAGATGGAGAGGCTGGCGGTGAAATCAAGTCCCAGGCCAGCACCAGGAGGCGCCCGTCTGTACGAATCCGTGCAAATCCGTACGCATCCGTGCACATCCGTGCGGGCAAGCACGACCCCATGCAGGCACGCCGCAAAGAAGAAAAACAGTCCGCATTCAAACTTCTTTTCTTTTCTTTGCATCACAGGAATTGTCGATTATCCAATCGGCGCTACGCTACGTTTTAGAAAGGCCCAGGGGACACAGGGAAGACAGTGGGGATAGTCGCACGCGAAGTACATCTGCCGACGCTATCTTGAATGGAAATACACCCGACCCAATCGACACGGAGATCCCACGATGAAAGCCCGAACATACCTGATGAGCATCTTGATACTCGCTGTGGGAACGGCGCTGGCCGCCCCCCCCGAGTACGGTATGGAGCGCAGGCCTGAATCGCAGCGCTACACCCCGCACCCAGTTCCAGGCTACCGATCCGAAGTCGCGCCGCCCTACCCCGACCGTCCGGGCGGGCCGCCCGGCGGCTATCGGCCTGACTATCGACCGGGCCCGCCGCCCGTCATCGTCCAGCCGTATGGCCCGGGCATGTACGGACCGCCGCCCGGGCCCAGGCATTGGGCTCATCGCCATCCTCGGCCCATGGGCTGGTACCGTCCGGCGATGCGCGCCTTTCGTTTCTGCCAATCGCCGCGTGGCGCCACCATGACCCTGCAAGACACGGTCCTGTTCGCCACCGGCAAATCGAATCTGCGTCCCGGCGCGCTCAACAAGCTTGAGCCGCTGGCCGCCTGGCTGGCCGACAACCCCGGCGTGCAGGTCGCCATCGACGGTCATACCGATGACCGCGCCTCCGATGCGTACAACCAGACTTTGTCGACACGTCGTGCCGAAAGTGTCCACGCGGCGCTGGTCAATATGGGGGCGAGCAACGTCCAGTACACCGTCGCCGGTCATGGCAAGCGAAACCCCATCGCGACCAATGCCACCGCCGCAGGCATGCAGCGCAATCGCCGTGTCGAAGTCACCCTGCTCGGCCAACAAGCCGCAAACTTCGGCGGAATGGTGTGCCGGTAAGGAGGCCCCGCGCAAATTCGCGCGGGCACCCTATTTCCAATCCGGGCATGTCCACTGGCGGGGACTGAATAATTTTCTATTTTTAGATCAAGCGCGTACGCACAGGCGTTGCGCAAACCGTGGTGCAGCACGGCAAGCGAAGCCGGAAAAATCATCGTTTGATTTCAAAGTCGGATACGGCGTGACTTCGATAGTCGCACAATCATCCGATGTTTTGGATCTTCGGTTCAATGCCCCGCTCCTTCCCGATCGCCCGTAATTTTGCGGACCGCGCCGCGCGATGAATGCGCTCGAACAAGCCATCGCGGCCTTTTCCCCTGGGTTGCCGCTGGCGGTGGCCCTGAGCGGCGGCGCCGATTCCAGCGCACTGTTGCTGGCTTGCGCGCGGCGCTGGCCCGGTCAGGTGCAGGCCCTGCATGTACACCACGGCTTGCAGGCCGCCGCCGATACCTTTGAGCGCCATTGCGTCGACCTGTGCGCACGGCTTAGCATCCCGTTGCACGCACGCCGGGTCGATGCGCGGCACGCCAGCGGCGAAAGCCCGGAGGCGGCGGCGCGGCGCGCGCGCTATGCAGCGTTAGCGGCGCTGGCGCGCGAGCAGGGCATCGCAGACATCGCGCTGGCGCACCAAGCCGATGATCAAGCCGAAACGCTGCTGATCGCACTGGCACGCGGTGCCGGTCTGGCCGGCTTGGCCGCAATGCCCGCGCTCGCGCTGCGCGGTGGCCTGCGCTACCACCGGCCGTTGCTGGCGCTGACCGGCGCCGACCTGCGTCTCTGGCTGCGCGCACAGGGTATCGCGTGGACCGAAGACCCGAGCAACAGTGACATGCGCTTCACGCGCAACCGCATCCGCGCCGGGCTTTTGCCTGCCGTTCAGACCCTGTTTCCGCACTTCCGGACAACCTTCGCACGCAGCGCGGCACACGCGGCGCAAGCGCAGGAGCTGCTCGAACAACTGGCTGCGCAAGATTTGCAATCGACCGGTCAGCCGCCGCGCATCGTCGCGCTGCAAGCCCTCGCGCGCGCGCGCCAAGCCAACGCGCTGCGCCACTGGCTGGCCACGCAGCACGGCTGCCGCCCGAGCGCCGCGCAGCTCGAAGAGTTGCTTGACCAGATCGCTTGCTGCACCACGCGCGGTCATCGTATCCATCTCAAGCTCGGCGGCGGTTTCATCAAGCGCCAGGGCACGTTATTGCAATGGTCGGTGAACAATTAAAATCTACCGTTTTTGTATTTTCATTCTGCTGTCATGGCATTGATCGTTCATAAATACGGCGGTACCTCGATGGGCTCGACCGAGCGCATTCGCAACGTGGCCAAGCGAGTCGCCAAATGGGTGCGCGCCGGCCACCAAATCGTGGTCGTCCCCAGCGCCATGAGCGGTGAAACTAACCGTTTGCTGGCCTTGGCCAAGGAGCTTGCGCCAGCGCACCCCGACAGCGCCTACGGGCGCGAGCTGGACATGCTCGCGGCCACTGGCGAACAGGCTTCCTCGGCGCTGCTGGCGATCGCCTTACAGGCTGAAGGCCTTGCCGCTATCAGCTACGCCGGCTGGCAAGTGCCCGTGCGCACCGACAGCGCCTACACCAAGGCGCGCATCGAAAGCATCGACGACGCGCGCGTGCGCGCCGATCTGAGCGCGGGCAAAGTGGTCATCATCACCGGCTTTCAGGGCATCGACGCAGGCGGCAACATCACCACACTCGGGCGCGGCGGCAGTGACACCTCGGCGGTGGCGATGGCCGCGGCGCTCAAGGCCGACGAATGCCTGATCTTTACCGATGTGGATGGCGTCTACACCACCGATCCGCGCATCGTGCCCGAGGCGCGCCGCATGACCAGCGTCAGCTTCGAGGAAATGCTGGAAATGGCCAGCCTGGGCAGCAAGGTGCTGCAAATCCGCTCGGTCGAGTTCGCCGGCAAATACAAGGTGCCGCTGCGCGTGCTCTCGAGCTTCACGCCGTGGGACATCGACATCAACGAAGAAGCCCAATCGGGCACCCTGATTACTTTCGAGGAAGATGAACATATGGAAAAAGCCATTGTTTCCGGGATCGCCTTCAGCCGCGACGAGGCCAAGATTTCCGTGCT
>JAITWT010000096.1 GCA_031285125.1 Burkholderiaceae bacterium | reverse complement strand
TCAAGCAATTCAGACGTGTGGCCACGCGCTATGACAAACTGGCCAGGAGCTTCTTGGGCGTGCTCTGCTTGGCTTGCTGGTTCATCCAAACGCCTGAGTGATTGTTAACAGGCCCTAGTCTCTATCTTCTATGCCCCGCCGCTTCGACCTGATCGCTTTTGACTGGGATGGCACCCTGTTCGATTCCACCGCCGTGATCGTGCGCTGCATTCAGGAGGCCGTTGCCGACGTCGGCGGCGCGCGGCCCAGCGCGCGCGATGCAGCCTGGGTGATTGGTCTGGGACTGGGGGAAGCGCTGGCGCGCGTCGCGCCGGACGTGCCGCCTGAGAAGTACCATGAATTGGGGCTGCGTTACCGTTACCACTACGTGCGCAGCCAGAACGATGTCGTGCTTTTCGAGGGCGTTCTGCCCTTGCTGGATACGCTGCACGCGCGCGGCTACAAGCTGGCGGTGGCCACCGGCAAATCGCGCGCAGGTTTGAATGCCGCGCTGGCCGGCGCGGCGCTCGAAAAACGCTTTGACAGCTCGCGCACCGCTGACGAAACGCAAGGTAAACCGCACCCGCAAATGCTGCTCGAACTCATGGATGAGCAGGGCGTTGCGCCCGAGCGCACACTGATGATCGGGGACACCACGCACGATCTGCAATTGGCCCGTAATGCCGACTGTGCCAGCGTCGCCGTCAGCTACGGCGCGCACGATCCGGCCGATTTTTCGGCGCTCGGGCCGCTGTATGTGGCGCACTCGGTGGCCCGGCTGCAAGACTGGTTGTTGAGCCATGCGTGAGAGTGAGAAACTGTTTACGATCTCAAATCAAATTCAAATCGAATGGCGTGCGCGGGCTGAAGCGGGGTTTTTCACAGACCATTTGATGGGCTGGACTGCGGCGCACGCTCGCCGCGACTGCGCTGAATTCCCCCAGAGCCTGCGTCTACTATGATGATCAGTGGCATACTGCCGCCCTTTTGATCTTTTGAATTCGCCGCTTTGCGTGCTTTTCGACAATGACCGATTCGAACCGGACTGAACCCCAAGGATTTGGCACCATGCCCGATAACGCTAGCTCCGCTGCCGCGGGCGCTGCTCGTTCGAGTGCCTCAGCTTCCTCGGATTGGGAGCGATCGGCGCTTGAAAAGCTGCTTTTTTCCACGCTGAAAGAACAGCGCAGAGCGCGCCACTGGAGAATCTTCTTTCGCAGCGCATGGCTGGTTGTGCTCGTGGCGCTGGTGTGGCTGGGTTTTTCGCGTGCCGCCCCTTCGGCAGACAAACTGGGACCGCACACCGCCGTTGTTCAGATCAGAGGCGAGATCGCCTATGGCGCGGATGCCAGCGCCGAATACATCATCGGGTCGATGAAAACCGCCCTTCAAGATGAGGACACCAAGGGGCTGGTTCTGCTCATTAACTCGCCTGGCGGCAGCCCGGTACAGGCCGGCCTGATCGTTGACGCGATCAAGCGCATGCGCACCAAGTACAACAAGCCGATCTATGCCGTGGCCGAGGAGTCCTGCACTTCGGCGGCTTACTACATCGCCTCGGTGGCTGACCAGATCTTCGTTGACAAGGCGAGTCTGGTGGGCAGTGTGGGCGTGCTGATGGATGGCTTTGGTTTTACCGGGCTGATGGATAAGCTCGGTATCGAGCGCCGCCTGCTCGTTTCGGGCGAGAACAAAGGCTTTTTGGACTCTTTCAGTCCGATGAACAGTGACCAGCGCGCGCATGCGCAAGAAATGCTGGATCAGATTCACCAGCAATTTATTGACGTGGTCAAGACCGGCCGGGGCGATCGCCTGAAGCTGGATACGCCGGGGCTGTTCAGCGGCCTGTTCTGGACCGGCCAGCGCGCGGTCGATATCGGTTTGGCCGATCAACTCGGTAGCGTCGATAGCGTGGCGCGCGATGTCATCAAGGCCAAGGATTTGGTCGATTACACCCGCCGCGACAACATGGCCGAGCGCCTGGCCAAAAAGTTCGGCGCCGCTTTTGCTGAGGTGACCGTGCACACCCTGAGCACCATGCCGGCGCTGCACTGACGCGCGTGCACAGCGCCCAACGTGCTGCGCTGGACCCGCGCGCGCCGCCCCTCATTCCACGATCAGCCCGTGCAAGCTGGGGTCCGCCGGTGGCAGGTGCAGCTTCATCTTTTTGAGGTGACGAATCAGCAGGTGGGCCACCATCAAGTTGCGCTGTGATTTGTCATCGGCTGGAATCACGTGCCACGGCGCGTGGGCGGTGGAGGTTGCCGTCAATGCGCGTTGGTAGGCGCGCTGGTAGGGCTCCCATTTTTTGCGCGTCTCCAGGTCGCTGCGCGCAAACTTCCATTGTTTACTGGCCGTGTCGATGCGTTCTTGCAGCCGCGTGCGCTGTTCATCCTTGCTGATGTGGAGCATGCACTTGATGACCACGGTTCCGGTTTCCACCAGCAGCCGCTCGAAATCGTTGATCTGCGCGTAGCGGCGCTGTGCCTCCTTCTTATCGATCCAGCCTTCGACCACAGGCACCAGCACATCCTCGTAATGGCTGCGGTTCCAGATCATGATTTGCCCGGCGGCGGGCACCGCCGCATGGCAGCGCCAGAGGTAATCGCGGGCGCGCTCGGTGTCGCTGGGGGCCTTGAAGGCCGTGACGCCCACGCCCAGCGGTGAACAGCGCGCGAACACCCAGCGGATGGTGCCGTCCTTGCCGCTGGTATCCATGCCCTGCAACACCAGCAAGACCTTGCGGCGCCCCTCGGCGTGCAGTTGGTTTTGCAGCAAGTCCAACTCCAGTGCAAGTTCTTTGAGATGCTTGAACTGCGCTGTGGCGCTGCCCTGTGCAAAGGGCGTGGCGCGCGGGTTGAGGCGATCGAGTTTGAATCGACTGTGTACGCGGTACGGGGCAAAGTTTTTCATGGCGGGCCGGCGACAGGGGGGTGGAATAAAGAGGGCATATGGGCGCCATTTTCAGGGATCGCGCTACCGGGTCAAGGGGCTCGATGCCAGCGCGGGCAACGCGCGCAGGCGACCGCTTGGCCATTTTTTGCCGTTTTGGGCCGTTTTGGGCCGTTTTCTTGGCCGCTTCCTTGGCCGCTATCGCCCGATCGCAAATACCGCGGGCAGGCGATCCATCATGAGGTTCGCCGCACCAGGCGCCGTCTGCCTGGACAGCGTGCGCCATGCTTGCACGCTGCGGCTGTCGATGCGCGCGTGCGCCAGCGTCAGCCCCTGCGCCACGGCCAAGCGCGTCGGCGGGTGCAGGGTACGCAGCAGCGCATCGAGCAAAGCGGCGTTGCGGTAAGGCGTTTCGATGAACAATTGCGTCTGCCCGCTGCGCAGTGCGAGCGCTTCGAGCTCGCGGATACGCTTGTCGCGTGCATCGCTTTCCTGCGGCAAGTAACCGACAAAGGCAAAGTTTTGTCCGTTCAAGCCGCTGGCGGCCAGGGTCAGCAGCGGCGAAACCGGGCCGACCAGCGGCGTGACGGTCAGCCCCAGATCGTGTGCCGCACGCACCACCGATGCGCCCGGATCGGCGATCGCCGGCATCCCCGCCTCGCTCAGCAGCCCGATGTCCTGGCCTTCGCGTGCGCAGGCCAGCAGGGGCCGGGCGTCGAAGCCGCCGGCAGCGTGGTCGCCTTTTTTATGTACCGCGTGCGGCAGTTCGATGATGCGTTGTGCCTGCAAGGGCGCGGCCAGCGGCACGACCGCGTCGATCCGCTTGAGGTAAGCGCGCGCACTCTTGGCGTTCTCGCAAATCCAGTGCGTCAGCGCGGCGGCGGTGCGTAGCGTGTGCAGGGGCAGGCTTTGATCGAGCGCGGTGAGCGCATCGCAGCCGAAATCCAGCGGCGCCGGTACGAGGTACAGCGTTGCGGCGTTCACAGCAGATCGACTCCAGCGGCGCGCAGCATGCGGCAGGTACGAATCAACGGCAGGCCCACCAGGGCGGTCGGATCGTCGCTGTCGATGGCCTCCAGCAGCGCGATGCCCAGACCCTCACTGCGTGCGCTGCCGGCGCAGTCGTAGGGCGCTTCGGCGCGCAGATAGGCTTCGATCGCCGCGTCACTGAGATCGCGGAACACCACGCGCACCGGCGCCAGATCGATTTGCTCGAAACCGGCGGCGGCGCACACCACGGCGACGGCGGTCTGAAAAATCAGCGTTTGAGCGCGCATGCGCCGCAATTGCGCGACCGCGCGCGCGTGGTCCCCGGGCTTGCCCAGCGGCTCGCCGCGCAGATCGGCGACCTGGTCCGATCCGATCACCACCGCTTGCGGAAAGCGCCGCGCCACGGCGTGCGCCTTCGCCAGTGCCAGCCGCCGCGCTAATGCGGCAGGCGGTTCGCCGGGGTGGGGCGTCTCGTCAACTTCGGGCGGCTGCACCTCAAAGGGCAGGCGCAGGCGGTTCAGTAACTCGCGCCGGTAGCGCGAGGTGGAAGCAAGGATGATCGGGCGTGCGGGCATGGGCGAGGAGGATGGAGCAAGACACTGGAGCAATATTCGGTCGCCCGGGCGTTGAGCCCACGGCTGATCGGGATTGTCCCGGATCTCCGCCGGCCCAGCCCTGCCGGGGCAGTGCTTGCCGTGGGCAGGGGGCTTCCTTGATCTCACACTTGAGCACCGACAAGGTGAAAGTGCTAAAATCAATGGTTCTGCGGAAATTTCCTTTCGCAGTTCATTTTTTCCCCTCCAAACCCTCCAAAAGGTTTATTCTCATGTACGCGGTCATAAAAACCGGTGGCAAGCAGTATCGCGTTGCTTCCGGCGAAAAAATCAAGGTAGAACAGATAGCTGCGGACGTAGGCCAGGAAATTGTGATCGACCAAGTGCTGGCTGTCGGCGATGGCAGCGAACTCAAGGTCGGTACACCCCTGGTGTCCGGCGCCACTGTGCGGGCCACTGTGCTCGCGCATGGCTTGCACGAAAAGGTGCGCATTTTCAAAATGCGCCGCCGCAAGCACTATCAAAAGCATCAAGGCCATCGCCAGCTGTACACCGAGCTGGAAATCGGCGCGATTGCCATCTGAACAAGGAACGGACACCATGGCACATAAAAAAGGCGGCGGCTCTACGCACAACGGGCGCGATTCCAAGCCCAAAATGCTCGGCGTCAAGCGTTTTGGCGGCGAGTTGATCAGCGCCGGTTCGATCATCGTGCGCCAGCGCGGCACCCGCGTTCACGCGGGCGTGAACGTCGGCATGGGCAAGGATCACACGCTGTATGCGCTGGTTGACGGGCATGTTGCGTTCAGCACCCGGGGCGCGCTCAACAAGCATACGGTGAGCGTGACACCGGCGGCTTGATCGCACCACCCCGGTCTCTCGCCGCAGGCCTCTGAAGCCCCGTTCGCCGGGGCTTTGTCATTTGTACACTGCATCCATCCCATGAAATTCGTTGACGAAGCCTACATCGACATCGCCGCGGGCGATGGCGGGAACGGCTGCGTGTCGTTCCGCCACGAAAAATTCAAGGAATTCGGCGGTCCCAATGGCGGTGATGGCGGCCGCGGCGGGCATGTGTATGCGCTGGCCGATCCAAATTTGAACACGCTGATCGATTACCGCTACGCGCGCCGGCACGAGGCCCAGCGCGGCCAACATGGCATGGGCTCGGACATGTTCGGCGCCGCGGGCGCGGATGTCACGCTCAAGATGCCGGTGGGCACCCTCGTTGCGGATGCCGAATCGGGCCAGGTGCTGTATGAATTGCTCACGCCCGGCGAGCGGGTGATGATCGCCAAAGGCGGCGATGGCGGTTTTGGCAACATGCGTTTCAAGAGCTCGATCAACCGCGCGCCGCGCCAGAAAACGCCAGGTTGGCCGGGCGAGCGCAAGAGCCTCAAGCTGGAGCTGAAGGTGCTCGCCGATGTTGGTTTGCTGGGCCTGCCCAATGCGGGCAAATCCACGCTCATCAGCGCCATTTCCAACGCCAAGCCGCGCATTGCCGACTACCCTTTCACGACCTTGCATCCCCATCTGGGCGTGGTGCGCGTGGGGCCGGAGCAAAGCTTCGTCGTGGCCGATTTACCGGGGCTGATCGAAGGCGCTGCCGATGGCGCGGGCCTCGGGCACTTGTTCCTGCGCCACTTGCAGCGCACGCGGTTGCTGTTGCATGTGGTGGACCTTGCGCCTTTTGATGAAAATGCCGATCCCGTCGTGCAGGCCAAGGCGATCGTCGCGGAACTCAAAAAATATGACCGCGCCTTGTACGAAAAGCCGCGCTGGCTGGTGCTCAACAAGCTCGACATGATTGCCGCCGACGAGCGCGTTGCGCGCGTCAAGGACTTCGTGCGGCGGCTGCGTTTCAAAGGGCCGGTCTTCGAGATTTCCGCGCTCACGCGCGAGGGGCTCGATACGCTGGTCAAGGCGGTCTATCAGGCCGTCAAAGCCGAGCAGGACGCGCGGCAACCGCAGCCGCCTGAAATCGATCCGCGTTTTGTGCCTGCCCCGCCCCATTCTTCTGAGTCCGAGTCCTGATTGCCGAATCGCCCGGCTGTCTCAATCATGAGCGCAACGATTGCATCCACCTCACCCGTCTCTGCCGCGCTGCACGATGCCCACCGCATCGTGGTCAAGGTCGGCTCCACTTTGGTGACCAACGAAGGCCGCGGCCTGGACGAGGCCGCCATCGGCCAGTGGTGTTACCAGATCGCGACGCTGGTGCGTCAGGGGCGCGAAGTGGTGATGGTCTCCAGCGGCGCGATTGCCGAGGGCATGAAGCGGCTCGGCTGGAAAAAGCGCCCGTGCCAGTTGCACGAATTACAGGCCGCCGCCGCCGTCGGCCAGATGGGGCTGGTGCAGTTTTACGAGACCCGCTTGCGTGAAAACGGCATCGGCAGTGCGCAGGTGCTGCTGACGCACGCCGACTTGGTCGACCGCGAGCGTTACCTGAACGCGCGTTCGACGCTCAATACCCTGCTGGGATTGGGCGTGGTGCCGGTCATCAACGAAAACGATACGGTCGTCAACGACGAAATCAAGTTTGGCGACAACGACACGCTCGGCGCCCTGGTGGCGAATCTGGTCGAGGCCGATGCGCTGATTATCCTGACCGACCAGAAAGGGCTCTATACCGCCGATCCGCGCAAAGACCCCGCCGCGCGCTTCGTGCATCAGGCCACGGCGGGCGATCCGGCACTCGAGACGATGGCCGGCGGCGCGGGCTCCAGCATCGGCAAAGGCGGGATGTTGACCAAGATCCTCGCGGCCAAACGCGCGGCCCGCTCCGGTGCCTCGACCGTGATCGCCTGGGGCCGGGAAAACGATGCGCTATTGCGGCTGGCGCAGGGGGAGCCCATCGGCACCCTGTTGCTGGCGCATACCCCCAAGCACCGCGCGCGCCAACGCTGGATGGCCGACCACCTGCAACTGCGCGGCGCGGTGTGTGTCGATGCGGGCGCGGCGGCCAAGTTGCTGGAGGCCGGCAAAAGCCTGCTGCCGATTGGCATGACCGGTGTTGAAGGCGAGTTTTCGCGCGGCGATGTGATCGCCGTGCGCGATCCCCAGGGCCGGGAAATCGCGCGCGGCCTGGCCAATTATTCGAGCGGCCAGGCGCGGCTGCTGTGCCGCAAACCATCGACCCAATTCGAGTTTTTGCTGGGCTTTGCCGCCGAGCCCGAGATGGTGCATCGGGACAATCTGGTGCTGATGGCCGACGCTGCCCTTGCCCCGGAACCCCACACCCCATAGAAAAATCCACCATGCCGCGCAAAATTTTCGTGACGACCGCCTTGCCCTATGCCAATGGCAAGTTTCATATCGGCCACATCATGGAGTACATCCAGGCCGACATCTGGGTGCGCTTTCAGCGCATGCAGGGGCACATGGTGCATTTCGTGGGCGCGGACGACGCGCATGGCGCGCCGATCATGATCGCCGCTGAAAAGGCGGGCAAGACACCGCAGCAATTCGTCGGCGAAATCGCTGCCGGGCGCAAGCAGTACCTCGACGGTTTCCATATCTGTTTCGACAACTGGCATTCGACCGACAGCCCCGAAAACACCGAATTGGCGCAGTCCATCTACCGCAAGCTGCGTGCCGCCGGGCTGATCGCCACGCGCACCATCGAGCAGTTCTACGATCCGGTCAAAGGCATGTTCCTGCCGGATCGCTACATCAAAGGCGAATGCCCGGTGTGCCACGCCAAGGACCAATATGGCGATGCTTGCGAAGTGTGTTCGAGCGTCTATACGCCCACCGAATTGATCGAACCCTACTCGACACTGACCGGCGCGCGGCCCGAACTGCGCCACTGCGAGCACTTCTTCTTCAAGCTGTCCGACCCGGCCGTGGTGGACTTCCTCAAAGGCTGGACGCAAGACGGCAAGCTCCAAAGCGAAATGGCGAAAAAAGCCAGCGAGTGGTTCGACGCCGGCATGGCCGATTGGGACATCTCGCGCGAGGCGCCGTACTTCGGCATCGAAATCCCCGAGGCGCCGGGCAAATATTTCTACGTCTGGCTGGATGCGCCGGTCGGCTACCTGGCCAGCCTGAAAAACCACTTCGACAAGGGCCAGGCCGCCGGCCATTGGCACGCGCCCTCGCGCACCGCGCTCAGCTTCGAGCAATTCCTGGCCGACCCGCAGGTCGAGCAGGTGCACTTCATCGGCAAGGACATCGTCTATTTCCACACCCTGTTCTGGCCCGCGATGCTGCACTTCAGCGGCCGCAAGACGCCGGCGCAGGTCAACGTGCATGGCTTCATCACCGTCAGCGGCGAGAAGATGAGCAAGAGCCGCGGCACCGGCATCGACCCGCTCAAGTACCTGGCCATCGGCATGAACCCCGAGTGGCTGCGCTATTACATCGCGGCCAAGCTCAATGCACGGGTCGAGGATGTCGATTTCAACCCCGAGGACTTCGTCGCGCGCGTGAACGCCGACCTGGTGGGCAAGTACATCAACATCGCCAGCCGCGCGGCGGGCTTTATCGCCAAACGCTTCGGCGGCCAACTGGGCGCGCCCGGCGCCGACGGCGCAGCGCTGCTGGCGGCGCTACACAGCGGTGCCGAGACCTTGCACGCGCTCTACGATGGACGCGATTACGCCCGCGCGCTGCGCGAAATCATGGCGCTGGCCGACAAGGTCAACGAATACGTGGACCAGAACAAACCCTGGGAATTGGCGAAGCAGGCCGCCGCGACCGCAGCAGGCGCGGATGTGAATGCGGATGCGCAAGCGCCCGCCGTGCAACGCTTGCACGCCGTGTGCTCCACCTGCATCGAAGCCTTCCGCCTGCTCACGCTGTACCTCAAGCCCGTGCTGCCCACGCTCGCGCAGCAGGTCGAGGCCTTCTTGGGTTGCGGCGAACTGACGTGGGCCGATGCCAACAAGCAACTCGGCCCTGGGCACACGATCCACGCCTACAGCCACTTGATGCAACGCGTCGATCCCAAGCTGCTCGATCAACTGTTCGAGCCGCCCGCCGAAGCGGCAGAGCGCGTACAAACGCCGCAAGCTCCAGAAGCCCCGCAAGCCCTAGAAGCGCCAGCAACCCAGCCCCCCGGCGGCGAGGCGCTGGCACCCGTCATCACCATCGATGACTTCAGCAAAATCGACCTGCGCATCGCCAAAATCATCGCTTGCGAGCGCGTCGAAGGATCGAAAAAACTGCTGCGCCTGACGCTCGATGCCGGCGAAGGCAAGCCACGCAATGTCTTCAGCGGCATCGCCAGCGCCTACACCCCCGAGCAATTGACCGGCAAGCTGACGGTGATGGTTGCCAACCTGGCCCCGCGTAAAATGAAATTCGGCCTTTCCGAAGGCATGGTCCTGGCGGCCAGCCATGCCGATGAAAAAGCATGCCCTGGCATTTATGTGCTCGAACCCTGGCCCGGCGCAACACCTGGGCTGCGTGTGCGGTGATAGGGCATCAAGTTGCAAGAGGTTGATATGAAAAGCCTGTTCCTGTCTCTGAGCTTGTGGGCTGCCGCTCTCCTGATGCTGGGCGGCTGCTCTTCTGTCGGCCTCGGTCTTGGTGTCGGGGCCGGCTCAATGGGGGGAGGGGTCGGCGTTGGCGTCGGCGCTGGCGTGACGGCGGAGACCCCTGCCAGCGGTGCCGCCAAAGACACAGGAAAAGACACCGGAAAAACCGCCGATGCGCCGCCGCCCAGCAGCGACGGCGAGAAGCAGTAAGCCGAGCCGCCTTAATGCCCTCTCAGGTCGAGTCTGGGACGAGATCGACCTCCATCAAAACCGCCACTGTTATTGTGTTTCCCGCCCTGTCGTTTCCGCCTTGTTTCCTAAGAAAGCAGGGGGTGAGCACTTGAGCGGCCTCGGCTGAGCCGAGTCGCATACACGATGGTGCGGCGGGCGTTCGGCGTTGTTGTATTTAAATAAATCTATCAGGAATTTTTGATGAGACACATACTTATGAACTATAAAATAGTTATCATATAGGCGTAACTTTTTCTTCATTGACATTAAAATAAGTAAACCGAAACCTATTCATCGCAGCATCGGCCTTGTCTGCCTTATTTGGCATGCCAGGCAAAGCGCGATGATGATCTTATAAAGACGGCAAATAACGTCGCAGAGTACGGCAAGCGCAGTGTTGGCGGAAATACAACACGGTCACCCCAAAGGTAAAAAATATCGAAGTTATGCAAGGCGGCAACCCATGCAGTTTGTTTGAAAAGCACAAACTGTTAACAATCTGTTTTAAGTCAAATCAAACTAAAATACTTTCGGGTGATTTTTAATGAATCGAATAGATGTCAGTGTTGTTCTGAATATTCATCGTGAAGCGCTCATGCTCGCGCCGACCTTGCATTTTTTACAGAATTGCGCGGCAGCAGCAAAGGAAGCCGGTATTGCTGTTGAGCTGATCGCGGTCTTTGACCGGGCCGATGACGCGACGCGCGAGGTCTTCCGCTCCATTGAAATGCCGGCTTTCTGCCAAAGCACGACGGTGGACGTCGATTTGGGTTCGCTGGGCTTGGCCAGAAACGCCGGTATCGAACGGGCCCAAGGGGAGTTCGTCTGGACTTCCGACGCGCATGGTCGGCTGACTGGACAGCTTCAAAGCGTAGAGGGAGGTCTGGCAAGTATTTCAGCGAAGCATGCGGCTCTCGAAAAGCATATCAAATCTCAGGAGCGTCAGATCGCGCAATTGCGTGGTGCTTTATCGGAGGTGTCGGAGCAATTCTCCAGCCGGCAAAAAATGTTAGTCAGTCTTGGAGAGATTATCAACAGTGAAAAGCGATCGAAAGCATATACGCCAGCATTGTCAGGTGGTGGAGGGAGCGGCACGCCAAACGAAATCTCATCTTCATATGAGAAAAATTTGCCTCGAGATGTGAGATATGCCTGGAAAATTCCTGAATTAGATGGAGTGATCCATATTTTTCACGCTGAATGGTTCGGTATCCGGGCAGCAGTAGGGTCTCTCCCTGGCGATAAGATTGCCATTTCAGCTAATCAATTATTGACAAACAAAGCGGTGGTGGATTTATATTCTGAAATAACCGCAAGAAAATGCAAAAAAATAATTATCCATGGCTATTCGTCAAATATGTCAAAAATCGTTCTTTATCTTTCACGGATGGGAATGGCGCGAGAATTGTATGTTGTGATACACGGAAACCCAGCGCAATGGTTTAACGATCAAGAGCGGCGAACTGCGTTTGAAGTGCTTGATCTCGTGAAATCAGGCCGTGTCCGGCGAGTTCATTTCATGAGGTCCGGATTTGAATTTTCAGTTCCCAATATTTTTCAGCCGATATTGTTTAACATGTCTCCTGTTATTGAAGGAGTTGGAGGTCACTCGGAAATAAAACATGGGAAAAGCGTAGTTTTTGCGCCTGGCTGGGCAGATTGGAGAAAAAATCTATACACAAGCGTGTTGGCGGCGTCTATGTTGGACTCCGTCGATGAGATTTGGATTCATGCGGATGGAGTGGAAATTCCAAACAGTATCAAAAACAAAATTATCCACCATAAATTCTTGAATCGAGAGCAAACTTTCGATTTAATGAAATACAGTACAATTTGCATGAATGCGTCTCTTGTGGATTGTCATCCGATGGTCAATGTCGAGGCGCAGTCATTGGGCAAGGCGTGCATTCGTGGAAAGCTTCATTTGGATGCTTTAGAAGATCATCCTTATATTAAATTGACAGAGGCTGATAATGTCATATCGATTGCAGATATCAAACAGACAATCGCCCGCGTCCTTGCTGTTCCAAAGGATGAGTTACGCGCTTTAACGCTTGATTATCAGGCAAATAGCGATATTGTTGCGCGTAATCGTTACCTCGAATTTTTGGAGATTTGATCGTATGGGGGCCCTTGTCTTTGTTACTCTGGAGTTGAGTCCGTTCACTCCAGGTGGAATCGGTCGTGTCATTCATAATATTCTTAAGTCTATATCGACCGAAGATCGTAATAGAGCTTATGTCGTTACGCTTGATTGTGACATCGGCCTACAGGAATTCTCCAAAGAATTTCCTGGGGCGAAATTGGTTGCATTGCGCAGCGATGACGATGGCGGGCGGTATGCCGCCGACGGGCATCATCCGCCGCGCTGGGCGTTTTCGAGCAGTGACTTTCATTGGAAATCTTCGGTTATTTTGCGTGCTTTGCGCAAATTGTCGACCGAGGTCGATATCGACTATGTCGAGTTCCAGGATTGGAGCGGGCTTGGTTTTGCGACAATTCAGGAGAAGAGAATTGGCACGCTGCTGGCGCGAGCGACTCTAGCGGTGCGGCTGCACTCCACGCATGCTGTGCTCTTACACCAAGAAGCGCATCTCGTTGGCGCCTCTGACCGCGCCATTGTCGACATGGAACGAAAGTGCCTGCGGGATTGCGACCTGATCGTCGCTCAATTGGAGCCGGTCAGCGAGCGCACACGCGAGATGTTTGGGTTCAGCTGCGAGGAGTGGAACCCGCGTGTGGTGGTTCATGCACCGCCCGTTTTGCTTGACTACCATTCACCTGTATCCGCGATAATACCGGCAGCGGCCGATATGCCTATCCTGTTTGGTTCAAAGATCCAGCGGATTAAGCGGCCGGACCTCTTCATGCGCGGCGTGGCGGGGTTTTGCCAGCGCAACGCGCAATTCACCGGACAGGCGCTGATCTCGGCGCATGCTTTCGATAAAGTTTATCGGGATCGAATCGTGAATCTGATCCCGCGAGAAGTAAAGAATCGATTCGATCTTGATGCGCCACGGCAAGGCCGCGTCAGGGAATCTTTGATTGCTGCGAGTACATTTGTGGTGCCCAGCGATTTCGAATCCTTTTGCTTGTCGGCTTATGAAGCCTCGCTGCTCGGCGCACGGGTTATTCTCAATGGTGCCAACCCTGCCTTTGGGGAAGGAACGCCATGGCAACACGGTGTTAATTGTTTTAAATTCAATGGCACTGTGACGAGCTTGATCGAAACTTTGGAGCTGAGTTTTCAAGGGGGAATGCTCAGGCCTGTGACGGTACCTCCCGATCCGTGGCCATGGGCTGCAGCGAAAAATTCTGAGCTATTGCCGGTTCCGGCGCTGGAAAAGCCGCTGGTTTCAGTGGTGATTCCGCACTTCAACCTGGGCGACTATTTATTATCAACCATAATGAGCGTGCTCGAGCAAACGTATGAAAATATAGAAATAATCGTAGTTGATGATTGTTCTGATGATGCGCAAAGCCAAGCCATAATCAATGATATAAAAGCGCGCAGCAATGAGCGGCTGCGGGTGCTCACAACGCCTGGAAACATGGGATTACCGGCTGCGCGCAACAGCGGTTTGGCACAGGCGACCGGTGAGTATATATTGCCGCTTGATGCGGATGATTTACTGAATTTGCGCTTCATTGAGGTTGCAGTCCAAGCGTTGCAACGCAACCCCGATTTCGATGTCTTCGTGACACCTGCAGCGTACTTTAAAAACGGCGACTGCTTGATTCTGCCCGGCGAGAAGGCTGATTTTTCTGATTATGCAGTTTTTGTTGGCGAAGCGTTAATCAGCGGGGTTATAGAAAACCGTTTTTCCACAGCGACCGCGCTTTTCCGTGCCTCGGTTATCCGGCAATACGGTTATGTTGAAAGTCTCGAGAGTTTCGAGGATTGGAATCTCTACCTGCGGTTGGCGCAGAATAACAGGCGATTCCTGGTCTCGAATGACGTGTATTTTTATTATCGGAACCGGGCGGGGTCGATGGTTAAAAAAGCGATCGATCCGGTACAAAAAGCTCTATTTTTGCATGACAACTTACGTACTGCGCAGTGCATGGGCCGTTTTCCCCTCGCCTACCTTGCCTACATGAATCATCCGTCGGCGACACCCGCACCCGTATGGGCTGCTCCCGATCGCGGTGGCGAGGTGCTGGATTTGCTTACTGCATCAATCATTAGACAAACGGCCGAAAGGGCGCGACCGCGAGGTTTTGGCATTGTGGCTGCGCTCAAAAACAGATTGTTGAGGCGCCGTGACATTGCTGACGCGCTACGCTTGATTGGCGCTTCCGGTTTCTTCGACGCGAGCTGGTATCTAATGACCTACCCTGACGTCAGCGCAATCCGAATGAATCCGTTGCTGCACTATGTTCGCTACGGGGCCAAAGAAGGCCGCGATCCGGGGCCATTTTTTTCAAGTCAGGGATATCTCGATGCCAACCCAGACGTAAAAGAAACCGGTATCAATCCCTTGCTTCACTACCTCATTTTCGGACTGAAAGAACGCCGACTTACGCGTCAGAGATAACCATTGAGATAACTACTGAAAATGCAGTTCGTTGTTACGAAGGCTCTAAGAACCTGTTTACGATCTCAAATGGCTCACGCAGAGGTCTTTTCGGGAGGGGATGCAAGGCGCGGCGCGCAGCCCATAGCCCGGCTATGGGCAAGCGTTGCAACGCCGCAGACCGCCCGAAAAGGCCTCTGCCCTTCGGGTTGGGTCGAAATCGGGCGATTGGGCGGCCAAGTCGCTTGCATGGGCATGAGCCCATGCGGCGCGCCGTTGGCCACCCACTCATCCCGATTGCGGCCCAACGTGAGCTATTTGAGATCGTAAACAGGTTCTAAGCAGCTCGCAAGCTCATAGCCAGCCAATCCGCTTGAACCGCCGGTACAGCAGCAGGCATGCCGCGAAGATCAAGCCCAGCGCCATCGGGTAGCCATAGCGCCACTTGAGCTCGGGCATATGCTCGAAGTTCATCCCCCAGATGCCCGCCAGCGCGGTGGCGACCGCGAAAATCCCGGCCCACGCCGCCAGACGCTTGGCGGTCTCCGATTCTTCGATCGTCACCATCGAAAGGTTGACCTGAATCCCCATCACGATCGTCTCGCGCAGCGTTTCCAGGCTGGCATTGATGCGCGTGAGATGGTCATAAACATCGCGCATGTAATCGCCGCTGTTGGCGCACACCCGCGGCACACGCCCGCCCCAGAGCTTGCTTGCCGCCTCCTGCAAGGGTGCGACCACATGCCGCGCGAGCGTGATGCGCTGCTTGAGCTCGTACAACTGTTGCGTATTGGCGCGCGCGGCGCCGGGGGTAAAAATCTTGGCCTCGATGGCCTCCAGATCGTCCTCGAACGTTTCGATGAAGGGAAAGTAGCGGTCCACCACCGCATCCATCAACGCATACAGCACAAAACCCGGACCCTGACACAGTGACTGCGGCTCGCGCTCGGCACGCTGGCGCACATCCCAAAACCCCTGTGCGCTGCGGTTGCGCACCGACAGCACGAAGTTCGAGCCCGCGAAGACGCTGACCTCGCCAACTTCCAGCGGCTCGTGCGCGCCGCGCTCGAGCGTGTGCATGACGACGAACACCGTATCGTCATACTCCTCGACCTTGGGCCGCTGGTTGCCATGCCGCACGTCTTCTACCGCCAGTTCATGCAGGCCGAATTCACGCTGCGCAACCTGCAATTCCTCCTCGGAAGCGTCGTGCAAAGCCATCCAAACGAAACACCGCGGCTGCGCGAGGTAGTGGGGAATTTCATCCAGGCCAATGCTGGCGAGCTTGCGGCCTTCCTGATAAGCGACACAGTTAATCAGCACAGAGGGGGCCTCCTTGATACGAGGTACTAGGAATGTTGCGATTGTCCTGTCAATCTCCCCATGGCATCGCATGCCGCGGTTTATCGGCATCTGAAGGGGCTTTCCGGGGAAAATGCCGCCCATGCGTTCCGAATCCGAGACCTATCCCGAAAGCGTCCGGCGCGTCGCCCGCGCCTTGCAGGACGCCGGCCATCCGCACTCCCCCATCATGCTTGACCAAGCCTGCCACACCGCGCAGCAGGCCGCCGATGCGCTGGGCGTGCAGCTTGGGCAAATCGCCAAAAGCATCATCTTCCGGCGCAAGAGTGACGATGCGGCAGTACTGGTCATCACCTCGGGCGACCGGCGCGTCGATGAAAAAAAGGTCGATGCGCTGGCGGGCGAAACCGCGCGCGCCGACGCCGATTTTGTCAAGGCACAAACCGGCTTTTCGATTGGCGGCGTTTCGCCCTTCGCGCATGCCCATGCGCCGGTAACGCTGATCGATCGCCACCTGTTGCGCTTTCCGTGCGTATGGGCTGCGGCAGGCCATCCGCGCGCGCTGGTGCAACTGGTGCCGCAAGACCTCGAACGGCTCACCGGCGCGCCAACGGCCGATGTGACCACCGCTTGACCCTCAGCGGGGTTTGATGCCATGGCCTTTTGCGCAAAAGGCGCGTGAGGTGAACCTCTGCACCCATCCGCGCGAATGGGCCCGCCCGGATTCGGTGAGAGGTTGCGAAGCAAGAAGTCGATGAATTTCGATCTCCCCGGTGGATCAATCTGCTAAAAACGCTGCTTGCCGCAATCTGACAGAGACAGGTTGCGTGCTGACCATCAGAACAACCATCGGGCCGAGCGCCCAGACACGGAGGGAGTAATCACATGACCCCAGTGGAAGCCTACGACCATCTGCGCCGCCTGAGCCAGACCAAACGGTTGTTACGCCTCACTTTCCCCTACGACGACGCCCCTCAAATCGCCCAACACTCCGAACTCGTCATCAACCGCCTGGAGGCCCAAGAAGGCCTCGGCCTGGACTTTCAATACACCCTCGAACTCCTCAGCGACAACGCCCATCTCGCCCTCAAGGACTTCATGGGCAAGATGCTGTGCGTTGAACTGGTGCGCGCTGATGGGTCTTTACGCTACTTCAACGGCCTGTGCTTCGA
>JAITWT010000145.1 GCA_031285125.1 Burkholderiaceae bacterium | reverse complement strand
CAAGGCTGGGGCGCGAAGGTAATCGACCGGTTGGCGCATGACTTGCGCACGGCTTTCCCGGATATGAAGGGGTTCCATCACCACAGCGCGCACGGGCGCATCGGCCCAAGCCAACGCATTGGGAATGCGTCCGATGCAGGAGCGTGCCTATGCCAAACGCGGCGAACAATATTTGCTCATCAAGTCGCCGCCGGCATCGGGCAAATCGCGGGCGTTGACGTTCATCGCGCTGGACAAGCTGCACAACCAAGGCTTGCAGCAGGCCATCATCGTGGTGCCCGAGCGTTCCATTGGCGGCAGCTTCGCGGACGAGCCGTTGAGCCAGTCAGGTTTTTATTGGGACTGGCGCGTGGCGCCGCAATGGAATCTGTGCGACACGCCTGGCGTCGATGAGCCGCGCGTGGCCAAGTCGAAGGTGGGCGCGGTGCGCCAGTTTCTGGCGAGCAACGATGAGGTGCTGGTCTGCACGCACGCGCGCCTGGAATGCGCCCCAGGGCCTGGAAACAGGCGCAATCGGGCAGTTTTTAGCCAGGGAAGCCGAGTTTTTTGAGCCATTTGTTCGCATTATGAAAATTGGACGTCTCTGGTCAAAGAATCTCGCTCGAATTGCGGGTTGATCAGACCATCCTTAAGTGTTTGTATTATCACTTTTTAGGGGTCTGCCAACGGGCGTATCTCGTTGGCTCAGACACCAAATACGGCCGGGTACGGACCGCTCGTTGGCGGCGCGCTTCCCAGCCATCCATAGGCACCCTTGTACCCTTCAACGGCCGCCCAGCAAGAGCCCCGCAATAAATAGTATTTGCGTTAACAAAGCCGCGCGCACAGTGGGAACAAAGATGAATCGCATCACTTCGGGGGTGTGGTGCGTGAGCACTTGGCGCGCCTGGTGCACCAGCCACGGCAGCGTCAGAATGAACAACCAGCCGCGCCATCCGCGCAACGCCAGCACAACAAAGACGGCCAAGCACAGCGGCGCGAACGCAAGCAGCGCAGCATGGTAGCGGCGCGCGCGACGCGCGCCAAGGCGCACGGCGAGGGTTCTTTTGCCTGACTGGAGGTCGGTGCCGATATCGCGCAGGTTGTTGATATTGAGAACCGCCATCGCAAACAGTCCACAGGCACTGGCGGGCCAGAACACCAGAGCATCGATGCGCCCGGTTTGCAGCGCATAGCTACCCGCCACGCCAGCCCAGCCGAAGAAGATGTATACCGAAAGGTCGCCCAGCCCCAGATAGCCGTAGGCGTAGCGCCCAAGCGTGTAGCCCAGCGCAGCAACGATGCACAGCAGGCCCAGCAGCATGAACAACAATGCCATGCCGGGGGTGCGTACCGCACACACAATCAGCGCCGCGCCGCTGACCAGACAGAGACTGCCGCACAGCCACAGCGCCACACGCATTTGCGCCAGCGAGATGGCGCCGGTGTGTAAAGGACGCCGCGGGCCGATGCGCGCGGGGCCATCGCTGCCTTTGCGCACGTCGCCATAGTCGTTTGCCAGATTGCACAGGATTTGCAACAGCATGGCCGTGAGTAGCGCGAGCGCCGCGATCAAAGGGTCGAAAGCGCCGTGCCATGCCGCGAGCGCGCTGCCTTGCGCGATGGCTATGCCTGATAAGGCCAAGGTGCCTGGGCGCAGGCTGCGCAGCCATCCCATCAAGAACGATGACGAGGCAGTTAAGGACGGTGACGAAGCATGCATGGTCGATACATAGCCCAATACAACAGGTACAGCGCCACCGTGTTCCAGTGATAGCGCGCACTCGAATAGAACAATCCGAAGCCAAAGAACCCCAGAGTGTGCTTCATTTCACGACCTGATCTCCGCTGCGGGGCACGCGCTGAACCGGGTCTGTCAGCGCCTCGGGGGGGGGTGATTGGACAGCCGATGGCAGCGCTACGCGCCCGCCAACACCCGCCGCAGATGCTCGCCGGTGTAGCCGCCCTCAGCGGCAGCCACATCCTCGGGCGTACCGGCAGCCACCACGGTACCTCCGCCGGTGCCCCCTTCGGGGCCCATATCGATGACCCAGTCGGCGGTTTTGATGACGTCCAAGTTGTGCTCGATCACGATGATGGTATTGCCCGCGTCGCGCAATTGGTGCAACACCTTGAGCAGCAGTTCGATGTCGGCAAAGTGCAAACCGGTGGTCGGTTCGTCCAGGATGTAGAGCGTGCGCCCGGTATCGCGCTTGCTCAGCTCCAGCGCCAGTTTGACGCGCTGCGCCTCGCCGCCTGAGAGCGTGGTGGCGGCCTGGCCCAACTGGATATAGGCCAACCCCACGTCCAGCAAGGTGCGCAGTTTGCGCTCGATGGCGGGCACCGCCTCCAGAAAAGCATACGCTTCCTCGACCGTCAGCGCGAGGATCTGCGCAATGTTCTTGCCTTTGTAGAGCACTTCGAGCGTTTCACGGTTGTAGCGCTGACCGCGGCAGACCTCGCAGGGCACATAGACATCGGGGAGAAAATGCATCTCGACCTTGACCACACCGTCGCCCTGACACGCCTCGCAGCGCCCGCCCGGCACGTTGAAGGAAAAACGCCCAGGCCCGTAACCGCGCTCGCGCGCGGTGTTGGTCTGCGCCATCAGATCGCGGATCGGCGTAAACAGCCCTGTGTAGGTGGCAGGATTGCTGCGCGGGGTGCGGCCGATCGGGCTTTGATCGACGCTGATGACCTTGTCGAAATAGCCGATGCCTTCGATCGCCTCGTGCGGCGCGGGCTCAGTGAGCGCGCGGTACAGCGTGCGCGCTACGGCGGCGTAAAGCGTGTCGTTGACCAGCGTCGATTTGCCCGAGCCGGAAACGCCGGTCACGCAGGTGAACAGCCCGACCGGGAATTCCACGTTCACACGGCGCAGGTTATTGCCGCTGGCGCCAAGGATCCGGATCGCCTGCAATGCGCCTGAACCTTGGGTTGCGCATTGCGCCGCATCGGCATCCAAGTGGAGCGCGGCGCGCGCCGTCTTTTCCTTCTTCTTCCCTGGCGCTGCGTCTGTTTGCATCACCGGCAACCACGGCGTGCGCCGCGCCGGCACCGCGATGCGACGCACACCCGAAAGGTACTGGCCGGTGAGCGAATCAGAATGCGCCGCAACTTGCGCGGGCGTGCCTTGCGCCATCACGCGCCCGCCGTGCACCCCCGCGCCCGGCCCCATGTCAATCACATGGTCGGCGCAACGGATCATGTCTTCGTCGTGTTCAACCACCAGTACGCTGTTGCCCAGATCGCGCAGATGCTTGAGCGTGCCGATCAGGCGGTCGTTGTCGCGCTGGTGCAGGCCGATGCTCGGTTCATCCAACACGTACATCACCCCCGTCAGACCCGAGCCGATTTGCGAAGCCAGACGGATGCGTTGCGCCTCGCCGCCCGAGAGCGTTTCGGCGCTGCGATCCAAACTCAGATAGTTCAGGCCGACGTCATTGAGAAACTTCAACCGCAGGCTGATTTCGCGCACCACCTTCTGAGCGATCTCGGCCTTGGCGCCGCGCAGCCGCAGGTGCGTGAAGTAATGCAGCGCCTCGCGCAGCGTCTGGTGGCTGACCTGGTAAATCGCCTGGCGCGCCGGCGCAGCGCGGCCTTCAGCGTTCGATTCACCCCCCGATTCATCAACCAGGAACACGCTGCACGCCTCGCGCCGCAGCCGCGCACCGCCGCAATCCGGACAAGGATGCAAGTTGCGCAATCGCGCGAGTTCTTCGCGCACCGTGGCCGAATCGGTTTCGCGGTAGCGCCGCTCGAGGTTCGGGATGATGCCTTCGAAGGGGTGCTTTTTGGTCACCTTCTTGCCCTCGAAGTTGCCGCTTTGCATCGTATAGCTGAAGCGGATTTCCTCCTCCCCCGAGCCATACAGCAGCGCGTGCCGCACCGCGGCGGGCAATTGCTCGAAAGGCGTTTGAACATCGAACTTGTAGTGTTTGGCCAAGCATTCGATCAGGCTGAAGTAGTACCCATTGCGCCGATCCCACCCCTTAATCGCCCCGCTGGCCAAACTCAGCGTAGGAAAAGCAACCACGCGCGCGGGATCGAAAAATTCTTGCTGCCCAAGCCCATCGCAACCCTGGCATGCGCCCACGGGCGAGTTGAAGGAGAACAGACGCGGCTCCAGCTCAGCGATTGAATAAGCACAGCGCGGACAGGAAAATTTAGCGTTGAACAGATGCTCCCGATTGGCCGTGCTGTGCTTGTCTTCCCGGCTCTTGCCGCTCCTGGCGTCCTGCGTATCCTGCGCATCCAACGTATCCAGCTCAAGCACGATTGCGCGCCCTTCGGAAAGATGTAGCGCGGCCTCAAAGCTCTCGGCCAAGCGCTGCTGCATATCGGGGCGCGCGCGCAGGCGGTCGATCACCACATCAATGTCATGTTTCTCGGCCTTCTTCAGCTGCGGCAGATCGTCATAGGCATAGAGCTGCCCATCGACACGAAAGCGCACATAGCCGGCGGCCTGCATCTGGGCAAACAGTTCGACGAACTCCCCTTTCTTCTCGCGCGCGACGGGCGCCAGAATCATCAACCGGGGCTCGCCCGGCAAAGCCAGCACCATATCGACCATCTGCGAAACGGTCTGCGCCTGCAAGGGCAGATCGTGCTCGGGACAATAGGGTGTCCCCGCGCGCGCATAGAGCAAACGCAGGTAGTCGTGAATCTCGGTGACGGTGCCCACGGTCGAGCGCGGGTTGTGGCTGGTGGCTTTTTGCTCGATGCTGATGGCCGGTGACAGGCCCTCAATCAAATCAACGTCGGGCTTATCCATTAACTGCAAAAACTGCCGCGCATACGCCGACAAACTCTCCACATAGCGCCGTTGTCCCTCGGCGTAAAGCGTATCGAAGGCCAGGCTCGATTTACCCGAGCCCGACAAGCCGGTAATCACCACCAGCCGGTGGCGCGGAATGTCGAGATCGATGTTCTTGAGATTGTGCGTGCGCGCGCCGCGAACGCTGATAAACCCGAGTCCAAGCGCCGCGCCCAAATAGGCGCCCGCGCCTGAATCAGAAAGTTCGGCAGACGCAAGCGCAGCAGGAATTTCAGAAGCGTAGACAGGAGAGTTCACGGACCAGTCCGTTCAAGGCAGCCGGACATCATAGACGGGATCAGAGATCTTGCGCAAAGGCTTATGGAACCTCTGAACAACTCCCCGCGAGTGGGCGCGCCCGGATTCGGGATGGGATGCAAGGCGCAAAGCGCAGCGATACCCGGGGGTATCGCGAGCATTTGCAACGAAGCAGACCGCCCGA
>JAITWT010000119.1 GCA_031285125.1 Burkholderiaceae bacterium | reverse complement strand
GGGAGGGGCTGCAAGGCGCAAGCCGCAGCCCATGGTGCGTGCCATGGGCAAGGGTTGCAACGCCGCAGACCGCCCAAGCCCGCGCCCGCACGCCCGCGCCGGGATCGTAAACAGGTTCTTACAACACAGGAACGCAGGCCTGCCCGCCCCATCAGACAATCTGCGCTGTGCTCCCGGCCCCCACACCCATCCGCCGCATCGCCCACCTCGACATGGACGCCTTCTTCGCGTCCGTCGAGTTGTTGCGCTATCCGCAACTCCAGGGTTTACCGCTGGTCATCGGCGGCGGGCGGCGGCGCGCGGATGAGGCTTTGCGCCATGTGCCCGAGGGCGGCACGCTGGCGGATATTCCGGTCGCGGCCTTTCCACGCCTGAAGGATTACGTCGGGCGCGGCGTCATCACGACCGCGACCTATCCGGCGCGCGTATTCGGCGTCGGTTCGGCGATGGGGCTGATGAAAGCGGCGCGGCTGTGTCCGCAAGCGATCCTGCTGCCGGTCGATTTTGATGAGATCCGCCGCTGCTCGCGCCATTTCAAGGAGGTGATTCGTGAGATCGCACCCGTGCTGGAGGACCGCGGTATCGACGAGGTTTATATCGACTTCACCGAGGTGCCCGGCGGCCAGCGCGAGGGCGGCCGTGTGCTGGCGCGGCTGATCCAGAAAACGATTTTTGCAGCCACCGGACTGACCTGCTCGATCGGCGTTGCCCCCAACAAGCTGATCGCCAAAATGGCCAGCGAATTCAACAAACCCAATGGCATTTCGATCGTTTATGCGAGCGATTTGCAGACGCGCATCTGGCCGCTGCCCTGCCGCAAGGTCAATGGCATCGGGCCGAAGGCCGGCGCGAAGCTGCAAGCGCACGGCATTCACACCCTCGGCGAATTGGCCGCTTGCGAGCGCGCTTGGCTGATTCAGACCTTCGGCGCATCAACCGGCGCCTGGATGCATGAGGTCGCATGGGGCCGCGACGAGCGGCCGGTGCTCACACACAGCGAGCCGGTATCGATGAGCCGCGAGACCACATTTGAGCGCGATCTGCACGCGGTGCACGACCGCGCCGTACTGGGCGCGATCTTCACACAACTGTGCGCTCAGGTGGCCGCCGATTTGCAGCGCAAGGGCTACGTGGGCCGCACCATCGGCATCAAGCTGCGCTATGACGATTTCCGCATCGCGACGCGCGATCAATCGATCGCGCAGTACACGGCCGATGCGGCAACGATCCGGCGCGCCGCCGGGCAATGCCTCAAGCGCGTGCCGCTGGCGCAGCCGTTGCGGCTGCTGGGAGTGCGGGTCGGATCGCTGGTCAAAGCGGACAGCCCGCAAGCGCTCGAGCCCGCGCGAGCGCACGCCGGCTCGCGCACGGGTCACACCGATGTACTGAGCGGTTCGCTGTTTTGATCAGCCCAGCCGCGCCCGGTGCCGCGCAATCTGCGCGCGCACCTGTTCGGGCGCGGTGCCGCCGAGGACCTTGCGCGCATCGAGCGATCCGCGCAGCGTGAGCGCGTCCAACACATCCGCCTCGATGCGCGGGTTGAACGCCTGCAAGGTTTGCAGCGGCAATTCGGCAAGATCCGCCTGCTGCCCAATGGCCGCCTTGACCGCGCGTGCGACCGTTTCATGCGCATCACGGAAAGGCAGGCCCTTTTTGACCAAGTAGTCGGCCAGATCGGTCGCCGTGGCGTAGCCGCGCAGCGCGGCGCGCTCCATCGCTTCGGGCTTGATGGTGATGCCGCCGATCATCTCGGCAAAGATGCGCAGCGTGTCTTTCAGGGTATCGACCGTATCGAACACCGGCTCCTTGTCCTCCTGGTTGTCTTTGTTATAGGCCAGCGGCTGGCCCTTCATCAACATCATCAACCCCATCAAGTGCCCGGCGACGCGCCCGGCTTTGCCGCGCGCCAGTTCAGGCACGTCGGGGTTTTTCTTCTGCGGCATGATCGACGAACCGGTGCAAAAGCGATCGGCGATTTCGATGAAGCCAAAGCTTTGGCTCATCCACAGCACCAGCTCCTCGCTCAAACGGCTGATGTGCACCATCGCCAGCGCGGCGGCAGCGGCGAATTCGATCGCGAAGTCGCGGTCGCTGACCGCGTCCAGACTGTTCTGGCACACGCAGGCGCGGCCTTGCGCATCGACCATCCCCAGCGTGCGCGCGACACGCTCGCGGTCCAACGGATAGCTGGTGCCCGCCAGCGCCGCCGCCCCCAGCGGCAGACAGTTGACGCGCTGGCGCACCTCGCCCATCCGCTGCCCGTCGCGGGCGAACATTTCGACGTAAGCCAGCATGTGGTGGCCAAAACTCACCGGCTGCGCCACCTGCAAATGCGTGAAACCGGGCAAGATCACATCCACGTTTTGCTCGGCCAGCGCGAGCAGCGCCTTCTGCAACTCGATCAGCAAAGCGCCGATCAGGTCGATCTCGCCGCGCAGCCACAAGCGCATATCGGTGGCGACCTGATCATTGCGGCTGCGCCCCGTGTGCAAGCGCTTACCCGCGTCACCAACGAGCTGCGTCAGGCGCGCTTCGATGTTCAGATGCACATCTTCAAGTTCGAGCTTCCACTGAAAGCGCCCCGATTCGATCTCCTCGCGGATCTGCGCCATGCCGCGCTCAATGGCGCGGAAATCCTCTGTCCCGATAATGCCGCGCGCCGCCAGCATTTCGGCATGGGCCAGCGAGCCGTCGATATCGGCGCGCCACAGCCGCTGATCGAACCCGACGCTGGCGGTATAGCGCTGCACCAGATCGCTCATCGGCTCGGAGAACAGGGCCGACCAGGCTTGTGATTTCTTGTCGAGTTGGTTTTCAGACATGGGAAACGAAGGGGAAGGGGAAAGATGGCGGGATCGGCGACAAACGCCAGCATGTCGCGGCAACAAAAGCGGGCTGATGCCCGTGTGCCCCGATGGGGGGCCATGCGCGCAACCCCTGGATTTTATCGGCCTGCCTTAACAGCACGCTTTAGCCGCCCGCTCATGTGCCCTTTCGATACCCCCCAGCGCACCCCCGCAATCGTTACAAGCAAAGCGAGTAAATACTTTCATGTTCATGGGGTCATCGGGCGTGCGCCCCCCTGAAACCACCCCAGAAACCGCCCCTTCAAGCAAGCTCCTGAAGCCATTTCGCACCCGAAAAAACAAGCACCCTGGCCTGACTTGGCGGGAACCTTTCGGTTAGCACTCGATCTCATAGAGTGCTAAAATCAACACTCTTTCCCCCTTACTTCTGGAGGTTCACGCATGGCCCTATCGTCTGTGACTGCCAACTCGCTCGCCCTTGCCAATCCGTGGCAGATGGTGCCGTCGCTGGGCAATCTGGACGCTTACATCACTGCCGCGCACCGCCTGCCGATGCTCACCCTGGAGCAGGAGCAGCAATACGCGCACCAGTTGCGCGAGGACAACGACCTCGATGCAGCCAAGGCGCTGGTCTTATCGCACCTGCGGCTGGTGATTTCAATTTCCCGCCAATACCTGGGCTACGGGCTGCCCCACAGCGATTTGATCCAGGAAGGCAACATCGGCTTGATGAAAGCCGTCAAGCGCTTCGACCCCGACCAGGGCGTGCGCTTGGTCAGCTATGCGATCCACTGGATCAAGGCCGAAATTCACGAATACATCCTGCGCAACTGGCGCATGGTCAAGATGGCCACCACCAAGGCCCAGCGCAAGCTGTTCTTCAACCTGCGCTCAATCAAGCAGAACCTGCAGGCTCAAGAAGGCGTGCGCGATGACACATCTGTCTCGCGCGAGACACTCAACGAACAGCAGATCGCGCAGGTCGCCCAAGCGCTCAACGTCAAGCGCGAAGAAGTGATCGAGATGGAAACGCGCCTGTCCGGTGGCGATGTGGTGCTTGACCCCGCGCCCGCCGCCGATAGCGATGGCGACGCTTTCGGCCCGATCGCTTACCTGGCCGATGATTCGCAAGAACCCATCGCGCAGTTGGAATCGCGCCAACGCGAGCGCCTGTCCACCGAGGGCCTGTCCACCGCGCTGGCCACGCTCGATGCGCGCAGCCGCCGCATCGTTGAAGAACGCTGGCTCAAAGTCAACGACGACGGCTCCGGCGGCATGACGCTGCACCAATTGGCCGCCGACTACGGCGTCAGCGCTGAGCGCATCCGCCAAATCGAAACGGCGGCGATGAAGAAAATGCGCAAAACGCTGGCCGAGTACGCCTGAGCGATCCCAAGGAGGCCTGCGCGACTGTTCGTAACCGTCCGTAACTGTCCGCAACCATCCGGAACTCCAAACCCGGTGCCTTCAGCACGGCACGCCCGACTTCACCGGCCCTGAAGAAAAGCCGGGGGTGCGCCGGGGCTTCCCCCATACAGCGCAGCCCAAAGCCTCCCCGCCATGGCACGCGCATTGCACACGAAGCCCCGGGCTTCGCTCTCCCGCCCCAGTAACGCTCCCAGTAACGCTTCCTCCTCCTAAGCGTTGCATCAATACAACGAAGCCATTAGGTCCCCCCCGTGTTTAATCGTTTCCATTGCTCTGGACTCTGGACTCTGGTGTAATAACATCAACTTCCCAAAAGGAGGTTGGCTTGGGGCAACGTGTCTGTGTGTTGCAGTTCTTGCTGTGCTCGCCCTGTACTCTGGGCCCTCTGTTTAACTTTGGAGAAATTTGCAATGAAAAAATCTCTAGTTGCGCTGGCCGTTCTGGCCGTGGCAGGTGTCGCTTCGGCACAATCGTCGGTCACGCTGTTTGGCACGGTTGACTATGGTCTGAGTTACTACCAAACCAGCAGCAACCCGGCGACCAAGTACTCTGTCGTCAATGGTTACCCTGTACAAAACGGCAGCATCAAGCAAAGCGAATACGCCATGAGCAGCGGCAATGAGACCGCTTCGCGTATCGGCTTCCGCGGTGTGGAAGACCTGGGTGGCGGTCTGGCTGCCAGCTTCTGGTTGGAAGGCAGCCTGGGCTCGCTGGACAGCCAAGGCGCCGTTGGCGGCAACGGAACTTTGGGGGGCAGTTCGTTCTTCAACCGCCGTGCGACGGTCAGCCTGTCGGGCCCCTTCGGTGAACTCCGCATCGGCCGTGACTATGTGCCGACCTACTGGAACGACACCAACTTTGATCCGTTCAGCACCAACGGCGTTGGCACGAACCTGATCACCAAGATGGGCCAGGCGATTTTTGCCAACACCTACGGTGCTTATGGCCAAAACGGGTCGCCGAGCAGCTACATCCGCCACGACAACACGGTCGGCTATTTCCTGCCCGGCAACCTGGGGGGCTTCTATGGCCAACTCCAGTACGCACCTAATGGTAGTGTGAAGGTCAGCGGCGTCAACGACCCCAACTATACCAATGGCTGGGGCAACAGCGGCGGCGCGTGGGGTGCGCGTTTCGGCTGGACCGGCTACGGCGCGGATGTGGCCGTGTCCTATGGTTCACAAAACGCGAACGACCACTACACGAATGGCGGTCAGGTCAAGCTGACCACCTTGAATCTGGGCGGTACCTATGACTTCGGCGCTGCCAAGGTGTTCGCCGAGGCCAGCCAGATCAACAACAAAACCAGCAATGATGTCAATGGCACTTTCCCCTCTGACTTCAAGGCTTGGGGTGCCCTGCTGGGCGTGAGCGTTCCGGTGGGTCCTGGTGTGATCAAAGCGTCCTACGGCCATGTGCAGGCGAGTTGCAGCGGCGACCCCAATATTGGTACGTACCGTAATAACCTCTGCGCGGTGACTGGCCGCGTCCCCGGTTACTACAATCTGTCGAACCCCAAGAGCGACCAGATTGCGATCGGCTATGTGCATAACCTGAGCAAGCGCACCGCCGTGTACGGTACCGCTGCGTACATCAGGGACCGCGCCAACCCCATGGACTTGACCACCGGTGGTCTGGTTGGGTTTAGCAGAGTGGGCGACCACACCACGTACTCTCCGGTGTACTCGTGGGGCTACGACCTCGGTATCCGCCACTCGTTCTGATGGTGAATGGGCTTAAGGCAAGGGCCTGAGCCCGTTTAACTTTCGATCTTGAAAAGCCGCCTGGCGTAAGTCAGGCGGCTTTTTTATTCCCGATAAATCAAGCGAGTACGCGATGGGGTGTTGCGCAGGCAGCACGGTAGCACGGCGAGCGAAGCCCCGCGGCCAAAGTCACATCGTTGGGATGGAAATCGAATTACAGCGGCAGTACCACCGATAAATCGGGCCGTTCCAGCCACTGCGCGAACTCGTCGGCCAGTTGTTGCGCCTGGCTGGCCGCTTGCGCCCAGGCCCGGGTGCGCGCGGCGCTATCCTGGCCGTAGCGGGCAAAGTCGGTGCGGTCGGGCAGTTTTGCATTGGGCAAAGTACCGACCCACTCCGGATGGGGTGCGAGCAGCAGCACACGGTTCAGATGCGCGGTCGTGCGATGGCGGCGTTTGAGGGGTTTATCCAGCCAACCGGGCACGACGGCGCGCTGGAAATGCGGATACAGCACGAGGCCATCGGTGTTGCTGTAATCCAGGTGCAGGTGGTAATCGGTCACGCCGCCATCCCAATAGGCGCCCCGTGGCGCGCCGGGTATGTCGTGTACCGCCGCGAGCCAAAAAGGGATGGAGGACGAAGCGAGCAACGCGCTTTCAAAGTTGGCCGCGTTTAGCGCCACTTGCTGTGTGCGCAGGTCCTGCGTGCGAAACGGCAGCGCTGCGCCGGGCCGCGAAAACACCACCCGCTCAATCCAGCCGCCCAGGCTGCGCCGGCGCACACTGTTGGCGGCAGCCGCGCCTAAATAGCCGATCGGCGTACGCAGCGGCCCTTCGCGCGCCAGCAGGCGGCGGCCATGCGATGTGACGATGTGCAGCCGGTAGCGCGGGTGCCCCAGTATTTGACCGATGCGCCCCTTGAAAGCCGCGTGCACGTCGTGCGCGACCTGCGCGCTGACCTGTTGCGCACTGGGGCGCTTCTGGCCTGGCAGCAGCTTGAAATCCTGGTGCACGTAGTCCTCCTCGAAAGCACGCAAAGCCGCTGCGGGATCGTCCAAACAGGCGTACGCCAGCCGCCACGCGCCGACCGACCCGCCCACCAGATCGACCGGCTGCGTAGAACGCAACAGCCAATCGCTGAAGATGAACCGGTCCAGCGGCCCCAGAATGAGCCCCTTGGGCCCGCCCGCCGCGCCGGGGATGATGCGCACATCCTGCGCTTGCAGGCCATACCGAAGCAAGTGATCGCGGGCACCCGCTCCGGCGTATAGACACAGCGCTTTCATCGTAAGACTGACTTGGATTTGCCACCAGCCTGATAAATGCCGGTCGGCTCTGGAAATGGCCCATTAGAACCTGTTGACGATCTCAAATGGCCCACGCAGATGCCTTTTCGGGAGGGGATGCAAGGCGCAGCGCGCAGCCCATAGCCAGCGCTATGGGCCAGCGTTGCAACGCCGCAGACCGCCCGAAAAGACATCTGCCCTTCGGGTTGGGCCGAAATCGGGCGATTGGGCGGCCCAGTCGCTTGCATGGGCATGAGCCCATGCGGCGCGCCGTTGGCCACCCACTCATCCCGATTGCGGCCCAACGTGAGCCATTT
>JAITWT010000088.1 GCA_031285125.1 Burkholderiaceae bacterium | reverse complement strand
CGCGATCCCTCCTTGAGCAAAGACCCAGGGTGAGCGCTCCTGACTAACTACGGGAAACCCGTATAATTCAGCACATGCGCACCGTGAGCCAGACCCCGACGTTCCAGAAGCAGGCTGAGAAACTGTGGTCAGAGGACGAGCGACTGACCGTCATCGACTCGATTGCTGCGAACCCGCTGGCCGGGGATGTGATCCCAGGTACGGATGGCGCACGCGAGGTTCGCTGGAGCCGTGCAGGGTCTGGCAAGTCAAGCGGTGCACGGGTGATCTACTTCAACCTGACGGAGCAGGAAGTGGTGTTGCTGGTAGCGGCGTATGCCAAAGCTGAACGCGCCAACATGCTTCCCGCTGGAATCAAAAAGGTGGTGTGACATGGGCATCAAGAAAATTGACGTTGAGAAGGTGGCAACGGCTATCGAGGCCGATGCCGGTGAGGCGCTTCCCGATCTGCGGCAAGCACTCGCAGAGGCGAAGGCAGGGCTTGGGCGTGTCACAACACCTGCGCAGATCATCGTGCGTCAAGCCCGGGAGAAGTCCGGGCTGACGCAATCCGCCTTCGCCGAGCGCATCGAAACCCCAGTGGCGACATTGCGCGATTGGGAGCAAGGACGGTTCGCGCCCCCAGGGGGAGTGCTGTGCCTGCTACGGCTTATCATCAAGCACCCCGAGCTGTCACAAGAATTGAGCGCCGCATGAAAGTCACTGAACGTGGGACTTTTTATGGCACCAAAATCGACTGCTTTCCCAAGTCGTTGTTGAATAAAGGGTTTTTTGCTCGTTAGTGACTGAATGGGAGTAGGGCGGATATCTGATGGATATCCAGCGCCCGGCAGGACGGATATCGGCAATGCCAGGAAAACCTATCGCAACGCAACGCCTAGGGCTGTCCCGGAGCGTCCGGCATTCCAAACGAGCCTGATGGCGGCTGTAAACGTTGCACTTTCACTTTACATCCAGCGCCTTTAGCCGGGCAACGCGATCCCTGAAAATAGCGTGAATACGCCCTAAAGCGCAGCATCATTTGCATCATTTATGACTTCAGCAGCCAAGCAACAACCATCGAGCGGTGGCAAAGCGCTCCATATCACCGTTTTTCCCGGCGCCCGAGCGCTCAGTGACTTCCGCGTTCGCCAACTGTTACCGCGGCTACAAGCGATCGAGCCGTGCATTGAGGCGGTCGATGCGCGCTTCATCCATCTGGTCGCCACCGATGCGCCGCTGGACGCGCGCGAGCACGAGCAATTCGCGGCGCTGCTGGCTTATGGCGAACCCGTTGATGCGCCGTTGCCCTCGGACGAGCGGCTGGTCGTCTCGCCGCGTCTGGGCACGGTGTCGCCCTGGGCCTCGAAGGCGACCGATATCGCGCGCAATTGCGGCTTGGGGCTGCGGCGCGTCGAACGGGTCACAGAGTTTTACCTCAGGGTGAAGGCGCCGCTGCTGTTGGCGCGATCCGGTCCGTCGAGCCCATCGGATGCGGCGCGGCGGGAGGCGATCGCCGCGCTTTTGCACGATCGCATGACGGAATCGGCGCTGCCTTCGGTTGAGGCGGCGTTCGCACTGTTTTCAGAATTGCCGGCGCAGCCGATGGCGCATGTGGATGTGCTTGCGGGTGGGCGTGATGCGCTTGAAGCGGCCAATGCCGAGTTTGGCTTGGCGCTGGCTGATGACGAGATCGACTACCTGGTTGCGGCCTTTACCCAGCTCAAGCGCAATCCGACCGATGTTGAACTGATGATGTTCGCGCAGGCCAATAGCGAGCATTGCCGCCACAAGATTTTCAATGCCGATTTCGTCATCGACGGTGCGCCCCAGCCGATGAGCCTGTTCGGCATGATCCGTCATACCGAGCGTATGCACCCGCAGCACACCGTGGTGGCCTATGCCGACAACGCTTCGGTGATGCAGGGGCGGGAGATTGAACGCTTCGTGCCGCGCACGATGCAACGTTACGAGAAAGAGCACGCGCTGCACCACGTGTTGATGAAGGTGGAGACGCACAACCACCCGACCGCGATTTCACCTTTCCCCGGCGCTGCGACGGGCGCGGGCGGCGAGATCCGCGATGAAGGCGCAACCGGGCGCGGGGCGCGTCCCAAGGCAAGCTTGACCGGTTTCACGGTTTCCAAGCTGTGGCCAGGCGATGACGCCTACGGCAGGCCCGGCCATATCGCCAGCCCGTTGCAGATCATGACCGAGGGGCCACTGGGCGGTGCGGCGTTCAACAACGAGTTTGGCCGGCCCAATCTGCTGGGGTACTTCCGTGAGTACGAGCAGACCATCGCCAGCGATGTCGATACGGTGCGGCGCGGCTATCACAAGCCGATCATGGTCGCCGGCGGGATCGGCCAAATCGACGCCATACAGGTCAAAAAGGTGCGTTTTCCGGTCGGCACCTTGCTCATCCAGTTGGGCGGGCCGGGCATGCGCATCGGCATGGGCGGCGGCGCGGCCAGCTCGATGGCCACCGGCGCCAATGCCGCTGCGCTCGATTTCGATTCGGTGCAACGCGGCAACCCGGAAATTCAGCGCCGCGCGCAGGAAGTCATCAACCGCTGCTGGCTGTTGGGCCAGCGCAACCCGATCTTGGCGATTCATGATGTTGGCGCGGGCGGGCTTTCCAACGCCTTTCCTGAATTGGTCCATGACGCCGGCCGCGGCGCGCGCTTCGATCTGCGTGCCGTGCCGCTGGAAGAAAGCGGTTTGGCGCCCAAGGAAATCTGGTGCAACGAAAGCCAGGAACGTTACGTGTTGGCGATTGCGCCCGAATCGCTGGCGCAACTGCGCGACTTGTGCGAGCGCGAACGCTGTCCGTTTGCGGTGGTCGGCGTGACCACCGAGGAGCGGCAACTGGCGCTGGCCGATGTGCCGCTCACCCCCCGGCTGGAAGCCGGCAGGGGAGGGGATGTTGCGGTAGACATGCCGATGGAGGTGCTGCTGGGCAAACCACCCAAAATGCGCCGCGATGTGGGTTCGATCGCGCGCCGCGTTGCGCCCATCGATCTGAGCGGCGTGAGCTTGCAGCAAGCCGTCATTGATGTGCTCTCGCATCCGACGGTGGCAAGCAAGCGTTTTCTGGTCACCATCGGCGATCGCACTGTCGGCGGCCTGACCCACCGCGACCAAATGGTGGGCCCGTGGCAAGTGCCGGTGGCCGATTGCGCCGTCACATTGGCCGACTTCAAGGGGTACGCGGGCGAGGCAATGAGCATGGGCGAGCGCACGCCACTGGCGGCGATCGACGCGCCGGCCTCGGGCCGCATGGCGGTGGCCGAGGCGATCACCAACCTGCTGGCCGCGCCGATCGAGTTGTCGCGCGTCAAGCTCTCGGCCAACTGGATGGCTGCCTGCGGCGAGCCTGGAGAAGACGCGGCGTTGTACGAGACGGTCAAGGCCGTCGGCATGGCGCTGTGCCCGGCGCTCGGGATTTCGATTCCCGTGGGCAAGGATTCGCTGTCGATGCGCACGCAATGGCGCGCAGAAGGACAACAAGGCCAAGAAGGACAACAAGGCGGCGAAGCGAAGAAAGTCGTTTCGCCGGTGAGCCTGATCGTCAGCGCCTTCGCCGCGATTGACGATGTGCGCGGCACGCTCACGCCGCAACTGGATGCACACGAGGCGGACACCACACTGGTGTTGATCGACCTGGGCCGCGGCCAGCATCGCATGGGCGCCAGCGTGCTTGCGCAGGTGCTCGGCCAGCCGGGCGGGGCGGTGCCCGATCTGGATGACCCGCAAGACCTGGTGCGGCTCGTGGCTGCCGTCAACGAATTGCGCGCGCAAGGCCAGATTCTGGCCCTGCACGACCGCAGCGATGGCGGCTTATTTGCCGCTGCGTGTGAAATGGCTTTTGCGGGCCATGTCGGCATCACGCTCAATGTCGATCTGCTCGTCACCGAAGGCGACGGTATCCGCGACAGCCGCGCCGATTACGGCGATGCCAAGAACTGGGCCACGCAAGTGGGCGCGCGCCGTGAAGAACTCACGCTCAAGGCGCTGTTCAGCGAAGAATTGGGCCTGCTGCTGCAAGTGCGCACCGCGCGACGCGATGAAGTGATGCAGACGCTGCGCATGCACGGTCTGTCGACGCACAGCCATTTCGTTGGCAAAACGCGCCCGGCATCAGCGCCGATCGACGCGGGCAAGGGCAAGGTTGAAATTTGGCGCGACGCCAAGCCGGTGTTCAGCGCCGGCCTGAGCGATCTGCACCAAGTCTGGGACAGCGTGAGCTGGAAAATCTGCCATGAGCGCGACAACCCCGATTGCGCCGATGCCGAACACGCCGCAGCCGGCCACCCGCAAGATGCGGGCCTGCACGTTCACTTGCCCGCGCGCTTGCAAGAAGACTTAGCCCAAGTCGAAACCGCACCGGCCGCCGCCCCTGCCATCGTGGCGCGCCGCCCACAGATCGCCATCCTGCGCGAGCAGGGCGTCAATTCACACATCGAAATGGCCTATGCCTTCACCGCGGCGGGCTTCAATGCGTACGACGTGCACATGACCGACCTGCAATCGGGCCGCACCGAACTCGCACGCTTCCAGGGCATCGTCGCCTGCGGCGGCTTCAGCTATGGTGACACGCTGGGCGCAGGCATCGGCTGGGCGCGCAGCATCCGCTTCAACCCCCGGCTGGCCGAACAATTCGCCGCCTTTTTTGTGCGCGGCGACACCTTCGGCCTGGGCGTGTGCAACGGCTGCCAGATGTTCGCCGAGTTGGCCGACATCATCCCCGGTGCGCAAGACTGGCCGCGCTTCACCGCCAATCGCAGCGAACGCTTCGAGGCGCGTCTGTCACAAGTGGAAGTGCTTGAGAGCCCGAGCCTGTTCTTCACCGGCATGGCCGGCGCGCGCCTGCCGATCGCGGTCGCGCACGGCGAGGGCTACGCCAACTTCAGCCGCCGCGGCAATGCCGGGCGCGCCATCGCCGCGATGCGCTATGTCGATCCCCAGGGCCAGCCCACCGAGCGCTATCCCTACAACCCCAACGGCAGCCCCGGCGGCTTGACCGCTGTGACCACTGCCGATGGCCGCTTCACTGCCCTCATGCCGCATCCCGAGCGCGTGTTTCGCAACATCCAGATGAGCTGGAGTGCGTTCGGCAAAAGTGGGTTCAGCCCGTGGATGCAGATTTGGCGCAATGCGCGCCGGTGGGCGGGATAACGCGGGATAGCGCGGAAAAGCGCGGCCTCTAAAAAACACAGGGCAAGGATTTAAGCTTGCCCTGCTGTTTGGAATGATCAGAAGGTACGAACGAATTTACGAACGAATGGGATGCGCCCAAAGAGGATGGGCGCGCACCTGTTCAGATCTTCACTGAACCTTGGCTTTGTCGAGCAATTTTTTTGCGTATTCCTCGAACCCCTGACGCTGCAAGTTCTTAATGACTTGCGGCTTGATTTCTTCAAAGCTGGGGGGTTGCATCGGACGGATATCATCCAGGCGAATAACGTGCCAGCCGTACTGCGTTTTCACCGGCGTTTGCGTCATTTCGCCTTTGTGGAGCTTGGTAATTGCATCGGCAAATTCCGGCGCGTAATCGGAAGGCGTGGCCCAGCCGAGATCGCCGCCCTTGCTGCTTGAGCCGGTATCGATACTTTCTTTCTTGGCGAGGTCGGTAAACTTCGCGCCGCCCTTGATTTGAGCAATCGTTTTCTTGGCCAAGTCCTCACTCTTGACCAAAATGTGCAGAACGCGGTACTCCTTCGCGTTATTGCCGGAGACGGCCCCGTCGTAGGCCTTCTTGGCTTGCGCGTCGGAGACCGGGTTTTTCTTCACGTAGTTATCAATCAGTTGGTTGATCAGGAAGGTTTGGCGTGCCTGTTCCATCTGAAACTTGTAATCCTGGGTCGCGTCCAGCCCAAGCCGGTGAGCTTCCTGCACCAGCACTTCGCGCTGGATGAGACCCTCACGCAATTGCTTTTCCTGATCCGGTGTGACGGGGTGACCCGCAGCTGTAAGCTGTTGCTTGACCATGTCCAAGGTTGACTTGGGGACAGGCGTGCCATTGACGACAGCCAAGTTTTGCGCAAGTGCGATCGAAGGAAGTGCCAGCGCGATGACAGTAGCGGCCGCAGCGGCTTGCAAGAGCGGTTTTTTCATGAAGTAAAAAGAGAAAGAGGGGGAAAAGGAGATGAATCAGGAACTGCGCCGTGGGTGGTTGTGGTACCCAACAAAGGAATCAGTCAGTCTCGATGGTCACGGCGTGCAGTCCCCGCGCGATGAAGGGACGTAACGCATCATACACAAGCCGATGCCGACCAATGCGTGACAAACCGTTAAATTGCGGCGCGGCAATCCGTATCCGGATGTGGCTGCCATAGCCCCAAGCATTTGCACCCGCATGGCCGGCGTGGGCGGCACTTTCGTCGATGACTTCAAGCACCGTTGGAGCGAGCGCGGCATGCAATGCCGCTTCGATCTGCGCGGCGGTGGCGGGAAGTGGAGCACTGGGATGAGCAGGGGGCGCTGAAGATGAGGGGGTCATGATCCGGCTTTCTCTTCTTTTTTGTTATCTTCTTTGCCGGCTTGATTAAATTTGAGGTGCGGTGCCATGTACACCCCTTGGCCGATGATGAATGCGATTGAAAGCACAATGCTCCAGGCCTTGAAATTGACCCACGCTTGGGTGCTGAAGAAAACCACGATCCAGCTATTGAGCGCCGCCATGAACAGGCAATAGATCACCCAGGCATAGTTCAAGCGCGTCCACACCGCGTCGGGGAGTTCAATTTGCATGCCCAGTAGAGTTTTGAGCAGGTTTTTACGGTACAGCAGATGCGCCGCAAGCAGCACGAGGGCGATGGCTGCGTAGAACAGCGTGAATTTCCATTCGAGGAAACGGATATCGTGCAGCACCAGGGTGAGTGCGCCAAAGATCAGGATCAGCCCGAGCGTGACCTTATGCATCAACGCGAGTTTGTGTTCAATGACGTAGATCAGGCCCATTTGCAGGACGGTGGCGGCCATCAGGACTGCGGTAGCGACATAGATGCCCCAGAGTTTGTAGGCGCCAAAGAACAGCAGGATAGGAATAAAGTCGAGCAGGGCGCGCATCAATCATTCTCCCCGGGCTCGAATGCAAGCGCCGCCGAATTCATGCAATAGCGCAGACCCGTGGGCGCCGGGCCGTCGGAAAACACATGGCCCAGGTGCGCATTGCACTGCGCGCACACGGTTTCGGTGCGCACCATGTCATGCGCGCGGTCCGTCCGTTCCTCGATCGCGCCCGGCACGGCGGTTTGCGTGAAGCTCGGCCAGCCGCAGCCGGCGTCGAATTTGTCCGCTGAATCGAACAGCTTGGCACCACAGCAAATGCAGTGGTAACTGCCATCGGCCCAGTGCGCCTCGTACCGCCCAGTGAAGGGGCGCTCAGTGACGGCGAGGCGTGTCACTTCGAAAGCCAGCGGCTCCGCGCCTTTGTCCGCCAGCAGCGCGCGCCATTGGACTTCGGTTTTGTCGATGGGAAAACTCATGGAATCGGATTGTGAGGCAGTTTGGTCAAAGATCGGCGATCTGAGAACCTGTTTACGATCTGAAATGGCTCACGCAGAGACCTTTTCGGGAGGGGATGCAAGGCGCGGCGCGCAGCCCATAGCCCGGCTATGGGCCAGCGTTGCAACGCGGCAGACCGCCCGAAAAGGCCTCTGCCCTTCGGGTTGGGCCGAAATCGGGCGATTGGGCATCCCAGTCGCTTTCATGGGCACCAGCCCATGCGGCGCGCCATGGGCCACCCACTCATCCCGATTGCGGCCCAAAGTGAGCTATTTCAGATCGTAAACAGGTTCTACCGCCGTGCGCGCTTATTGATCTGGAGATTTAAGCTACAAAGGAGGCTTCTGGCTAAACACAAAAAAGGAATTTCTCATGACATGGCGTAGCGGACTGGTGATTATCGTGGCGGTTGTGATTGGCGTGCTGGCCGCTCTCAACTGGGGGCAATTGGCGCAGCCGGTGGCCATCTCGCTGGGGGTGATGGGGGTCACAGCGCCACTGGGCTTGGTCATGCTGGGGCTGACGGTTGTGCTCGCGGTGCTGCTTCTGGCCTACGTGATTTACATCCAAGGGGCGACGCTGCTGCAAACGCGTCGGCACCATAAGGAATTGCAGGCGCAACGCAATTTGGCCGACAACGCTGAAGCCTCTCGTTTGACCGAGTTGCGCAGCTATCTTGATACGCAAGAACAAATGCGGCAGCAGCGCCTGACGGCGCTGCAGACGCAATTACTTGCACGTATCGAACAACTCGAAACCGCGCTCAATGCGCGCGCTGAGCAGTCAGATAACAGCATCTGCGCCCATCTAGGGGAGCTTGAGGATCGCTTCGAGCGCAGCGGAACCCTGCCGTCCAGCGCGTCGGCATAAGCGCCCGTTCTCCTCGCTGGCGGGCGGGTTCAACTGCGGTTTTTGGGGTGAATTGAAGGCCTGCGTTCCCGCGCAGGCCGGCTTCAGAGGCTCTTCAGGCGGCGTGCGAGACGTGGCTTTACTTCAAACCAAGAATCCAGACCGCCAGCCGTTTGGCTTCGGCGGCGTTGACCTGGGTGTTGGCGGGCATGGGTACCGCGCCCCAGGCACCGGAACCGCCCGCCATGATTTTGGCGGCGAGTTTGTCGGCTTCGCCCTTTTGCCCGCGGTATTTGGCGGCCACGTCCTTGTACGCTGGGCCGACGACCTTGTGCTCAACCGTATGACAGGCTAAGCAGTTCTTGGCTTTGGCGAGGCTGCTCTCATCGGCGGCCAGGACTGATGTTGCGGTAGCACCGCACAGAACGAGAAGCAAAAGCGCGCGTTTCACGAGTAGGTTCCAAAACGGGTGTTGATGAGACCGGCGATTCTATGCGGCGGATTTGTGGCAGTGCGCGCATGGAGCGGTGCGCGTAGAAAAAAACTGTAAGCGTCGCCGACCGGGCTGAAATTCCGATAGCAGACACCTTGGCACAATAGCGCAATGGCTTTGATGTATCCCCATATTGACCCCGTCGCGTTGCAGGTGGGGCCTATTGCTGTTCATTGGTACGGCGTGACCTATCTGGTCGCGTTCGGGTTGTTTTATTTCCTGGCGGGCCTGCGCCTGAAGCACGAACCTTATCGCACGCTGGGGTGGACGCGCAAAGATATCGAGGACATGCTTTTTTTGGGGGTGCTGGGTGTCGTTCTTGGCGGACGCCTGGGTTATTGCCTGTTTTACAAACCTGATTTTTATTTGACCCATCCGCTGCACATCCTGTATGTCTGGCAAGGCGGGATGAGTTTTCATGGCGGTTTGCTGGGGGCGATCGCGGCGGGCATTGGATTTGCGCGCTGGCGTTCGTATTCGTTCTGGCAAGTGATGGATTTCGTCGCGCCCTGCGTGCCGACCGGACTGGCCGCCGGGCGCATGGGCAACTTCATCAATGGTGAGTTGTGGGGGCGCGTGGCCAGCAATCCAGACCTGCCGTGGGCGATGATCTATCCGCACAGCGGCACGATGATGCCGCGCCATCCTTCTGAAATCTATCAGTTTCTGCTCGAAGGGGTGTCGCTGTTCGTCCTGATGTGGCTGTATGCGCGCAAGCCCCGGCAAGCGCGCCAGGTGTCGGCGGTTTTTTTGATCGGCTACGGCGTGATGCGTTTCGTCGTTGAATTTTTCCGCGAGCCGGATGACTTTTTGGGCCTACTCTCGCTGGGCTTGAGCATGGGGCAGTGGCTGTGCGTGCCGATGCTGGTGTTTGGCGCGTGGCTGTATTGGAGCGCGCCGCGTAACCGCTGATTCCATTTCCGTGTCAAACGATGACGATGTCGCCTTCGTTTGCTGCGGTACAGCACGGTTTGCGCAATGTCATCGCGGATGGGCGGGATCTGCAAATGCAATAACACAGGGATGGGCAGGTAACGCAGAAGTCCGAGAACCGGCTTGCGATCTCACCGGGGTCTCACGACAGCGCTCCCGTCTTTGCCTGGCGTACCGCTCACGGTGCTGGGGAGCGTGTTCAACTGTCGTTTCCAGTTTCTAGATTGAACGGCATGAAAGCACAGGAGAAAACCACAGTGACGCTTGATCTCAACGCGAACCTTTACGCCGCCTTGCGTGCGGCCTTTCCCGCCGACCTCGATGGCATCGCTGTCGAGACGGACGAGGGGCTGTTCTACACATGGCGAGATCTGGAACGTGCCAGCGCGATGATGGCCCATCTTTTTGCTGCGCTGGGCGTGCCGCCGGGAGCGCGCATCCTCGCCCAAGTGGACAAATCGGTCGAAGCGATGATGTTGTATCTGGCGGCGCTGCGCGGGGGGTATGTGTTTGTGCCGCTGAACAACGCCTATCAGCGCGCCGAGTTGGAATACTTCATCGCCGATGCCGAGCCCGCGGTCGTGGTGTGCACGCGTGCCAACGCCGGATGGATTGAACCGATGGTGGGCGCTGTCTCGGCGTCAACCGGGTGGCCTGCGCCGCATCTGTTCACGCTCGACGCCGATCGCAGCGGCAGCCTGTTGGAGCAAGCCGCACAATGCAGCGACGAGCACGCTGTCGTGATGCGCACTGCCGATGATTGGGCTTCGATCATCTACACCAGCGGCACCACCGGGCGCAGCAAGGGCGCGATGCTCACACACGGCAATCTGCTGGATAACGCGCGCGTGCTCAAGGACTACTGGGGTTGGCGCAGTCCAGAACAGGGCGGCGACGTGCTGATCCACGCGCTGCCGATTTTCCACGTGCACGGCTTGTTCGTGGCGATTCATGGCGCGCTGCTCAATGGCAGCAAGATGATCTGGTTGGCCCGCTTCGATCCGCGCACAGTCATTGCCCGCATGCCCGAAGCGACCGTATTTATGGGTGTACCCACGCTGTACGTGCGCATGTTGGCTGAATCCACGCTCGAGCGCGCAGCGACAGGCACTATGCGCCTGTTCATCTCCGGCTCGGCACCGCTGCTGCTGGAAACTTTTGAGACCTGGCGCGAGCGCACCGGCCACACCATTTTGGAGCGTTACGGCATGAGCGAAACCATCATGCTCAGCTCCAACCCCTACGATCGAGCCCAGGGCGAACGGCGCGGCGGAACCGTCGGCTTTGCGTTGCCAGGCGTGCAGTTGCGGGTGCGCGATAAGCAGGGGCGTGATTGCGCGGTGGGTGAAATCGGCGACATCCAGGTTTGCGGCCCGAGCGTGTTCGCGGGATATTGGCGCATGCCCGAGAAAACGCGTGAGGCGTTCACCGCCGATGGTTATTTCAAGACTGGGGATGTGGGACAGATCGACGCGTTGGGCTATCTCACCATCGTTGGGCGCAGCAAGGATCTGATCATTAGCGGTGGTTTGAACGTCTATCCCGCCGAGGTCGAGGGTGACATCAACGCACTCGATGGTGTGGCTGAAAGCGCCGTTGTCGGTGTGCCCCATGCGGATTTCGGCGAGGTGGGGGTGGCCATCGTGGTGGCCCAGCGCGGCGTGGCGCTTGATGGGGAAGCGATTCTGAGCACGCTCAGACAAAGGTTGGCGCACTTTAAGGTGCCTAAACGCTGCTTCATCGTCACGGAGCTGCCGCGCAACACCATGGGTAAGGTGCAAAAAGCACTGCTGCGCGAGCAGCACAAGGATCTTTTCTGGAGTCTCTGAACAAACCTGCGCAAGACTTGTTCGGGGAGCGCAAGCGCTTCCATTTTGCAGCCCATCGGATGTGGGATGGGTTTTACAAGCCGGATATATCCGTCCGATAAAGTTTTCACATAACATCATCAAAGACCGTTTGGCCTTTGGCGCCCTCTTTCCAACTTCCCATGGCAGTTTCCACACCCTCATTTGGCGCCTCCTCAACGGCGCTTGCGCCACGGTCCTACAGCGAAATATCTGATTCTGAGGGGGGTCCGACGGACTTGCGTTCGGCTGAAGAAGTCATCGACGATCCCCTGGAGTGGCCGGCTTTTGGCCGTGCACTGGAGGGCGCGCAGACGGGGCTTTGGGAGTCCCAGTGCGTGGTCGAGGGAATGCACTGTGCTGCTTGTGCGCAAACCGTCGAAACCGCACTGGGGCGGGTGCCCGGTATCGTCAGCGTCAGCGTCAGCGCCGTTGCGCGACGCGCGCGCGTGCTCTGGGATCCGTCGCGGGTACAGCCCTCGCGCTGGATGGCCGCCGCCATTCCAGCGGGTTACACGCTCCTGCCGGCCAACGACGCCACTTTGCGCGACCGCCGGCGCAGCCAGTCACGCAAGATGCTCTGGCGCTGGCTGGTCGCTGGTTTTTGCATGATGCAGGTGATGATGTACGCCGTCCCTCCGTACATTACGAGGCCCGGCGAGATCAGCGTTGACACCCTCAACCTGCTGCATTGGGCGGGGTGGGTATTGGCCCTGCCGGTGATCATTTTTTCCTGCGGCCCCTTCTTCGCCGGGGCTTGGCGCAGCGCACGTCAGCGCAGGATCAGCATGGATCTGCCGGTGGCACTTGGCATTGCCATCACCTTCATCGTCAGTTCGGCGGCGACCTTCAATCCGGCCGGCCTGCTTGGGCACGAGGTCTATTTCGATTCATTGACGATGTTCGTTTTCTTTCTGTTGACGGGGCGCTGGCTTGAAGAGCGGTTGCGTGACAAGACCGCCGGCGCGCTCGAAGCCTTGATGAATCGCTTGCCTGAGGGCATCGTGCGCCTGGACGCCGATGGCCGCTGGCGCCGCGTCAGTCTGCGCCGTCTGGCGGTGGGTGATCGCATCCGGGTTTTGCCCGGAGAGACTTTTCCCGCCGATGGCCGCATCGTGGCCGGAGGTACGCAAGTCGATGAGTCGCTGCTCACGGGGGAATCACGGCCCGTGGAGCGGCTCTGCGGCGCACCGGTGTTGGCGGGAAGCCGGAACTTGTCCGGCTCCATTGAGGTGGAGATCGGCCAACTCGGCGGGGATACGCGCTATGGTCAATTGGTCGCGTTGATGGATCGCGCCGCAACCCAAAAACCCCGTTGGGCGCAAGTGGTCGATCGCATTGCCCAGCCTTTTCTGATCGTTGTGCTGCTGGCTGCTGTGGTGGCCGCAGCGTTTTGGTGGCGGGCTGACCCGGGGCACGCGATGATGATTGCTGTCTCGGTGCTGATCGTTACCTGCCCTTGCGCGCTCTCGTTGGCAACCCCTGCGGCGATGCTGGCGGCAGCCGGTGCATTGGCGCGCAGCGGCGTTATGGTCACGGGCTTGCAAGCGCTGGATGCCGCGCGCGGCATCGACACCGTCGTATTCGACAAGACCGGTACGCTGACGCGCGAAACGCCGCGGCTGATTCAGGCGCACTATGCCCAACGAATCGATTCCGCGCGTGCGTTGGCGCTGGCGGCCGCGTTGGCGGCGCACTCGCATCACCCGATTGCGCGCGCGCTGGTGCAGGCCCGTGGCATGGCTAACGGTACGGCTCCAGCGGCGGATTTTCAACTGACCGGCATCAGCGAGGATGCGGGAGGGGGCTTGGGTGGAACATGGTGTGCTTCGGGCCAGGCACCGATACCGATCCGTTTGGGCTCAGCCGCGTTCTGCAACGTTTCCTCCTTGGATTGTGACGGCCCGCAAGCCCACTTGAGTGATGCCACGGGCTGGCTGGCGAGCTTCAGCTTTGCAGAGGATCTGCGTGACGATGCCGTGGCCGCCATTGCGCAACTAAAGGCCGATGGCAAACGAGTTCATTTGCTATCGGGCGATCAGGAAGAAGCGGCCGCGCGCATCGGTCAAAAAGCCGGGGTTGACGAAGCGCGCGGGGGCTGCTTGCCGGAAACCAAGCTCGCGGATGTCGTTCGGATACAACAGTCAGGACGCCATGTTGCAATGGTCGGCGATGGGCTGAATGACGGGCCTGTACTCGCGCAATCGGATGTCTCGTTCGCATTCGGCGCCGCTGTGCCGCTTGCGCAGGCGCGTGCAGATTTTGTGGTTGTGCGCGATACACTTGAAGCCATTCCACAGACCTTGAAACTGGCTCAGCGGGCCAGCCGCGTGGTTCACCAAAACCTGGTGTGGGCGCTCCTCTATAACGCTGCTTGCATTCCTGCAGCCATTGTTGGCGCACTTCCTCCATGGCTGGCGGGAACAGGCATGGCCGTTAGCTCGCTGGTGGTTGTCCTTAACGCTGTTCGGTTGGCGCAACCTTTGCCGTGGTCTGACTCTTTATCCGGCACTACTTCTGCTTCTCTGCGGCCATGAGTATCCTTTTTCTGTTGGTGCCGCTGTCTGTTGTTCTGGTACTTTTGATCCTTGTCGGGTTGTGGTGGGCGGTTGACAGTGGACAATTCGAAGATGTCGACCGTGAAGCAGAACGTATTCTTGACAATGATTGATGATTGTCAAAATAATCCAAAGCAAGACTCAAGACACTAGAGCAGCTTTTTCCCAAAGGTATCAGGATGCAAACAACCGCACCGACTACAACGATGTACCACGACACAGTGGTCAAACAGTTTTCCATCATGACCGTGGTTTGGGGCGTGGTGGGTATGCTGGTTGGCGTAATCATCGCCAGCCAGCTGATTTGGCCAGACCTTACTGCCGGGGTTCCCTGGTTAAGCTTTGGCCGATTGCGGCCATTGCACACCAACGCCGTGATCTTCGCCTTTGGCGGGTGCGGCCTGATGGCGACGAGTTTCCACGTCGTCCAGCGGACCTGCCAGGTTCCGCTGTTTGCGCCCAAGCTTGCCGCGTTTGTGTTTTGGGGCTGGCAACTCGTCATTGTTCTGGCTGCTATCACTCTTCCGCTGGGGTATACGGCAGGAAAAGAGTACGCTGAGCTGCAATGGCCCATCAAGATCTTGATCACGCTCGTCTGGGTCGCGTACGCTATCGTTTTCTTCGGCACGATCGCCATTCGTAAGGTCCGGCACATTTACGTGGCCAACTGGTTTTACGGTGGCTTCATCCTTGCCATCGCGCTGTTGCATATCGTCAATAGTGCGATGATTCCGGCGGGCTGGCTCACTGGCTACTCGGCCTATGCGGGTGCGCAGGACGCCATGGTCCAATGGTGGTATGGTCACAACGCCGTCGGCTTTTTCTTGACGGCGGGCTTCCTGGGGATGATGTATTACTACGTTCCCAAGCAAGCTGGGCGTCCGGTTTATTCGTACCGGCTGTCCATCGTCCACTTCTGGGCGCTGATCTTTACCTACATGTGGGCGGGCCCACACCACCTGGAATACACCGCGCTGCCTGACTGGACTCAATCGCTGGGCATGGTGTTTTCGCTGGTTCTGCTGGCGCCCAGCTGGGGTGGCATGATCAACGGCATCATGACGTTGTCGGGTGCGTGGGAGAAACTGCGTACCGACCCCATCATCCGCTTCCTGATCGTCTCGCTGTCCTTCTACGGCATGTCCACCTTTGAAGGTCCGATGATGGCGGTCAAAACCGTCAATGCGCTCAGCCATTACACGGATTGGGGTATCGGCCACGTGCACTCCGGTGCGCTGGGCTGGGTCGGTTTGGTGACGATTGGTTCGATGTATCACCTGATTCCGCGCCTGTGGGGCCGTACCACCATGTATAGCACCAAGGCCATTGAGCTCCATTTCTGGATTGCGACCATTGGTATCGTTCTGTACATCGCGGCAATGTGGATTGCCGGGGTCATGGAGGGGTTGATGTGGCGTTCGATCAATCCTGATGGCACGTTGACCTACACCTTTGTTGAAAGCGTCAAGGCTGCGCATCCTTTCTTCATCATCCGGATGCTCGGTGGTTTGCTCTATCTGATCGGGATGTTCGTGATGGCGTGGAATGTCTGGATGACGGCGGCCAAGGGCAGCCGCTCTTTCAAAGCCCCCGTTCCTCAGCTTGTTCAGGCTTGATGGTTCTCATGGGATAAATATCAAAGGACTATGTATGAGCACGCATGAACAAACAGCGCCCGGATTCTCACATGAGAAAATCGAGACCAATAACTTCTTAATGATCGTTTTGATCGTTTTGGTTGTGGCCATTGGGGGGCTCGTTGAAATCGTTCCGCTGTTTTTCCAGAAATCAACGATGCAGCCGCTTCCAGGCGTGCAGCCGCTCACCCCGCTGCAAGTTTTGGGGCGTGACGTTTACTTGCGCGAAGGGTGTTATGTCTGCCATTCGCAGATGATTCGCCCCTTCCCGTCCGAGACGCTACGCTATGGTCATTACTCGGAAGCAGGTGAATCTGTTTACGACCACCCCTTCCAATGGGGCAGCAAACGCACGGGGCCTGACTTGGCTCGTGTCGGTGGTCGCTATACCGATGAATGGCATCACATCCATTTGAATAATCCGCGCGATGTGGTTCCCGAGTCGGTTATGCCCGCCTACAGCTGGCTAGGAAAAACGGCAATTAATGCCGGCTTGGCTCTGCCCCACATGGAAGCCCTGAAGAAGCTAGGCGTGCCTTACGCCGACAAGGACTTCCAAGCGGCGCAGGACCTTGTCAAGCAGCAAGCACAGGCTAAGGACGGCGAAAAAATAACCGAAGCAGATGCCTTGGTTTCCTACTTGCAATCCCTTGGACACGCGTTCAAGTAATTGGAGGTGTACGATGGACATCGCTACCGAATTACAAATTTTGGGCACTGTGGCCTCGTTCGTGGTTTTTGTTGGCCTCACTGTCTGGGCGTACTCCAAAGGGGCGCGCGCGGGCTTTGATGAGGCTGAGAAAATGCCTTTCGAGCAAGAATAATTTAAGATACCGAGAAACAACATGAGCGACTTTATTAATTCCTTCTGGTCGTACTATGTCGTGGTTATCGTCGTTGTGAGCTTTGTTGGGATGGCGGCGCTTTTAATGACGTCGTCTCGCGTCCGCGGAAACGCTGGAAAGCAACCGACTACAGGACACATCTGGGACGAAAGCCTCCAGGAGATGAACAACCCATTGCCGCGCTGGTGGAAGGGTTTGTTCATCATTACTTTGATATTCGGTGTTGTGTACTTGATCCTCTACCCGGGGTTGGGCAGCTACGCTGGAGTGTTGGGCTGGAGTTCCGCCGGCAGCTATGACGATCAAAACAATGCGCTAAAAGCAAAAATAGAACCGATGTATAAAAAGTTTGCCGGAATGCCCATTGAACAATTGGCCGGCGACAAAGAAGCCATGGGGATTGGTCAGCGTATCTTTTTGAACAACTGCGCGCAATGTCACGGTTCTGATGCCAAGGGAACCAAGGAATTCCCGGATCTGACGGGGGCTTACGGCTGGCGCTGGGGTGATTCGCCTCAGAAAATCGAAGAGACCATTACCCAAGGTCGTACGGGCATCATGCCCCCACAAGGCGCGGCGATGGGTACTCCTGCGGATGTCGAGAACGTTGCCAACTATGTGCTAAGTCTTTCGAAGGGTCCACACGATGCGGCCAAGGCTGCCTTGGGCGAGGCTAAGTTCAAGACGACTTGCGCAGCTTGCCATGGCCCCGACGGCAAAGGAAACCAGTTGCTTGGTTCTCAGGACCTGACAAAGAAGATCTGGCAACGCGGTTGGGGGTTGAATGCTATCATTCACCAAATCAACACGGGCAGAACAGGTCAGATGCCGACGTGGGGTGGTAAGCTAACGCCGGAACAAATTCACGTCGTCGCGGCGTTCGTGTGGGGCTTGTCGCATAAGCCTGGTGAGGCGCCAGCGGCGTCTGCATCGCCTGCTGCCGCTGCACCGGTAGCACAGTAGTAAGAATTCTGATCTAGAGCTCTGGAGCTTAATTAGGCTCCAGAGCTTGATAGAGAGTGAGTTAAAAGCAGTGACAGAAGAACAACCGCCCGCTACCAAGCGGGTTGTTCCGATTAAGGCTGTCGTCGACGAAAAGTCTGATAACGCGGGGCTGTATGAGGCCCACGCAAGAGTTCAGGCGCGTTCGATCCGCGGTACCTTTGCGCGGTGGCGTTGGGTGATGGTTATCCTCACCCAACTTTTCTTTTATGTGATGCCGTGGCTTGATTGGGGTGGACGACAAGCGCTCCTTCTGGATGTCAGTTCCCGGCGTTTCTATCTGCTCGGGCTGGTACTTTATCCACAAGATCTGATCTATTTGACAGGGCTGCTGGTCGTCAGCGCGCTGTCGCTATTTTTGTTCACGGCTGTCGCGGGTCGTCTATGGTGCGGCTATGCCTGTCCCCAGTCGGTGTACACCGAGATATTCATGTGGGTCGAGCATTGGACCGAAGGCGACCGGAGTGCTCGGATTCGCCTTGACCGATCCGGCTGGACGGGTGAAAAAATTATCAAGCGTGGCAGCAAGCAGATTATCTGGGTGCTCATAGCGCTGTGGACGGGCGTGACCTTCGTCGGATTTTTTACGCCGATTCGTCAATTGGTGTCAGCTCTTCCCAGTTTTTCCATGGGCCCTTGGGAAGGGTTCTGGATTCTGTTCTACGGATTCACGACCTACTTGTTTGCGGGGTTCATGCGCGAGCAGGTCTGCAAGTACATGTGTCCCTATGCACGCTTTCAAGGGGCCATGTTCGATCGCGATACACTGATCGTGACGTATGACGAGGCGCGCGGAGAGCCTAGAAGCGCCAAGCTGAGTCCGAAAAAATCAGAAAACGAAAGTATCCGTGGGCAATCAAGCGCAGCGGGGGATTGTATAGATTGCAGTTTGTGCGTCCAGGTCTGCCCCACCGGCATCGATATACGCAAGGGCTTGCAGTATGAATGTATCGGCTGCGGCCTGTGTGTGGACGCCTGTAACAGCGTCATGGACAGGGTCCACCGGCCACGGGGGCTGATCCGGTATGCAACGTTGAACAGCATGGTCCAGGGGGCCAGCCGCAAGAGCGTTATTGCGCATATCTTTCGTCCGCGCGTGCTGATTTATAGTGCCATCCTTTGGCTGTTGGTATTGGCGCTGATTGTGAGTTTGGCGTTGCGCACGCCGTTCAGAGCGGATGTGGTGCGCGACCGCGTAGCGCTTGCCCGGATCACGGATAGTGGACAAATTGAAAATATCTATCAGGTCCAGATTATGAATGCGTCGGAAAAACCCATCGTTTTCCGCATTACAGCCCGTGGGCTCAAAGGCTTGCAGACGCTTTACTCTGCGCCGGTCACGGTCAACTCAGCGGCCACAAAATGGGTTCCTGTGCAACTGCAAATACCGATGGATAGTGCTGCGCCAGGCGTGCATCGGATTGATTTTGATGTCCAGTCTCCAGATGGCAAGGTGGTCTCAAGCCGGTCGACATTCATCGTCATGCAATGAATACGCAGTGGTGATTTGATCTGAAGATAGTAGAGTAAGCGCTGACTTAAAGGATCTTTATGGAACAGGGAAAGGCATGGTGGCGTTACCCATTGGTATGGATGGTGATCGGAGGCCCTGTTTGCGTTGTGCTTGCATCGATTGCCACGCTTGGCGTGGCAATCCATATGCAGCAACAGGACCCTCCGTTTGAGGAGGATGTCACCACGCAAAACGCGGCGGAGCACGTTCCAGGAAAAGGACCGGTCGTGAATCCTGCCAAACTGCCCGCAGGGATCACAGCGGCGCACCGTGGTATCAGTAAGCCAGTCGATCGCTCGCCTGACGATTCCAAGCAATAATTAAATAAGTGCGCGGGCCCTGCTGCTGCCCGGCGGGCTGCACTGAGTTTTCTGGAGCAGCCGCAAGGGTGGGTGAAATCGTGGCGTTCAATGCAAGCGCATGGGTTTGCGCCTGACCCGGTGCTCATAACTGCACGATGGATAAATATCCGGCGGTGCAGAAAAAACGGGCTAAACACCCGAGATTCAATATGCGCTTCGCGCCGAAATATCGCCTCGTTACGTCGCGTGATGGGTCGCGCGCTACTTATTCCATTGCCCTATCCAGCGGCGATTTTGCCGATTTCGTTGACCGGACTACGGCACGGTCAACGCAACGCCATTGCGTACTCGCTTGATCTAAAAAACAATGATGAGGCCTCTCAATAACGGGCCCTCATTTTTGGAAACTATACAACCGGCTTGTGGGCCTTCTCTGCCCACAGCGCCAACTTCAACGTATGGCCTGCGGGTTATAAACCCGTTCAAGGCCTGCCGGGTCAAGAATGAGAATATGGCGCTGCCTGACGTTGATGAGGCCCTCTTCAACGAATTTAGTTAACGTCCGGCTGACGGTTTCTAGTTTGATCCCGAGGTAACTTCCAATTTCCTCGCGCGTCATCCGCAGAACCAGTTCGAAGCGCGAGAAGCCGCGGGCGTGTAGACGCTCGGCCAGATCGATCAAAAATGTGGCAACCCTCTCTTCCGCGAGCATGCTGCCAAGGGTCAGCATGGCCAGGTGTTCGCGTACGATCTCACGACCGAGGATTTGGTAGATATAATGCTGGACTGCGGGTGATTTTCGCGAGAGTTGTTCAAGCCGGTCGAAAGGGAGCAGGCAAACCTCTGAATCTTCCAGGGCAATGGCGCTGCACGCATGCCGTTGGCTTGCAATTCCATCAAAACCAACAATGTCGCCCGCAATCTGGAAGCCAGTCACCTGGGCGCGCCCATCGCTGGTTGTGATTTGTGTTTTGAGGACCCCCGTGCGCACGGCATAAAGTGCGGTGAATTGATCGCCGTTGAGAAACAGCGGTTCCTTTCGTTTGACTTTGCGACGTGCGTCAACAATTTCACCGAAATGTTCTAATACATCATCACTTTGCTGCTCGGCGATGGGCATGCACAATTTTTGAAGGCTGCATGCAGAACAAGCAGCTTGGATAGATTCCAGCTTCATGACAGACAAGTCGTGCATATGGTGTTCAGTTAGAATGAAGCAGCATATGCAAGCAATACTTCCTTGTTGCTATACTTAGTAACGAATACTATAGTATAATCGTATAATACGACGATGGTGCTAAAACTATTGACAATGATCAGATGTTTGTAGCATGATTGTGACAGGCCTCGGGAGAATTTAATCCTATGGTCATGCACTACCCATTTGCGGTGACTATTTCGCCAGTACCGCTTGAACCGCACCGGGCGCCGCGGGCCTTCCTTGAGCGCCTTTACCGCGCCGCCGTCGCATGCGCTTTGCCGGGCCAGATGCTGGCTGCACACCTGCCGCCCATACCGCGCGGCAGAACGCTGGTGTTGGGTGCGGGCAAAGCCGCTGGCGCGATGGCGCAGGCGCTCGATGCGGCGTGGCCAGCCGATGCGCCGCTGTCCGGATTGGTAGTCACGCGCTATGGGCATATTCCGCCACGACCCGAAGGGCCGCCGCTGCGGATTGAAGTGGTCGAGGCCGCACACCCCGTGCCTGATGCGGCCAGCGAGCGCGCAGCGCAGCGCATGCTGGCGCTCGCTCAAGGGCTGACGGAGGACGATCTGGTGCTGTGCCTGATCTCCGGTGGCGGTTCGGCCTTGCTGGCGGCACCCGCCAAAGGGTTGACGCTGCAAGATAAACAAAATATCTACCAGCAATTACTCCGGTGCGGCGCCACGATTGCCGAAATCAACTGCGTGCGCAAGCACCTCTCGTGTGTCAAGGGCGGGCGGCTGGCCTTGGCTTGTGCCCCAGCACGGGTGTTAACGCTGGCGATCAGCGATGTGCCGGGTGACGATCCGGCAGTAATCGCCAGTGGCCCGACCGTGCCCGACGCGAGTACTTGCGCGGACGCGCTGGCCCTCCTTGAGCGCTACCGGATTGCGTTGCCGTCCGCCGTGCGCGCTGCGCTGGAGCGGGGTGATCTGGAAACACCCAAGCCCGGCGATGCGCGCTGGGTAGATCCGACGGTGCGTTTGATCGCCACGCCCCGTCAGTCGCTTGAAGCAGCCGCCCAGGCAGCGCGCGAAGAAGGAGTGAGCGCATACATCCTAAGCGACGAGGTAGAAGGCGAATCGCGCGAAGTCGGTAAGGTTCACGCGGCGCTGGCGCGCGCCGTGGCGCGGCATGGTGCGCCTTTTGCGCGGCCTTGCGTGATCCTGTCGGGCGGGGAAACCAGCGTCACGGTGCGTCCTCCCCGGCCCGGCCACGCCAAAGGACGCGGTGGCCGCGCCAGCGAGTTTTGCATGGGCCTGGCAGGCGCACTGATGGGACAGGCCGGTGTGTGGGCGCTGGCTGCTGATACCGACGGCATCGACGGGACCGAGGACAATGCGGGCGCTTTTGTCACCCCCGACACCCTTGCGCGCGCGCAGCGTGCCGGCTGCAAATTCTCCGAATATCTCGATCGCAACGATGCCTACGGCTACTTCGCGGCCATTGGCGATTTGCTGGTCACGGGGCCGAGCTATACCAATGTGAACGATTTTCGGGCGGTGCTGATTTTTTGAGCGTTGACAAGCCAGGCGCAGGCGCGCGGGTCATTGAGCAAAGAAAGCCATCTTTGCAGGGTGTTGAGCCAGAAAGCGACGCGGGCGGGCACGTAGCGCGCTCACCCATAAACAAGAAGCCCAGCGTGCCGAGCTTGCGCAAGGCGATATTCATGCGGCTTTTCTGAGACAACAAGCGGTCAACGGTGCCGTTTTTAGGTTCAAATCACGGGTCGCCTCATTGGTGTCTACGCAGCCTGCCATGACCGCCCCTCGCCTTCAGCTTGCCCACATCACCAAGCGTTACCCCTCGGTCATCGCCAACCACGATGTCTCGCTGACGGTGCAACCCGGTGAAATCCATGCTGTGCTGGGCGAAAACGGCGCAGGCAAATCGACGCTGATGAAGATCATCTACGGCGCGGTGCAGCCCGACGAAGGCGTCATTCATTTCGATGGTCGCGCCGTGGTGATGCGCCACCCGCAACAGGCCCGCGCGCTGGGGATCGGCATGGTGTTCCAGCATTTCAGCTTGTTCGACACCCTGACCGTGGCCGAGAACGTCTGGCTCGGATTGGATCGGCATTTGTCGCTGGCCCAAGTGCGCCAGCGCCTTCGCGCCAAGGCCAGTGAGTACGCACTGGAGATCGATCCCGCGCGGCCCGTGCATACGCTGTCTGCCGGGGAGATGCAGCGGGTGGAGATTGTGCGTGCCTTGCTGACCCATCCGAGGCTGCTGATCCTGGACGAGCCCACCTCGGTGCTCGCGCCGCAAGCCGTCCAGTGGCTGTTCGCGGCGCTGCGCCAGTTGGCGCGTGCCGGTTGTTCGATTCTGTACATCAGCCACAAGCTGCACGAAATCCGCGCGTTGTGTGAAGTCTGCACGGTGCTGCGCGCCGGAGAAGTCAGCGGCGTGTGCGATCCACGCCGTGAAAGCAACGAATCGCTTTCGCGTCTGATGATCGGCGCCGAGCCGCCGGCGTTGGCGCGCCGGGAATTGCACGCCGGCGTACCGATGCTGCGCGTCGAAGGGTTGAGCCTGCCGCGCGAGGAGCCGTTCGGCGTCGATCTGAAGGAGATCACACTGCAAGTGTGTGCGGGCGAAGTGGCCGGTATCGCTGGAATTTCGGGTAACGGACAAAAAGAACTGTTGCGCGTGCTCGCCGGCGAAGACACCCGCGCCGCGTCGAAGGCGGTCTGGATCGGTGCGCAAGAGGCGGGCCGTTTGCCGCCGTTGGCGCGGCGCGCGCTGGGGCTGCACTTTGTGCCCGAGGAGCGGCTCGGCCGCGGCGCGGTGCCCGCGCTGTCGCTTGCGCACAACCTGCTGCTGACGCGCCGCGAGGCCGTGCGCCGGGGCGGCTGGATCGACGTGCGCGCGTTGCGCCAGCAGGCCGCGCGCATTATCGAAAATTTCCAAGTCAAAGGCGGCGGCCCGGCGGCGGCGGCGCGCTCGTTGTCAGGCGGTAATTTGCAGAAATTCATCATGGGCCGCGAGATCGACGCCGATCCGCGCGTGTTCATCGTCGCCCAGCCGACCTGGGGGGTCGATGTGGGCGCGGCGGCGCTGATTCGCGGTGAAATTCTGGCGTTGCGTGACGCTGGCTGTGCCGTACTGGTCGTCAGCGAAGAACTGGAAGAACTGTTCGAAATCTGTGACCGTCTGTATGTGATCGCCAAAGGGCGCTTGTCGCCGTCAGTGGCGCGCACCCAGGCCACAGTCACTCAGATTGGCGAGTGGATGAGCGGGCTGTGGAACAGCGTAGACAGGGCAGGCGCGGCGCAAGAAAAAGCCCCGGAAAACGTGAGCCGGACCCAGGAGCGCGCGCATGCTTCGGCTTGAATTGCGCCCCCAGTTTTCCCGCTTCTGGAGCGTCGCCTCGCCGGTGCTTGCGCTGCTCATCACGGTGCTGATTGGCATCGCGCTGTTCACGGCGCTGGGCAAGGATCCGGCGCAGGCGCTGCGGGTGTTCTTTATCGAGCCGCTGCGCGGCGGGTATGCGATCGGCGAGTTACTGCTCAAGGCCACGCCGTTGCTGTTGATCGCGCTGGGGCTGGCGGTGTGCTTTCGCTCGAATGTCTGGAACATCGGCGCCGAAGGCCAGTTCGTTGCGGGCGCGATCGTTGCGGGCGGCATTGCCTTGCTGGCCGATCCGGACACGGGCCGCTGGATCGTGCTGCCGGTGCTGTTGGGGGGCGTGGCCGGGGGCATGGCATGGGCGGCGATCGTGGCTTTTCTGCGCGATCGCTGCAATGCCAACGAGATTCTGGTCAGCCTGATGCTTGTTTATGTGGCGATACTGCTGCTGAGCTACTTGGTCCACGGGCCATGGAAAGACCCGATGGGCTACGGCTTCCCGCAGACCCAAATGTTCGAGGCCGGCACGCAGATTCCGCGTCTGATCAAGGGCGCGCGCGTCACCATCGGCTTGCCGATTGCGTTGGCGGGTGCGGTGTTGCTGTGGGGCTATTTGTTTCGCACGCGCGCCGGCTTCGCGCAACAAGTGGGCGGGCAGGCGCCAGCGGCGGCGCGTTATGCGGGGTTTTCGGCCCGGCGCGCGCTGTGGACGGCACTGCTCGCATCAGGCGGCAGCGCCGGGCTGGCCGGCGCGCTCGAGGTGGCCGGGCCGATCGGTCAGCTAACGCCGCAAGTGCCTTCAGGCTACGGCTTTGCGGCGATCATCGTGGCTTTTATCGGGCGTTTGCACCCGGTGGGCATGGTGCTTTCGGCGCTGCTGATCAGCCTGCTTTATATCGGCGGCGAGTTGGCGCAATCACGCCTGGGCTTGCCCAAATCAATCACCGAAGTGTTTCAGGGATTGCTGCTGTTCTCGCTGCTGGCTTGCGACACACTGATCGCCTACCGCATCGGCCGCAAGGCGGTGCACAAGGACGAAGGAGCACGCTGAAATGGAAAGCTATGGCGCGCTGATCGGCTCGATGTTGAGCGCCGGGACCGTGTTGGCCATTGCCGCGCTCGGCCTGCTCATCAACGAGAAGGCCGGCATCGTCAACCTGGGGGCTGAAGGCATCATGCTCTGTGCCGCACTGGCGGGCTTTGCCACGGCAGTGGGCACACACAGCGTTTGGATCGGGCTCCTGGCCGGCATGGCGGCGGGAACACTGCTGGCGGCCTGCTTTGGCGCGTTGGTGATCTGGCTGAACACCAATCAGTACGCCACCGGTCTCGCGCTGAGCCTGTTCGGCGGCGGCTTTTCGGCTTTCGTCGGTACCGGCTACGTGCAGGCCCGGCTGCCGGTGGCCGGCGCGTCGTGGGCGATTCCGGGGCTGTCCAACATTCCGCTGCTCGGCCCGGCGTTGTTTCGCCAGCATCCGGTGGTTTATCTGACGGTGCTGCTGGCGCTGGCGCTGGTCGGCTTCCTCTACCGTACGCGCGCCGGGCTGGTGTTGCGCGCGGTCGGCGAATCGCCCGAATCGGCGCACGCGCTGGGCTACCCGGTGCGGCGCATCCGCCTGTTGGCGGTGCTCACGGGAGGCGCGTTGTGCGGACTGGCGGGGGCTTATCTGTCAACCATCTATACGCCGCTATGGGTGCAGGGCATGGTCTCCGGGCGCGGCTGGATCGCACTGGCGCTGACCACCTTTGCCACCTGGCGGCCGTTGCGCGTGCTGCTGGGCGCCTACCTGTTCGGCGGCGTGTCGATGCTGGGGCTCTATCTGCAAAGTACCGGGGTGAACGTGCCCAGTCAATGGCTGAGCATGTTGCAGTACCTCGCGCCGATCGTTGTGCTGGCGATCATTTCGCGCAACCCGGCCTTCATTCGTGCGAACATCCCTGCGTCGATAGGTAAACCCTTCTACCCCGGCTCATAATCATCTGGGTGAGCGCTCTATTTCCCTTCCGGCTCTTTTCCCAAGGACTTGCATGACTGATTTGCACAAACGTTCTCTGCGCAGGCTGGTGACGGTTTCATTGGCCAGCCTTGTTGTTCTGGCCGCCTGCGGCAAAAAAGATGAAACACCCGCTCCCCGTGCCGCGCCGGCGGCGCACACCAGCGCGGCGGCTGCCAGCGGCCCTGTGGCCGGGCCGCTGAATATCGCCTTCGCCTATGTGGGCCCGGTGGGCGATGGCGGCTGGTCCTATGCGCATGACCGGGGCCGTAAGGCGCTCGAGAAGGAGTTCGGGGACAAGATCCACACCTCCTACGTCGAAAGCGTGGCCGAATCTGCCGATGCCGAGCGCGTGCTGCGCGATTTTGCCAGCCAAGGCAACCAGCTGATCATCGGGACCACCTTCGGCTACATGGAGCCGATGCTCAAAGTCGCGGCCGATTTCCCCAATGTCAAATTCGAGCACGCCACGGGTTATAAAACCGCGCCCAATATGCGCACCTATGACAGCCGTACCTACGAAGGCGCGTACCTGGCGGGCATCGTCGCGGGCGGCATGACCCAAACCAACGTGCTCGGCGTGGTGGGCTCGGTGCCGATTCCCGAAGTGCTGCGCAACATCGACAGCTTCACGCTCGGCGCGCAGTCCGTCAACGCGAAGATCACGACCAAAGTCGTCTGGGTCAACGATTGGTTCAATCCGCCCAAGGAAACCGAAGCGGCCACCGCGCTCATCAACGACGGCGCTGACGTGCTGTTTCAGAACACCGATTCAGCCGCAGTGCTCAAGACCGCGCAGGGAAAAGGCAAGCGCGCTTTCGGCTGGGATTCCGATATGAGCGCTTACGGCCCGAAGGCGCATCTCGCCTCGGCGGTGGTTAACTGGGGCCCGTACTACATCAAGACCGTGCACGACGTGCTCAAGGGCACCTGGAAAACCAGCCACAGCTGGTGGGGCGTCAAGGAAGGCGCGATCGACTTGGCCGCGATCGCGCCAGACGTGCCGGCTGATCTGAAAGCCAAGGTCGATGCCGCCAAGCAGGGGCTGAAGGACGGCAGTTTTGCCATCTGGACGGGGCCGATCTTCGATCAGAGCGGCAAAACCGTCGTGGCCCAGGGCCGCGTCGCCGATGATGCTTTCCTGAGAACCATCAATTTCTATGTGAAGGGCGTCGAGGGCAGCGTACCTGGAGGCCAGACGAAGTAGGGCCTGTTTACACTATTTCCGCAGCCGCGCGCCCTCCTCTTTCGAGCGCGCTTGCCCGTAAACCCCGCGACGGACAAGCGCTGCGCCCCATCGCATGGCGAAAAAACATCTGCGCGGGCCATTTGAGCGTGTGCACAGGTTCTTACCGATGACGACCTCTTCTCCTGTCCCCCCGGTGGCGCCCGAGCGTTTGCCCGAGCTGCTGCGTGCCATGCCCAAGGCCGAGTTGCACATACATATTGAAGGCTCGCTTGAACCGGCGTTGATCTTCGCGCTGGCGCAGCGCAACCGCGTCAATCTGCCCTACGCCGACATCCCATCGCTGCGCCGCGCCTACGCTTTCACCCATCTGCAAAGTTTTCTGGACATCTACTACGCCGGTGCCAGCGTGCTCATCACCGCGCAGGATTTCTACGACATGGCCTGGGCTTATCTGCAACGCGCGCAGGCTGACCACGTGGTTCATTGCGAATTGTTTTTCGATCCGCAAACACACACCGCGCGCGGCGTTGCCCTGCGCACTGTGATCGAGGGCCTGTACCGTGCCTGCCTCGATGCGCGCGAGAAGCTTGGTATCAGTGCCGCATTGATCCTGTGCTTTCTGCGCCATCTCAGTGAACAAGATGCGTTTGCCACGCTCGAACAGGCGCTGCCGTACCGCGACCGCTTTATCGGTGTGGGTCTGGATTCGAGTGAAGTCGGGCACCCGCCGGAAAAATTCGCGCGTGTGTTCGCGCGCTGCCGCGAATTGGGCTTGCATGTCGTCGCGCACGCGGGCGAGGAAGGCCCGCCGGAATACATCTGGGCCGCGTTGGATTGGCTCAAGGCCGAGCGCATCGACCACGGCGTGCAAAGTACGAAAGACCCGGCGCTAATGGCGCGCTTGGCGCGCGAGCGCATCCCGTTGACGGTTTGTCCGCTGTCGAACCTGAAATTGTGTGTCTTCCCGCGCCTGAGCGCGCACAACCTGCGCGCGCTGCTCGAAGCGGGGCTGGTCGCGACCGTGAACTCGGACGATCCGGCTTACTTCGGCGGCTACATCAACGACAACTTCGTGCAAAGCTTTGGCGCTCTCGGCCTTGATGCGGGGCATGCCTGGCAATTGGCGCTCAACAGCTTCGAAGCCAGCTTCATCGACGCCAGCGCCAAGGCGCGTTACCGCGATGCGCTGGGCGAGTGCTTCGCGCGCTTTGGTTGAATCCGAAGTTGGCGTGGGTGCGGTCAGCCCGGTTCATCGCGCGTTCATATTCCTCTTCTTAGAATCAATCATCAATGGCGATCCTGCGCGATCCTGCTTTTTGCGCGGTTCGCCAACACTCAAAAACCTATGGAGAAGTCCTCATGAACTGGAAAAACACGACGCAGCGCTACGGCCGCTTGCAGATCGGCCTGCATTGGCTGATGCTGGTGCTGATCGCGGCGGTGTATGCGCTGATGGAATTTCGGGGGATTTTCCCCAAGGGCTCCGCGGGACAGGATGCCATGAAACACTGGCATTTCATGCTCGGCATGCTGGTTTTCGTGCTGGTCATACTGCGGATCGTGGTGCGCTGGGCGATGCCGCATCCGCGCATCGAACCGCCGATTCCGGCATGGCAAACGAAATTGTCAAGCGTGGTGCATGTGTTGCTGTATCTGATGATGCTGGGGCTGCCGCTGGCCGGCTGGCTGATGTTTAGCGCTGCGGGTAAACCGGTGCCGTTTTTCGGGCTCGAATTGCCGCCGCTGATCGGCCAGAACAAGGCGCTGGCCAAGCAGATCAAGGAAGTGCATGAAGCCGTGGCGAGCATCGGCTATGGGCTGATCGGCCTGCACGCGGTGGCGGCGTTGTTTCACCATTACTGGATGCATGACAACACCTTGTTGCGGATGTTGCCTGAGCGCAAATCCACGCGATGACCGCGCGATGAATCTCGCCGCGCCGGATGCGGCGCGCCCAGGAATTCAAGCGTAAAGCCACGTATAAAACCCGCCCCGGTTTGACCCCCCGGCTGAAGGCGGGCTCTGGCGGGCGGCGGGCGCGCACAAGCGCGAAAGCCGGGTGTGTTTACTGCGTGTTACCGCGTGCGTGGCGCCTGGCGCGTAACGGCCAGCCACAGCAAGGCCAGAGCGGTCAGTCCCACCGGGATCAATGAACCGAAATTGAGCAGCCGCCAACCTTGCGTGGTCACCAGCGCGCCGGAAAAAAACGACGACAGCGCCTGCACCGCAAACACCCAGAAATTGAGCACGCCTTGTGCGCGGTCTTTTTCCGCGGAGGTGAAGGTGGTCAGTGCCAGCGTCGTTCCGCTGGTAAACAGGAAATTCCAACCCACGCCAAGCAGGAACAGCGCCAGGGTGAAGTGGTACAGCTGCACGCCCGAAAGCGCGACCACGATACAAGCCAGGTTCAGCAGCAAGCCCGCGCCCATGACGGCCAGCGTGCCGAAACGGCGAATCAAGTGGCCGGTGAAAAAACCCGGCGCGAACATGCCAACGACATGCCATTGGATGACCAGCGCCGCGCTCTCGAAAGGCAGGCCGCACACCTGCATCGCCAGTGGCGTCGCGGCCATCAGCAGGTTCATCACGCCATAACCCAGCGCGCACGCCAGGGTGGCGGTGATAAAGGCCGGCTGGCGTGCGATCACCGCCAGCGCGCGCGCCGGGGGCTGCACCGCCTGGCGCGCGGGCGCGGCGGGAAAAACGACGCGCTGCATCAACACCATCGCGGCCAGCGCCACCACGGCCAGCGCCAGATAAACCCCGGTAAACGGGACCGGCAGCGCATCGCGCGTGTATTTCGCCAGATTGGGGCCGACCACCGCGCCGATCAAGCCGCCCGCCATCACCAGCGAGACGGCCTTCTCGCGCCACTGCGGCGCGACCACCTCAGCGGCAGCGAAACGGTAAAGCTGTGCATTGGCGTTGTAATAACCGGCCACCACCGTCGCCGTGCACAGCAGCCAGAAGCTGTGCAGAGAGACGGCCAGCGCACACAGCAGCGCCGAGCCCAACGCCACGGCCAGGCCGGTCTGGAACGACACGCGCCGCCCAAAGCGTCGCTGCGTGCGCGTGACCAGTCCGGTGGTCAGTGCTCCGCCGACCACGTAGCCCATGATCGGCAGCGTCGCCATCCAGCCCCGCGGCGCCATGGACAGCCCCACCAACCCGTTGATGGCGATGAAGCAGATGTTGTTGGTGAGGAACAAGCCCTGACACAGCGCGAGAAGCCAGAGATTGGGGTTCATGGGCGCAACAGTGAATGGGCAAAGGGGGCCGAAGCGCGGGCCGCATTATTGTGATCCGGATGGATCTGGTGCGGGCGAGACCGGCGCAGCGCGCTTCACACCCGCGCTATTTTCTGGCCCTCCCTGCCGGGCTGCGGCTGTGCGTCCGCGTTGAGGTTTTGACACGGGTTTTCAGGCTTCCCGGTACGTCCCCTTGGCTTTGGCTGCGTGGGTGGCGAGCAGGTCCATCAGCGGCGGACTGAGGCAGTCGTAGGGTTCCAATCCCTGGTTGCGCAGGGTTTTTCGCACATCGTCCATCTTCGACGGCGGCGTGCCGCTTTCGATGACCGAGGAGACAAAGGCCGCGAAGCCGGGGCCGTCCCAGCCCTCCTCTTTCGACAGTTCGGTGTGGATGAAGTCGAGGCCGTAAAACGGGTGGCCGGTGTTTTCGATGCGGCCATACAGATGCGCGCCGCAAGCCGTGCAGGCGTGGCGCTGAATGGGTGCGTTGGCGTCAACGACTTTCAGCTTCTCGCCGTGGGCGGTGACGCTCACTTTCTCGCGCGGCACGACGCCGACGACCGAGAACATCGCGCCGCCGGGCTTCCAGCATTTGGTACAGCCGCAGGCGTGGTTGAAGGCGACTTGCGCGCCGATGCGCACTTCGACCGGATCGTGGGCGCACAGGCAGCGCAGCGTGCCGCCGGTAAAACCGGGCACACCCTTGCGCACGCCACCATCGACGGAGGGGTGAATCGCAGTGCTCATGTGGAGTCTCCTGTGGGGTTGAAAAAATCGACAGGGCTTACGCAAACAAGGAGGCACCAGTGTCACGCCCCTGCGGCACGCGTTTTGTGCGAACCCGATTTGCGTCAGTCGTGATCAATAGTGAACGACGGAACGAATCGACTGGCCCGCGTGCATCAGGTCGAACGCTTCGTTGATGCCCGCGAGCGGCATGGTGTGCGTGACGAAGGGCGCGAGCTGAATGCGGCCGGCCATCGCGTCCTCGACCATGCCGGGCAATTGCGAGCGGCCCTTGACGCCGCCGAAGGCCGTGCCCAGCCACTTGCGGCCCGTGACGAGCTGAAACGGGCGCGTCGAAATCTCCTGCCCCGCGCCCGCTACGCCGATGATGACCGACTGGCCCCAGCCGCGGTGCGCGCATTCGAGCGCGGCACGCATCACATTGACGTTGCCGATGCACTCGAAGGAGTGATCGACGCCCCAGCCCGTCATATCGACGATGACCTGCTGGATCGGCTTGTCGTGGTCCTTGGGGTTGACGCAATCGGTCGCGCCGAAAGTGCGCGCCAGATCAAACTTGGACGGGTTGGTGTCGATGGCGATGATGCGGCCCGCTTTTGCTAACTTGGCGCCCTGAATCACCGCCAGCCCGATGCCGCCCAGACCGAACACCGCGACCGTGTCGCCGGGCTGCACCTTGGCGGTGTTCTTGACCGCGCCCAGGCCCGTGGTTACGCCGCAGCCGAGCAAACATACTTGCTCCGGGTTGGCTTGCGGGTTGATCTTGGCCAGCGACACCTCGGCCACCACCGTGTATTCACTGAAGGTCGAGCAGCCCATGTAGTGATAGACCGGCTGGCCGTTGTAGCTGAAGCGGCTGGTGCCGTCGGGCATTACGCCCTTGCCCTGCGTGACGCGCACCGCCGTGCACAGATTGGTCTTGCCGCTCTTGCAGAACAGGCACTCGCCGCACTCGGCGGTGTAGAGCGGAATCACATGGTCGCCGGGCTTGACGCTGGTCACGCCCTCGCCCACCTCCATCACGATGCCCGCGCCTTCGTGGCCCAGCACGGCGGGGAACAGCCCCTCGGGGTCGGCGCCCGAAAGCGTGAAGGCGTCGGTGTGGCACACGCCCGTGTGGGTGATCTTGAGCAGCACCTCGCCTTTCTTGGGCGCGGCGACGTCGATCTCGACGATTTGCAACGGCTTGCCGGCTTCAAAGGCCACGGCGGCGCGGGATTTCATGATGCTTTGTCTCCTGAAAATCAAAACAGTGGGTCAACGAAGGTAGGTGCGCACCAATGCCGTCATGTCCTGTGCCAACTGCGCGTGGCCGGGATCGTCGCTGAATTCGCCGCGAATGTGGGATTCCAGCACCTGCGACATCAGGCCATTGACCGCACCGCGTATAGCGGCAAGCTGTTGCAGCACCGGAGCGCAGTCAGCGCCCGCTTCCAGCGCGCGCTCTAGCGCTTCGGTCTGCCCGCGTATACGGCGCACGCGCAGCAGGGCTTTTTTCTTCTCTTCGGATGTGTGAGGCATCGTTATATCGATTTGTACTATACACCCTTATAGTATATCGATGACAAGGGCATGGTGATCCCCATCATTCCATGGCCCTCTTGAACGGTTACTTTGGCGGCTTTTCCGGAGCATCTGCCTGATCTGATCCTTCTTTGTTTCTTGATTTGAGCGAGCTGAGTGGGTTTGGGCGGGTCGTTTTATACTTATGTTATTTGATTCAGATCAATATGGATTGTTGCAAATACATTTGTGATGAAACTTGGAGTGATGAATCGAGTATTTTG
>JAITWT010000077.1 GCA_031285125.1 Burkholderiaceae bacterium | reverse complement strand
TTGAAGGAGATGACAGGCGCACCTGCCAATAGGGGTTGTACAGACTGGCGTACTCCTGATAGCTGTCCGCGCGGAACAGCCCCCCCGCCGTGATGTCCCGCGCGTTGCGCACGGGCCGGGCGAAGAAGATGCACGCTTCGGCAATCGCCATCACCTGGTCGTCGGCAAAGTTTGGCGTCAGGTCCGCGGAACCGGTCGCGCTGGCCGTGGACCAGGGTTTCGTCATGAAATTCAGGCTGGCGTGATCGTTGGTGCGGATGTCCGCCTTTCCCTTGGCGACCGCGACCGCATACGTCAGCTCCTTTGGATCCTTGTCGGGCTGCCCGTTGCTATCCCGGGTGACATCGCGGAGTTCTTTCACGCCGCTCCATCCGCCATTCTTGTTAGTCCCTATATAGGCCCAATAGCCTGCGCCACCGGGCGTGACAAGGAGGTTCCCGTTCGTATTGCCCTGTTTGTCGGCTACTGACCGGCCCCAGCCTATGGGTATTGGTATCCCGCTGTCCTTTCCAAAAACACAAATTGGGAGCAAATCCAGCTTGAACTCGAGGGTGTCCTGGGCCTCCCACCTGTCGTAATCCACGAGAGTGGTCGACCCTTTTTTTTCTGAACTGAACTTGATTGCCGAAGGAATACACATTTCACTGTTGCCGAAAAATGTACTGAACATCGGCACGTCGCTGCCTGGCCGGTTGGTGGAAAACTCATCGCGTGATGCAAGCAGCAGATCCTTGGCATATTTGCGATCATTGCCCGTATAGAGCCGGGTGAATTTCTGCCAGGCTATTTCATTGATCGTCATCAACGCGGGGACATCGATCAGATGCGCCGGTTGATCCTGGCGCCCGCCCTGCGTGGCGACGTTTTGCGCCACCACCGCTTCCGCCGCTGCTTTTGCGGAGAAGGCCATGGCGCCCGGCATGAAGGCAGTATTGATTGTCGACGTGTACCAGGGCGTAATTATTTGTTCCCAGGCATTGATCATCATTGGAATGCCGGATTGCAGTATTTCCTGCTGGCCTGCGGCTACTTCGTTCAATGCTTCCATGAGCATATCCAGAACTTTGAAAACCGCGCCAATGTAGGGGATGTAGCTCAAGGCGCTCAGAACCATGCGGTAGTTATTGGTGGCGATCACGATGTAATCCGTCCACGATTGAAGGCTGATGGCCTGGGCGATCAGCACTTCATTGGCGATGACCGCCCGGTTGGTGTAGGCCACCAGATTGAGCGTCCGCGCTTCGACCAGCGCCCCCGAATAGGCGGCGGCGTCCGCCGTGTTGACGACTTTCTGCTTCTCGGAGGTGACCTGGCCGACGCTGTAAACCCCCGCGAAAATGAGGGCCAGCGTGGCGGCGAAGGCCAGAAACCAGACCAGCGTCTGTCCCCGCTGTTGTCTGAGGCGGCAAGGAAGCCGTCCGCGAAGTCCGCGCGCGCTGACGCGCCCGGGTTCGGGATGAGCGGCCAGGCGCACAGCACAGCGATGCCCCGCATCGGCACGGGCACTTGCAACAGCACGGGCACTTGCAACGGCATGGGCAGGCGCACGCCCAAATCCGGGCCCCGGCAGCAGCCAGCCATTGCCCGGCATTGCCCTCCATCGTGCCTGCGCCTGCATGTTGGCTTCTTGTTCCGGTACGCCTGCTTACTACTGGGCCTTCACCAGTTCAACCCGGCGGTTTTTGGCGCGGCCATCCTCGGTGCGGTTGTCGGCAATCGGCGCTTCGCTGCCGTAGCCTTTGGCTTTCAGGCGCGACGCATCAATACCGCCGGCCACGATGGCCTTCATCACGCTGTCGGCACGGTTTTGCGACAGCGTCTTATTGGCTGCCGCCGCCCCCACATTGTCCGTATGCCCTTCGACCGATAACCGCAAGCCGCTCTGCTTTTTCAGCAGCTTGACCACTTCATCAATTGAGGGCGCCGCATCGGCAGGAAGGTTGAATTTATTGGTATCGAAATTGATATACAGCGTGGCAAAACCCGACTTCGCAATTTCGTCTTCCAGCTCATTGACATTGACCACCTGCTGCATGGGCTTGGATTCGATGTATGTGAGCCAATAGTGGGCATCGACGAGGTTGGTCAGTACGACCCACGTCTTGCGCTGCGGCATTTCTAACAGATAAATGTGCGTTTCCGCAGGATCAGGCTGATACGTGAGCTCTCGTCCTCCAGCCTTCTTGATTGCATTGTCGATGTTGCGAAACACTGCGAGTGTTCCGGCTGGCTTGTTTATCGCCACGTAATCCAAGTAAGCCACCTTGCCTTCAGCCACAAAGCGACCTTCTTTATCGAAGCCCGGATCGTTCTGCGTGCACTTTACTTTGGCGTTATTCATGAGTCCGCAGAAGAACTGAAGATTATTATATGTATATGCACCGAATTCCTCCTCCTTGAGCACTTTTTCCTTATAATTAAGCATGGGCGACAGCATGTACTTTTGCTTGTCGTCGTTGACATTGACCACCTGTTGCATGGGCTTGGATTCGATGTATGTGAGCCAATAGTGGGCATCGACGAGGTTGGTCAGTACGACCCACGTCTTGCGCTGCGGCATTTCTAACAGATAAATGTGCGTTTCCGCAGGACCAGGCTGATACGTGAGCTCTCGTCCTCCAGCCTTCTTGATTGCATTGTCGATGTTGCGAAACACTGCGAGCTTTCCGGCTGGCTTGTTTATCGCCACGTAATCCAGGTAAGCCACCTTGCCTTCGGCCACAAAGCGGCCTTCTTTATCGAAGCCCGGATCGTTCTGCGTGCACTTTACTTTTGCGTTATTCATGAATCCGCAGAAGAACTGAACCTTATTATATGTATATGTACCGAATTCCTCCTCTTTGATCACTTTTTCCTTATAATCTAACATGGGCGATAACAAGCGCTTCTGCTGGGCGCCGACAACCGAGGCCAACATGAGCAACAAGATAGCTATGAGGGGAAAACGGAATTTCATGATGATTGATATAAGAAAAACTTTAGGGGGAACTTGATACGCCCCTTGACGACCGCGCAGGTGAACCGGTTTCCCGGCTCACCTAAACAGCAATGGAAATTATTGCCAGTTAGCTCAGTTGCCAGCGTTGCCAGCGTTGCCAGCGTTGCCAGATTTAGCGGATGTTGTGAAAGTTGACAGAGTTGAACCTTGGTTTGCTGTGTCACCCTTTGTGGCTGCATCTGCTGCAGCCTGGACAGATGCGGAGCTATTTCCGCCAGCCAGTTCCTGCGCCATGGCAGCCGTCTGACCCTTGACCACATTACCGAAGACCGTGTAAACACCAATCGCCGCAATGGCAATCAGCGCGACGATGATGATGTACTCGGTCATGCCCTGGCCACGCTGCCGGCGGCGGGCGGAAGAACGGTTCGTGAAATACCGGAACATAGAAATCTCCTTGTTGATTGTTAAAATGAACTCCCTTGCAGGCGGAGAAATGGATCACCACCGGCCCGGTTTGGCCTAACGCTTCGATCCCCGGAGGGCATCATGAACGAAAGCCAAGGCGATCCTATCCTGGTTTTTTTGAAAAAAATCAAGTTTTACAAACAATAACATTCTCAAAGAAACAAGACGATGTGAAGGCCGAGCTTGATCGCATCCGCGTGCTGTGCATGAACGATAAGGAGGGTCTGCAAATTCTATTTTGTGCAGTACGTCCCCCTCCAATAGAATCAATAGGTTGCGCGCTAATCTTGTCTTGAAAAATGAGGTTTTACAGGCATTCAATAACTGTTTGGTGTTTCAGGGACAGATTCAAATCAAAAGTGAAACACCTGTCATATCAAAATGCAACATTTGTTTAGTTCTATTTCTGGCGAACATTAGCAGGCGTTGCTGGGGCCCTCTTAATGGTCGTGGCTGCCCCTGCTATTCCAGCAGCGGATGGAGGCAAGTGAATGCAGTTTGTTCGCCACGGCCCCGATAGTCCCGAACGCCTGTTACAGGCACACGAGGATGGGAAGGTTGTTCTTTTTTGCGGTGCAGGTATTTCCTACCCGGCGCAACGGCCAAATTTTGCAGGTCTGGTGAACAGGCTCGACCAAGAGCTTTCGGTTACACCTTATCCGGTCCAGCGATTTGCGATCAAAGCGGGGCCGTTTGACACCGCGATCGGCCTCCTAGAAGCCGATTTGATGGGTGGCCGTCAGGCTGTGCGTCGCTCAATAGCGACGATTCTGAAACCCAAACTCGATGCTCCAAATGCGACGGCCACACACAAAGCTCTGCTGACATTAGTGAAGAACCGTAAACTAGGGCGTATGTCGTGGCGCTATAGCGTGGATTTATCGATGATTTAGCAACGATTTAGCAACGATTTAGCGAGGATTTAGCAAAGATTTACAACGCCGCCGTAGACACCCAGGCGCAATCCCCGGGTCAGGATGTCAGGATATTTGCGAACAGCGTTGCCCTTGACGCATCGCACGGTTGAATAGCGGCGTGGCGAGCAAGGTGCTCAGGATCGCCATCAACACCAGAATCGAGAACAGCCCGGCGCCAATCATCCCAGCCTGCAAGCCAATGTTGATGATGAGAAGCTCCATCAGCCCGCGTGCGTTCATCAGCGCGCCAATGGCTTTGGCTTCGTGCAGCGGCCCGCCGGCCAGCCGCGCCGCCGCATAGCACGCGCCGCCCTTGCCGATAAAGGAGACGGCCAGAACCGCCAGCGTCGCCATCCACAATGCCGGCTGCGTCACCAAGTCCAAGCGCGTATTCAGACCTGAATAGACGAAAAACATGGGCAGCAGAAAAACCACGGTGGGCGATTGCAACTGCGCCCGCACCTTGGCGGTCAGCTCTCCCTTGGGCATGGCGGTGCCCAGCAGAAAACCGCCGAAAACGGCATGAATGCCGATCGCATCGGTAAACCACGCGCTCAAACAAAATAACGCCAGCACCACGGCCAGCGTGGTCGGTGGCAACGGCGCATCGGCACCGAGGTTGGCGCCCAGGCGGCGTAGCAACCGGCGGCCGATCAAAGTCACAAAAACCGCATAGGCCACGCCTCCGCCGATCGCCAGCCAAGCGCCGCTCCAGTCGTGGTTGAAGCTGGCCAACACCACGGCCAGAATGCACCAGGCGGCGGCATCATCCATCGCACCGGCCGTCAACGCGAGGGTGCCCAAGGAGGTGTCGGCCAAACCTTGCTCATGAATAATGCGCGCAAGCATCGGGAACGCAGTGATCGCAATCGCCGCGCCCAGAAATAGCCAAGCCTCGAAAACCGTCGATTGGGCCGCGAATAAACCCGGCACCTCGTGCAGCCAGAAGACGAGCGCCAAGGCCAGCATAAAGGGGACGGCAATGCCCGAGATCGAAACGGCCAGCGCGCTGCGGTAACGCTGACGAAAGTGCTCGGCGCGAAATTCCGTCCCGACCAGGAACATGTACAGCCCAACGCCGAACTGTCCGGCGGTGTAGAGCAGGCCCTGCGTTTCCTTTGGGAACAGCAGCAATTGCGCTTGCGGCCACAGCAGCCCGAGCAGCGAAGGGCCCAGCGCGACGCCAGCAATCATTTCGCACACCGCTTGCGACTGCCCCAGGCGGCGCCCAATTGCACTGACCAAGCGGCAAGCCAGAAGAATCAAGGCGGCTTGCAGGAAAAAGTGAACGGAAAGCTGGGCTATGGGCATTGACGATGCAGCCTGTATAGACGGTGCAACAGACCATCGTCCCGCAATAATATAGTATTAAGTATTAACTCTTTTGAGGTGTATTAAAAAAATAACACGCCGATGCTACCCTCGCTCCATTCGTATCCACATTTTTCTGAAAACCCATGCCGTCCAATTTGACCGCTCATTCCGAATCCCGCATCCAGGCCGAACATTTGCGTGACCGCGTCATGAGTGCCGAACAGGCCACGACGTTCATCCACCACGACATGACGGTGGGCATGAGCGGTTTCACGGGAGCGGGTTACCCCAAGGCGATCCCCCAGGCGCTGGCACAGCAAATCGAGCAGACGCATGCACGCGGGGAGCCTTTCCAAATCCGCGTTTTGACCGGCGCCTCCACCGCGCCCGAGCTCGATGGCGCGCTGGCGCGGGCCAAGGGCATCGAGATGCGGCTGCCCTACCAGTCCGATCCGGTGCTGCGCGAGCGCATCAATGCGGGCGACCTGGAATACATCGATATCCACCTCAGCCACGTTGCGCAGCACATGTGGTTCGGCTTTTACGGTCAACTCGACGTCGCAGTCGTCGAGGTGGCCGGTATCCTGCCCGATGGACGCCTGATCCCTTCCTCCTCGGTGGGCAACAACAAAACCTGGATCGATCAGGCACGCCATGTCATCCTCGAAGTCAACCGCTGGCAGCCCCTTGAACTGCTGGGCATGCACGACATTTACTATGGCACCGCGCTGCCGCCGCACCGCAAGCCGATTCCGCTCACATTGCCTGATGACCGCATCGGCGAGTCAACGCTGCACTGCGACCCGGCCAAGATTGTTGCCATCGTCGAGACCGACCTGCCTGACCGCAACTCCCCCTTCGCATCACCGGACGAGGACTCGCGCCGCATCGCCGAACACGTGCTCGAATTCCTTGACCACGAAGTCGCCCACGGCCGCTTACCCGCGCAGTTGCTGCCGCTGCAATCGGGCGTGGGCAATATCGCCAACGCGGTGCTCGCGGGTCTGGGCGGCAGCAACTACCGCAATCTGACGGCCTATACCGAGGTTATTCAGGACGGCATGCTGGACCTGATCAAAAGCGGCGTGCTGCGCATGGCCTCGGCGACGGCCTTCTCCATCAGCCCGCAGGCGATGGATGATTTCCGCTCCAACATCGACTTCTACCGTGAGCGCATCGTGCTCAGGCCCCAGGAAATTTCCAACCACCCCGAGTTGATTCGCCGCCTGGGCTGCCTGACCATGAACGGCATGATCGAAGCCGATCTGTACGGCAATGTGAACTCCACCCACGTGATGGGCAGCCGCATCCAGAACGGCATCGGCGGCTCAGGCGACTTCGCGCGCAACGCTTACATCTCGATGTTCCTCACCCCCAGCAGCGCCAAGTCGGGCCAGATCAGTTGCATCGTGCCGATGGTCTCGCATGTGGATCACACCGAACACGATGTGGCGGTGCTCGTTACCGAGCAGGGCTTGGCCGACCTGCGCGGCCTGAGCCCCAAACAGCGCGCGCAACAAATCATCACGCACTGTGCGCACCCGGATTACCGGGACCCATTGAGCGACTACTTTGAGCGCGCCTGCCATGACAGCTACGGCAAGCACACGCCGCACTTGCTGCCCGAGGCGCTGTCGTGGCACCAGCGATTCATCGAGACAGGGACGATGAAACGCTAAAGATGAAACCCAAAAACGCCCTGAACTTAAAATGCCGCGGGCTCTAACGAGAGCATCCTGTCACTGCCATCGGCAGCCCCAGCAAGGAAATATTGATATGAACATCACCGCCGATCCAGAGCTTCTGCGCTTCAACATGGTTGAGCAGCAAATCCGCCCTTGGGATGTCTACGACCCGGAAATCCTCGAACTGCTCGAAACGATCCACCGCGAAGACTACGTGCCCGCCACGTACCGTTCGCTGGCTTTTGTTGACATGGAGATTCCGCTCGGTGACGGCTCCATCCCCAGTCAAGTGATGCTTGAACCCCGGGTCGAGGCCCGTACATTGCAAGACTTGCATGTGCGCAAGACCGATTCGGTGCTCGAAATCGGCGCCGGCTCCGGCTTTATGGCCGCGCTGCTGGGCGCGCGTGCGGCGCGCGTGCTCAGCCTGGAGATCGATGCTGCGCTGGCGGCCAGCGCGGCCCAGACGCTGCGCCGAAATGGGGTGAGCAATGTCGAAGTGCGTCACGCCGATGGCGCCAAACCGTTGCCCAGCGGCCCGACTTTTGACGTGATTGTGCTCAGTGGATCAATCGCCCAGGTGCCGCAGGCTCTGCTCGATGCGCTCTCCATCGGTGGGCGGCTGGCCGCCATCGTCGGCACCGAACCCATGATGCGCATGCACATCATCACCCGTACCAGCGAAACACAATGGAGCACCGAGCAGCCGTGGGACACAGTGGCACCGCGCCTGCTGAATTTTCCCGAACCCTCGCGCTTCAGTTTCTGAGCGGGGCGCTCCTGCTTTCCCTCCAATAAACGCAGGAGCGCAGCGTGTATCTTGCCCGCCGCGCCTCCCGCAGCGAATTCCTGCCTTTGCGGGGCCTGCGTTATCACGTCCGAATCTGGGATGACCCCGAGGGCCCACCGGAGGGCGAACCGGGGCCCCTGGTCATGCTGCATGGCTGGATGGATACGGGCGCATCGTTCCAATTCGTCATTGATGCGCTGAAGAAAGAGCGCCGCGTGATCGCGCCAGACTGGCGCGGTTTCGGCTTGACTGAAGTCAGCCAGGCGCCCCCGATGGCCGTGGATCATTTCTGGTTTCCTGACTATCTGGCGGATCTGGATGGGCTGCTTGACCACTATGCACCCCAGGCCCCCGTCGATCTGGTCGCCCACAGCATGGGCGGCAACATCGCGATGCTTTACGCGGGTGCGCGGCCGATGCGCGTGCGGCGGCTGGTCACCCTCGAAGGCTTCGGCATGCCTGCCACGCAACCCCATCAAGCGCCCGCGCGTACCGCGCGTTGGCTCGACGAAGTGCAAGCGCTGCGCCGAGGCGAAAAAAACTTGTCCTCCTATAGCGATCTGGCCCGCGTCGCGCGGCGGCTGATGCGCACCAATCCACGCCTGACACAAGACAAAGCCGATTGGCTGGCCGTCCGCTGGGCGCGCGAAACAGTGGGCGCCGATGGCCGCCGCGCATTTTCAATCCTCGGCCACCCGGCGCACAAAGTCGTCAACGCTTATCTCTACCGGGTTGACGAACTGCTGGCCTACTACCGCGCAATCACCGCGCCGGTGCTGGCCGTCGAGGCGGCCGAGGGTATGGTTAAAACTTGGCGTCAACGCGGTGTTGACGACGATTTCATGGCCCGCCTGCACCATGTACCGCTCCTGCGCCACCGCATCGTGCAAAACGCAGGACACATGTTGCACCATGACCAGCCCGAACAACTGGCGGCACTGATTGAAGATTTTTTGTGCCATTGACAATGACCCTCGCACCGAACACCGCGCTGTTGCGGCAACCGGGAAGTCCCGGAACATAATGAAATTGATACATTCGCGCTTAGAACCTGTTTACGATCTCAAATGGCTCACGCAGAGACCTTTTCGGGAGGGGATGCAAGGCGCGGCGTGCAGCCCATAGCCCGGCTATGGGCCAGCGTTGCAACGCCGCAGACCGC
>JAITWT010000225.1 GCA_031285125.1 Burkholderiaceae bacterium | reverse complement strand
TCTCACTTAGCATCATGGTGTCAGTGAAGAAGTGCGTTACGCTCAAAGCGCCGGTCTTCGTTGACCGAGGGTTCACTGCCCATTCCCCGAATTCACGCTTCACAAAGGAAATAACCATGGCAACTGCAAAGAAAACTCCGGCGGAAAAGACTGTAACGGCCCCAGCGGCAGCAAAGAAGCGCAGCCCCAATCCTGCATTCATGAAACCCCTGACCCCCAGCCCGCAACTGGCTGCGGTGGTCGGAGCCGATCCGCTGCCGCGTACCGAGATCGTTAAGAAGCTGTGGGCCTACATCAAGAAAAACGACCTGCAGGACAAAGTCAACAAGCGCAACATCAATGCCGACGCCAAGCTGCACGAAGTTTTCGGCAAACCGCAGGTGACGATGTTTGAGATGACCAAGCTGATCAGCCAGCACGTCAAGTAATCCGTTTCATTCTTCTTCCCGCAGCGCGCTGGCCGTGTGCAAAAACGGCGGTGTCGTCACGCAAAAAGCCGGTATCAAAAGTCGATATCGCAGTTGTTTTTATGCCGCGCCGGCGATGGTGTGGGCGGGGTCACCGGTCTTTGCCATAGCACCGTCCCAGCTTGGGGTTTGTGTCTGCCGCAAAGGCGCAGGTATCGCGAAGGCGTCGATTTCACCCGCACGGACCCTGCGCGGCACAGGGCACAAATGCGCGCTGCCCAAGAAAAAACCCTGCACCGCATTGCGGAAACAGGGTCTAGTGCTTTTGCAGATGAATTGTTGGGTGGCTCCCCGACCTGGGCTCGAACCAGGGACCTACGGATTAACAGTCCGGCGCTCTACCAACTGAGCTATCGGGGAACAAGCCGCGCATTATAGCCTGGATTAACGCCGGTTGGAAACATGGAAACATCAAACGCATTTCCCCCTGCGCACAAAAGGTCCGGTCCGGCGGGCCCGGCGCCACAATCCAACAAGGGCCTAGACTTCGATCTTTTCCAAAGATGAAGTCTCTCGATCGCGAGAACTCGAAACCGTCATGTCCAGCCTCCCGTCTCACGTCCACCTCATCGACCATCCCCTGGTGCAGCACAAGCTCACGTTAATGCGCCGCAAGGATGCCTCCACCAGCAGCTTTCGCGGTCTGCTCAATGAGTTGAGCATGCTCATGGCTTACGAGGTCACGCGCGACATGCCGACGCAGGAGATCCACATCGAAACGCCGCTGGAGCCGATGCGCGCCAAGGTGATCGATGGCAAGAAACTGGTGTTTGTCTCAATTCTGCGCGCCGGCGCGGGTATTCTGGACGGGATGCTCAGCGTCGTACCGGGCGCGCGCGTCGGCCACATTGGCCTGTACCGCGATCCGCAGACGCTCAAGCCGGTCGAGTATTACTTCAAGATGCCCGGCGAAATGCGCGAGCGCGACGTGATTTTGATCGATCCGATGCTGGCCACCGGCAACTCCGCCGTGGCGGCGGTGACGCGCGTCAAGGCGCTGGTGCCGAAGTCGATCAAGTTTGTGTGCCTGCTGACTTGCCCCGAAGGTATCGCCGCGATGCAGTCCGCGCATCCGGAGGTGCCGATCTACACGGCCGCCATCGACCGTCAACTCAACGCGCACGGTTACATCGTACCGGGGCTGGGTGATGCGGGTGATCGCATCTTCGGCACCCAATAGGGAGGGCTCGCATGACCCAGCGCAGCGCCGTGGCCTGGATATCAGGCCTTGCAAAGCGAATGGCTGGCCGAGGATGGCTTCGCCCTTGCTGCCATGACTGAATCGCGCATCCCCCTATCGGCCATCGGGCGTTCCTGCACGGCGCGAGTGCCTGATGCTGTGGCATCGAGTGCGCCACCGACACACGCCGAGCGCGCCAGCGCACCCGAGCGTGCCGAAGGCGCGCCGCTGCTGGACCGGTTCGACCGGCCGCTGCGCGACCTGCGCATCAGCGTGACCGATCGCTGCAACTTCCGTTGCAGCTACTGCATGCCCAAGGAAGCGTTTGGCAAGGATCACCCTTTTCTGCCGCACAGCGCTTTGTTGACCTTCGAGGAGATCACGCGGCTGGCGCGGCTGTTCGTCGCGCAGGGGGTGCGCAAGATTCGCCTGACCGGCGGCGAACCGCTGCTGCGCAAGAACATCGAAGGGCTGGTCGCGCAACTGGCCGCGCTGCGCACGCCCGATGGACAGGCGCTTGATCTGACGCTGACCACCAATGGCTCGTTGCTGGCGCGCAAGGCGCGCGCACTGCGCGAAGCCGGGCTGCGCCGCATCACCGTGAGCCTGGATGCGCTCGATGATGCGGTGTTCTGCCGTATGAACGATGTCAACTTCCCGGTGGCCGACGTGCTCGAAGGCATCGCGGCGGCGCGCGCGGTGGGGCTCGGGCCGGTGAAGGTGAATATGGTGGTCAAGCGCGGCGTCAATGAACAGGAAATCCTGCCGATGGCGCGCCACTTTCGCGGCAGCGGCGTGACATTGCGCCTGATCGAATACATGGACGTGGGCGCCACCAACGGCTGGCGCATGGACGAGGTGCTACCCTCGGACGAGGTGCTGCGCCGCATTGCCGCCCAATACCCGCTGATACCGCTAGAACCCAGCACGCCCGGCGAGACCGCACAGCGCTGGGCCTACGCCGACGGCGCCGGCGAGATCGGCTTCATCAGCAGCGTGACGCAAGCCTTTTGCCGCCACTGCAACCGTGCGCGCCTGTCCACGGAAGGGCGCGTCTATCTGTGTTTGTTCGCCAATGACGGCGCCGATTTGCGCCCGCTGTTGCGTGAACGCGGCGCAAGCGACGAAGCGATCGCCGCCGTCATCGCGCGCCTGTGGCATGCACGCGCCGACCGCTACTCCGAGCTGCGCGGCAGCGCCCAGGCCCCCTGCGATGGAGGGGGGCCGCTGGACGCGGGGAATGGCGCGCGCCGGGTCGAAATGAGTTACATCGGCGGGTAACTCCAATGACCCCGCCGGCGCGCTTTCCCGCAGGACAAATCACCGGCCTGGTGCTCGCCGGCGGGCAAGGGCAACGCATGGGCGGCGGTGACAAAGGGTTGATGCCGTTCGCGGGCCAGTCCCTCGCACAACGCGCACTGATGCGGCTCGCACCGCAAGTCGGCCGCATGATGATCAGCGCCAATCGCCACTTGGATACCTACCGCGCTTTCGGTGTTCCCGTCTGGCCCGATGCCAGCGCTACCGGCAGGGACAGCGGCGCCTTGAGCCGCTACGACGGCCCATTGGCGGGCTTGCTTGCCGGGCTGGCGCACTGCGAAACGCCGTGGCTGCTGGCCGTGCCTTGCGATGCACCGCGCTTTCCGCACGACCTTGCGCAGCGCCTGAGCGCAGCGCTCGATCCTGACACCGAAATCGCGCTGGCGGCCAATGCGCGCGGCGAAGTCCAGCCGGTTTTCATCCTGCTGCGCGCCGCGCTACACGAAAACCTGGCCCGCTATCTTGATGAAGGCGGGCGCAAGGTACGCGCCTGGGCCATGCGCCAGCGCCACGCAATCACCCTCTTTGACCACCCCGGCGATGATCCGCTGGCCTTTGCCAACCTGAACATGCCCGAGGATTGGCAGCGCCTTGCACCAGAAACCGCCGTCTGAGGCCCTGTTCAGATGCGCTGATGCGCTGATGCGCTGATGCGCTGATGCGCACCCCAAAACTCAAGCCAGCAACGCCATGATGACTTGCAGATGCTCCGTCGGCGTACGGCGAAAGCCCGAGCGGGCGTAACGTTGCAGTTGACCGGCGGTGAAGGCGGTCAATGCCAAAGCGCGCGCTTGCATCTCGACCGTGGGGGTCGTGGAGCCGGCCACCGCGCCGCGCAAGACCTGGCGCAGGGTCGCTTCGATCTTGTCGAAAAACTGGTTCATGCGCTGTTGCAAGCGCATGTTCTCAAACACCAGCGCATCGCCGACCATCACACGGGTCATGCCGGGGTTTTTTTCGGCAAACTGAAGCAGCATCACCACGATACGCGCGGCCGTCGCCGAGGCACTGGCGGGCGTCTCGCTGGCTTGGGCGGTGATCTGGTTGATCAGGGTGAAGACACTTTGCTCGATGAAGTCGATGAGTCCCTCGAACATCTGCGCCTTGCTGGCGAAGTGGCGGTACAGCGCGGCTTCGCTCACCTTCAGGCGCGCCGCCAAGGCCGCGGTGGTCACACGTTCGGCGCCGGGCTGTTCCAGCATCTCGGCCAGGGTATGCAGGATTTGAATACGCCGCTCACCCGGTTTGGGGCGCTTGCGTATCGGCGCCGGCACAGGCTCGGACGCCAAGGCCGCATCAGTTGCAGCGCCGGCGGCTGGATCGAGTTCGGCCGGGATCTCCTCGTTCTGATTTTCTGGAGGCATATCAATTTCTGTCATTGGACAATATTCTAGTGTGCCGCTTTACAAGTAACCACACACTGTCGAAGAAGATCTGGACAGCCCCCACATGGCGCCCTTGATTTCATCACCGGCAACGACGCGCCCCGCCAACCGCCGGCGATGCAGCCGCGGTATTCGCTGCGGGATGCGCGGAGATGGGCGGATGTCGCGCACATCCTGCGTTTACGCGGCTTCGATGCGCTGTACCAGACTCACGGAGAGCATACCTTTGTTGTCAATCCGCTGGGTGACCTTGCGAAAACCCGCGCGCACAACGAGCTCGTCGAGTTCGGCCTGCCAGCGGCGGCGCAGTATCCAGTGCGACCCGCCACGGTGGTTGCCGAGCGCGCGCGCCATGAAGGTATGCATCGGATTCCACAAATGCCCGGTATAGACGAGATAGCCGCCGGCGGGCATGGCCTGAGCCAACCCGCGCAACGAGCGTTCGATGAGCGCGTTCTCGCTGAACAGCTCGTACAGGCCGGCGGCAACCGCCAACGTCGGGCGCGGCGCAAGCGCCGCCAGCCCGGCTTCGTCGAAGGCATCACCCAACTCAAAACGCGCGACCGCATCCAGCCCCCGTTGCGCGATCAGTGCACGCCCGGCTTCGACGTTGGGCGGGCTGTAATCGCGCAGCACGATGCTTTCAGGCGCATGGGCACTGCGGTTGCTGCTGCCCCCGCTGCCGGGGGCTAGCGCCGCGACCGCGTCCAGTACGCAGCGCCCGGGGCCGGCGGCGAGGTCAACGATGCGCGCGGCCATGCCTGCGGCGTGCAGCCGCCCCATGGCCACGCCGATCAGCTCTTCGACATGCGCCTTGCGCTGGCGGACAGCGTACCAGGCGGGCGAGTTGAGAAACACAAGATCGATCAGCCAGCCGATCCCCAACCGGCCATGGGCCTGATTGCGATAGACATAGTCAAATGTCGGTCCCGCATCGAAGCCCAGCTTCAGGCCCAGCGCGATCCCGTTGGAAAATACACCGGCCAGTTTGAGTCCCGCCCGGATGGAGGCCCAGAAAACGCGCGCCAGTGGATTGGCCGGCGCTTGCGTCAGCCTCACGTATTCGTCGTAAGGGGGGCCGTGCCGATCGGCATCGACCAGCGACACACGCGGCTGCGGCGCGTCAAATTCGCGCAGCACGAAGGCACGCAGCGATTCGAGAGCCTGCGCTTGGTTGCACCAGCCCAGCGCATCGTGATCCAAGCCCGGCAGCACGATGCGTTCTTTGCGCGCTGAACTGAGCCTTTCGTAGAAGCGGTCTTGCGGGCTGGGCCCCATCGCCGCGCCGGTGCCTGAACGCAGCATCAGCGCCGGCGCAATGATCGCGGCGGCATCGGTGACGATGCGTTGGGCCGTGTCATGCCGATCCAGCAGCGTAAGAAATTTCGGCAGCACGTCGCTGTGGATGTGGTTCAGGTCACGCAGTTTTTGTACCCCCCGCAGCACCGGCAGCGCGCAGAGGACGTCAAGCTTGGAATCGAATGCCGGTGTGGCAACCGCCAGGCAGCGCACGGGCGGCGCGTAGTCATGGACCCACGTCGCCGCCAGCACCGCGCCGGCACGTTGGCCGACGAGTGCCATGTCTTCGATGGCGATGCCATGCGCATCGCGGATGTGCTCGGCAAGCGCTTGCAAGTCGCGCACCATGGCGGCGATACACGGACTGCGCCCATGCGCGTCAGGCCAGCGGCCAGAACCACGCGTATCCCAGGAAAAAAACGCGAACGCGGGTAAATTGATCTCTTCAACCCAGCGCGCCACGCGCCCGGAATGTTCCTGGCCGCTGTACAGCAGCACGATCGCGCCGCGACAATGCGAGCCGGTCGCGGGCCAGTGGCGATAGAACAGCAATTGGCCGTCGTGCGCGCGGAAGTCAGTTTTCTTGGCAGTGCGTGTGTCCATAATCGTTTTCATTCTTTATCGTTTTGCGCCAGGATCGGCTGCGCGCGGATTGGAGTCGATGCGTTTTTTTGTTGCCGCGTGGTCGCACAACAATTGTGGAGTGATGCGCCCTGATGCGACCTTGATATTTCACATACAAGTGACTGCATCAGTTAAGGAACCTCTGAACAACTCCCCGCGAGCGGGCGCGCCCGGATTCGGGATGGGATGCAAGGCGCAAAGCGCAGCGATACCCGGCGGTATCGCGAGCATTTGCAACGAAGCAGACCGACCGAATGCGGGATGCGCCCGCCGCGAGGGAGTTGTTCAGAGGTTCCTTAACCTTCAAGGCCAAGCATCGCGCAGGCATCCTGCCGATCTTAGAACCTGTTCAAAGTCCCCCCGAAGTATGAGAAGCTCAATGGATGAGAGAAACCTACCCAAGCGACATCAGTCGAGAGCAATTTGAAGTCATCAGGCCGCTGCTGGAGAGCGCG
>JAITWT010000021.1 GCA_031285125.1 Burkholderiaceae bacterium | reverse complement strand
TCGCGTTATCCCCCACTGCGGTGGAGTTCGTCCCATAGGCATTCGCAGCCGCGCCCATCGCCGTGGCGAAATCCCCTCGCGCCAGCGCGGCCGCGCCCAGCGCGGTGGAATTGCTCCCCACAGCATTCGCAAGCGCGCCCACGGCGGTGGCGTTCACCCCCAGCGCACGTGCGGAAGTGCCCAGCGCGCTCGCGTTCGCCTCCTTGGCATACGCGGAAGTGCCCAGAGCGCTGGCGTTCTCCCCCGCCGCATTCGAGAAAGCACCCAGCGCGCTGGCGTTCGCCCCCAGCGCACCTGCGGAAGTGCCCAGGGCGCTGGAATTCGCCCCCTGCGCATTCGCGAAAGCGCCCAGCGCAAGGGCGTTCACGTTCGCAGCGTTCGCGCTATCACCAATGGCCGTTGCCTTGTCCGCCCATGTAGACGCATTGGAGCCAATCGTCACCGTACTGTTGCCCATGGCGGTCAAGTGACTACCCACCGCGGTCACGTCTTTGTAGATCTTTCCCGTGTCGTAGTCGCCAACCGTAATGTTCGAGCCCAGTGCAACGGAATTGTCGGCAGCGACGTTGATCCTACTTCCAATGGCCGTGGTACCGCCACCTTCGTTGCTGGCGTTGACGAACGAACCTAGAACGATGTCATACTCACTGCCCACAGTGAGATCTGCACCGAACGCGAGAAAGTGGTAGTTATCACCAGGCGCCACCCAGGCTGATGGCACATAGATCCTTCTACCGCCGAATATGCCAATGCCTGCAGTGGAGGTCGATCCATTCCCTATATCTTGGTACGTCTGCGCCCGCGCATCGCCGTGATAGCTCACTCCCCCAATCAAGGTGAGCGCAGCGGCGGCGGCAATGGCGCTGAGCTTGAGCAGCCCCCGGCGGCGCGCGCCGCCCCCGCCCGCCTCGGCAAGCGCGCCGCGCACGGCCGACGCCGCGGCATTGCGGCCCTTGGCGTGGGCGCTGACAATTTCAGCCACAGCGGCCCACTGACCGGTGTGTTCGTTGAAGACGATGCGATAAACCTTGTTCATGGTGACAAATCTCAAAAAGTGAAATTGAAACCGGGCTGGCGGGCACAAAAGTGCGCATGTTGGCCGGTGGACGGGTGCATTTCCAGGAAATTCCTCAGGCCTTCCCCGAAAGTGTCCGCCCCCCGCCGGCAAGCGCCCGATGGCCCCTCGGCAGTATGTAGCCCCGCGGCGACATGGCGTTCATGGTAAGGGGGAAGTCGCGTCTTTGCGCGCTTTGATCTTCATCAACTTTCTTCAATGGGAGGAAAATATCACAAAATAAGCCGGTTTTTCGGAAATGTCCGCAAAAAAACGACAGGAAATTTGTAATGACTGAAATGGCTTTTGAATATAAACAAAAGCCCTTATATCAATTCTCCTTAAACGAATAATAATGGATATAATTAGACTATAAAGCCCAAAAAATACGTTGAACAGTCCCATTTGTATCTATTTTTTTCAAGTTGTAATTAATAACTAAGATTTACATCTTTGGGATGGTTATTAAGTCTTTTTGGTTATTTAATTGAAGAACAAGGGCGGCCCGTTCGGCAAAATCACCGCCGCAAGCCCCTCCCAGCCCGCCCCCCGCAAGAGCGCGCGGCAATTCCCCTCGCCCCTTGCGGGAGAGCAGCTTGCTCCCCTTCGTTCCCTCGGTGGGAAAGCAGCTTGCTCCCCTCGCCCCTTGTGGAAGAGCAGCAGCAGTGGTGTCTTCAAGCCCCTCGCCCCTTGCGGAAGAGCAGCTTGCTCCCCTCGCCCCTTGTGGGAGAGGGGTTGGGGGAGAGGGGAAACCGCCCCCCATCCCGCCAGATGCAACAGCACTCGCCCCCTCTCCCCCCGCCCCTCTCCCACAAGGGGAGAGGGGAGTAGTGGTGTTTTCAAGCCCCTCGCCCTTTGCGGAAGAGCAACAGCAGCGGTGTGTTTTCAACCCCCTCGCCCTTTGCGGAAGAGCAGCAGCAGCGGTGTCTTCAAGCCCCTCGCCCCTTGTGGGAGAGGGGTTGGGGAGAGGGGGTGACTGGCACAGGCTGACAAAGCAGTCAGGCCGCAAGAGGGCTACCATCGACACTTTGTGCCTTGATTTACATCATCGGCATGAGGGTTAGCACACGGAGTACACCGACTATGAGCACTGCAAAGACTGTTTTTCAATGGGACGATCCACTGCTGCTGGATCAGCAACTGAACGAGGATGAGCGCGCGATTCGTGACGCGGCCCAGGCCTACTGTCAAGACCGGCTGGCGGCGCGCGTGCTGGAGGGGTTTCGCAAGGGCGAGAGCGATCCGGCGGTGTTCCGCGAGATGGGCGCGCTGGGTATGCTGGGGCCGACGATTCCCGAGGCCTATGGCGGGCCGGGGTTGAGTTATGTGGCTTACGGCCTGATTGCGCGCGAGATCGAGCGGGTGGATTCGGGTTTCCGCTCGATGGCGAGTGTGCAGAGTTCGCTGGTGATGGTGCCGATTTACGCGTTCGGCAGCGAGGCGCAGAAGCGCAAGTATTTGCCGCGGCTGGCCAGCGGGGAGTTGATCGGCTGTTTCGGCTTGACGGAGCCGGACTATGGCTCAGACCCCGGCAGTATGGCGACGCGCGCGAAGAAGGTGGCCGGCGGTTATAGCTTGCACGGCAGCAAGATGTGGATTACGAATAGCCCGATGGCCGATGTGTTCGTGGTCTGGGCCAAGGAGGTGAGCGAAGGCGGAGCGCTGGGGCCGATTCGCGGGTTTATTCTGGAGAAGGGGATGAAGGGCCTGTCGGCGCCGGCGATTCACAGCAAGGTGGGGCTGCGCGCGAGTATTACGGGCGAGATTGTGATGGACGGCGTGTTCTGCCCCGAGGAGAACGCTTTGCCCGAGGTGCGCGGGCTCAAGGGCCCGTTTACCTGTCTGAATAGCGCGCGTTACGGGATTGCCTGGGGCGCGCTGGGGGCGGCGGAGGATTGCTGGCACCGCGCGCGCAACTATGTGCTGGAGCGCAAGCAGTTTGGCCGTCCGCTGGCGGCGAATCAGTTGATTCAGAAGAAGTTGGCCGATATGCAGACCGAGATTACGCTGGCCCTGCAAGGCTGCCTGCGCCTGGGGCGGATGAAGGACGAGGGGATGGCGGCGATCGAGGCGACTTCATTGATGAAGCGCAATTCCTGCGGCAAGGCGCTGGATGTGGCGCGCCTGGCGCGCGACATGATGGGCGGCAACGGGATTAGCGACGAGTTCGGCGTGGCGCGGCATTTGGTGAATTTGGAGGTGGTCAACACCTACGAGGGCACGCACGATATTCACGCGCTGATTCTGGGCCGCGCGATGACGGGGATTGCCGCGTTCGGGAATTGAACGGCTGGGGCGGTGTCCTCGCCCCCTCTCCCCCTGCCCCTCTCCCACAAGGGGCGAGGGGAGTAGTGGTGTTTTCAAGCCCCTCGCCCCTTGCGGGAGAGCAGCAGTGGTGTCTTCAAGCCCCTCGCCCCTTGTGGGAGAGGGGTTGGGGAGAGGGGGCCCGCAGGCGCTCGGTGCGCATTTGCGCGATTCCCCCTGCCCTTCCCCCGCCTTCCCCACCCAGGGCGAAGGGCGTAGAGGTGGGGGGTATCAGCCCGCCCGCGTGGCTGCGGCGACAATAGCGCCCATGTCTGTGGTGAAGAAGCAACGTATCGTGGTCGGCCTGTCCGGCGGCGTGGATTCGGCCGTCAGCGCTTATCTGCTCAAGCAGCAGGGGCACGAGGTGGTGGGCATTTTCATGAAGAACTGGGAGGACGATGACGATAGCGCGTATTGCTCATCGAAGATCGACTTTATCGACGCCGCCAGCGTGGCCGATGTGCTGGGGATCGAGCTTGAGCATGTGAATTTCGCCGCCGAGTACAAGGAGCGCGTGTTTGCCGAGTTTCTGCGCGAGTACGAGGCCGGGCGCACGCCCAATCCGGATGTGCTGTGCAATGCGGAGATTAAGTTCAAGGCTTTTCTGGATCACGCGATGCGCCTGGGCGCCGGGCAGATCGCCACCGGCCATTACGCGCGCGTGCGCCGCAACGCGAGCACCGGGCAGATCGAGTTGCTCAAGGGGCTCGATCCGGCCAAGGATCAGAGCTATTTCCTGCACCGCCTGAACCAGCAGCAGTTGGAGAAGGCGCTGTTCCCGATCGGCGAGTTGCGCAAGACCGCGGTGCGCCGCCTGGCCGAGGAGATCGGGCTGCCGAATGCGCACAAGAAGGATTCGACCGGTATCTGCTTTATCGGCGAGCGGCCTTTCCGCGAGTTTCTGAACCGCTATATCGACAAGACGCCCGGCCCGATCCGCGACGCGCGCGGGCGTGTGCTGGGCCAGCATGCGGGGCTGTCTTTCTACACGCTGGGCCAGCGCCAGGGCCTGGGTATCGGCGGTATCAAGGATCAAGGCGCACCACGCGGCGGCGGCGTGCACGCGCCCTGGTTCGTGGCGCGCAAGGATATGGCGAGCAATACGCTGTGGGTGGTGCAGGGGCACGAGCACCCGTGGCTGCTTTCGCACCGGCTCGATGCCGGCGCGGTGAGCTGGATCGCCGGTCACGCGCCGCAGGCGGGCGCGTACACGGCCAAGACGCGCTACCGCCAGCAGGATGCGGCCTGTGCGCTGGCGCTGACGCCGCAGGGGTTTGGCTTGCGGTTTCCCGCGGCGCAATGGGCCGTTACGCCCGGCCAATCGGCCGTGCTTTATGACGGCCCGCGGTGCCTGGGCGGCGGCGTGATCACGCAGGCTGAGTGAGCCGCGCGCACGGGGCGGTTTGAACGGTTACTCCGGCGCGCGGTTGGGCATGGGCGCTGTCTGTCGCTGTCTGTATTTCCACGCGCCGCAAGCCCCCATCCCTGCCTTTCCCCAAAGGGGGAAGGAGAAAAGCCAGCGCGCCCATTCTGTTCTTGCTGTTTTGAACGAGAAATCGAATTAGAAGGGGATGTCGTCGTCCATATCGTCGAAGCCCGAGGCGGGCTGCGACTGCGCTTGCGACGGCGGGTTTCCCGCCGCAGGGCGCTGGGCTGACGCCGGACGCGCGGCGGGCGCAGCGGCGCGCGGGGCGTAGCCGCCGCCATCGCCTTCGCTCATCGGCGCGCCTTGGCCTTGACGGCTGCCGAGCATTTGCATTTGATCGACGCGGATGTCGGTGGCGTATTTTTCGATGCCATCCTTGTCGGTGTATTTGCGCGTGCGGATCGAGCCTTCGATGTAGATTTGCGAGCCCTTGCGCAGGTATTGCGCGGCAATTTCGGCCAGCCGGCCATTGAATACCAGCCGGTGCCATTCGGTGGCTTCGCGCATTTCGCCGGTTTGCTTATCTTTCCAGCGGTCGGTGGTGGCCAGCGATGCGTTGCAGACTTGGTCGCCGCTGGGGAAAGTGCGGGTTTCCGGGTCGCGCCCGAGATTGCCGACGAGAATGACTTTGTTGACCGATGCCATGTGCGCTGTCCCTGATCTGTGGGGGGGGTGAAGGAGGAGGAAGAATCAAAAAAAGTGCGTCGATTGTGCCGTATGGCGCAGGGGCACGGGCGTCGCCAACGTTGCCGCGCCCGGGCTGGGCTGGGCCGGCCTGGAAGCAACCTTGGAAGCAACCTTGGAATCAGCTTTGGAAGCAAGGTTAACCTCCCGGTCAATGAGGGTGCGCTTCATTGCGCGCTTCCTCGACGCCAGCGGCCCGCTGCGCCGATTTGGGTCTGAACGCCGCGCAGACTTCGGGCCGCGTCTCCAAATAAGGCCCGCCGATGAGGTCGATGCAATAGGGCACGGCGGCGAAGATGCCGGGGACGGCTTGCGTGCCGTCGGGGTTTTTCAGCCCTTCGAGGGTTTCGGCGATCGCTTTGGGCTGGCCCGGCAGGTTGATGATGAGGCTGCGCTGACGGATCACCGCGACTTGGCGCGAGAGGATGGCGGTCGGCACGAAGCGCAGGCTGATCTGGCGCATCTGCTCGCCGAAGCCCGGCATTTCCTTGTGCGCCACCGCCAGCGTGGCCTCGGGCGTGACGTCGCGCGGCGCGGGGCCGGTGCCGCCGGTGGTCAGCACCAGCGCGCAGCCGGCATCGACGAGTTCGATCAGCGCCGCGCTGATGCTTTCTTTCTCGTCAGGGATCAGCCGCGCGGCGAAAGTGACCGGGTTGCGCAAGGCGCGCGTGAGCCAGTCCTGCAGGGCGGGCAGGCCCTTGTCCTGATAGACGCCGCTGGATGCGCGGTCGCTGATGGAGACGATGCCGATGCACACGGGGTCTGCGGGTGAAAGGGGGGCCATAGCAACAGATCTCCTTTGAGAGGAATTATTTTGTTCCCGAGCGCGCCGGCGGCGGGTGTGACGTGATGATTACCCGAGAAGGACGTGGGCCCTTGTGTTGTAGGGCGTGTGGCGTCTGTAATATATTCATTGGACATTGGGTATTGGGCTGCATTGGGTGGCGCCCCAACCGTAATCTACGGCGTTGCGCAGAGGGATGAGCATTCGCTGCTTTCGGAACAGCCGGAATGCCCAGATTGATGCACGCCGTGACACCGGTTCTAAGACCATGGCGATCTCATCGAACTTGATTCCCCTCATCGAAAAGCGCGTTGCCGAATTGCCCGTCCCGGCGGCACTGGAGCTGCCCAATGGACAGCGCATCGGGGCGAGCGCGCCGCGCCTGCGCTTGAAATTTTCCCAATGGCCGACGTTGAGCGCACTGGCCGCCGCTCAGGTGGGGGCGGTGGCCGAGGCGTACGTGGAAGGCCAGGCCGAAATTCAGGGCAGCATGCGCGATCTGATGGCTATCGCGGTGGCTGTGCTGCCCAGCGATTTGTCGGCCAACAACATGAGTTGGTGGGCGCGTATCGCGCGCGAAGCTTGGTCGCGCGGCACGCATACCCTGAACAAGGACGCGCAGCAAATCCAGTTCCACTACGACGTTTCCGATGCGTTTTACGCGATGTGGCTCGATCCGCGCCGCGCGTATTCGTGCGCCTACTACCGCGCGCCGGACATGACATTGGCGCAGGCGCAGGAGGCCAAGCTCGATCACATCTGCCGCAAGCTGATGCTCAAGCGCGGCGAACGCTTTCTGGATATCGGCTCGGGCTGGGGCGCTTTGCTGCTGTGGGCCGCCGAGCACTATGGGGTCGCCGCCACCGGCATTACGCTGTCGAAGAACCAGCATGCGTATGTGAGCCAATTGATCGAGCAGCGCGGCCTGAAGGAGCGCGTGCGCCTGCTGTTGTGTGATTACCGCGAATTGCCGCCCGATCAACTGTTCGACAAAATTGCCTCGGTGGGCATGCTCGAACACGTGGGCAGCGCCAATATGCTGGCTTATTACCGCAAGATTCATGCGCTGCTGGTGCCCGGCGGAATGGTGTTGAACCACGCGATCACCTCCGGCCGGCTCAATGACAAGGAGCTCAGCGGCGGCATGGGCGCGTTTATCGAGAAGTACATTTTCCCCGGCGGCGAGCTGCTGCACGTGTCGCATTTGCTGCGTGAGACGGCCGCCGCCGGACTGGAGATGGTGGATACAGAAAATCTGCGCCCGCATTACGCACGCACGCTGTGGGCGTGGTCGGACGCGCTCGAAGCGCAACTCGATCAAGCGCTGGAGGTGCTCACCCGCACCAGCGGCGATGCCGCACGCGCGCAGCGTATTTTGCGCGCCTACCGCTTGTACCTGGCGGGCTCGGCGATGAGTTTCGAGCGCGGCTGGAATGCGCTGCACCAGATGCTTGCGATCAAGCCCGATGGCCGCATGGACAGCGGCGTATTGCGCGCAGCCCAGTCGCCGTATCCGTTCACGCGCGATTACATGTATGCTGGAAACAAAGGGGATTGACATGCTCTACCGCTTCAAATCGCAAGCCACTGGCGATGTTGTGATGTTTGAAATCAACGCCCGGCAGTTGCTGGACATCATCGGCAAGGCGCCGGACAAGCAAGGCATCATCACCGTGGCCCAGATGCCCGCCGCCATCGCGGCGCTGGAGGCCGCGGTGAAGGAAGAAACCCAGGCCCGCAAGCTGCTCCCGCCCGGCAGCGCCCTGGCGGTCTCTACACCCGGCAGCCAAGAGGACGACGATCCCCAGGCCGAGCGCGAACGGGTCGCCTTGTTCCAGCGCGCCGCGCCGCTGATCGGCATGCTCAAACGCGCGCTGGCCGAGAAACGGGATGTCGTCTGGGGGGTGTAGCGCCGTGCGCACGGGGCGGCCCGGCCCCTCAACGCAGTGCGGCAGTGCGGCAGTGCGGCAGGGCCGCAAGACCGCAAGACAGCGGTCGCGTGGCGAGAGGAAGAATGCGGCGGCAGCCGCAGCCGCGACGCTCACAACTCAGACCGGTTCAGACCGGCTTTGAAAGAAGCGGGGCTTCAGAACCTGTTTACGATCTCAGACGGCCAGCCCCACCTCCACCTCACCGACGGCCTCTCCCTCTACGCTGCCGCTGACCAAAACGTCGGGCTTCTGGCCAGACATGAGGTATTCGATCAACTCGCGCACGGGGCGAATGGCCGAGCCGAAAGGCAATCTGTCTTTGCCGCGGAAGAACAGGCCGCGCTGAACGTCGCCGCGCACCGCCTGGGCCAATTTGAGATCGATACAGAATTGGCCGATTTTGCTGATGCCATCGCGCAGACCGCAACTTTGCAGGCATTCAAAACCTTCGAGGCAGGTGCGCATCTTGGCACGCGCTTGCAGCGCGGTTTCGCTGGACAGATAACGCTTGAGCCAAGGCGTGAGCACGGCGCGCGCAGGCAAGCCGGCGACGCTGGTGAATTCGGCGATGTCCTGGGGCTCAGCGCTGGCCAGCACTTCCTTGAAGGCGATATGGGCGTCGCCTTCCTTGGTGACGGCAAACGCCGTTCCCAATTGCACCGCGGCCGCGCCTTGCGCAAGCCAATGGCGCACTTTGCTGTGGCTGTTGATGCCGCCCGCAAGAATCAACGGAACGCTTTCCCACTTCAACCCCAGCCCGGCGAACAGTTCGCGGCACTCGTTAAGCACGCGCGAAAAGGAAAAGCGCGTGTCACTGAGGTCTTCCATGCGTGCAGCGCCCAGATGGCCGCCGGCGTGCGCGGGGTGTTCCACAACGATGGCATCGGGCAAGCGCCCTTTTTTCATCCAGCGGCGCAGGATCAGCGCGATACCGCGCGAGTCGGACAGAATCGGGATCAGCGCGACCTTGGGGTGCTCAGCGGTGACCTCGGGCAGATCCAGCGGCAAACCCGCGCCCATGACGATGGCATCGGCCCCGCTTTCGCAAGCTTGGCGCACCAGCGCGTTGTGCTCGCTGACGGCCTTCATCACGTTCACCGCGATCATCCCGCGCCCCTCGGAAATTTTGCGCGCGTTGCGGATTTCACGATCGAGCGCGATCAGGTTGGCCGCGTCGATGCGGGCCTTATCGTGGGTCTTGGCCGTGGCGGCCGCCAAGTCGGGGTGATGGTGGCGCAAATCGATACTGGCGATGGTGCCCACCGCGTTTTCGCGTGCCACGGCACCGGCCAGACGGTGCGCAGAAATGCCCACCCCCATGCCGCCTTGCACGATAGGCAACAGACGCCGTCCGGCCAATTGGAGCATTTGCTCGATCATATGAAATAGTCCTCAAAAAGCCTTTGACTGGAGGGTCTGCGCAGGGGCACCCGATGGAGCGCCGCATGCTAAACCAAAAGCGCGTTCGATTATAAAATGCAGCGGCGCGCTATTAAATGATTTGCCAAAAATCAATTACAGGATTGGGGTTATCAGCGCGCTTGCGCTGGCGGGCGTGCGGGCGCCAAAAATTGCGCGCCCGATGCGCACCATTGTCGCGCCGGCGGAAATCGCCGCTTCCAGGTCATCGCTCATGCCCATCGAGAGCGTATCCAGCGCGATCCCCTCGGCACGGATCTGTTCGTATAAACAAGTGGCGCGCAAAAAAAGTCCGCGTTGCGTCTGGAAGTCCGGCGCCGGTTCGGGGATCGCCATCAACCCGCGCAGTGCCAGGCGCGGCAACGCCGCCACTTCGCGCGCCAGCGCCAGCGCTTCGTCCGGGGTCGCGCCGGATTTGTTCGCGCCCGCATCCACGTTGACTTGCAGACACACTTGCAGCGGCGGCAATTGGGCCGGGCGCTGCGCCGACAGGCGCTGGGCGGTCTTGAGCCGATCCAGGCTGTGCACCCAATCGAATTGCTCGGCCACAAGGCGCGTCTTGTTACTTTGCAGCGGGCCGATGCAGTGCCACTGGATTTGATCGCGCAGGCCAGCCAGCGCGGCCATCTTGGTCACACCTTCTTGGACGTAGTTCTCGCCAAAGGCGCACTGGCCGGCGGCATGGGCCTCGCACAGCGTCGAAGCGGCGAAGGTTTTGGAGACCGCCAGCAGGCGCACGCCCGCCGGATCGCGCCCGGCATCCGCGCAGGCTGTGGCGATCCGATGACGAACTTGTTTGAGTGCAGTGGCTATACCGCTCATAATCACAATTTTTAACCTAAAACACTGCAAAACACCTATTTGTTTCAGAAAGATACATAAATATTCGTTTCAACAGCGGTGTTTAATTTTATCTTTTAGACACCTAACTGGATGTTAGTAAGTAAAAAAGCAATAGGTATATTCCCTAATTATCACTAGATTTACTTTCACAGAGGAAGGAGACTGTCGTGAATTTCACGAACATAGGCCAGTTATTGAGGTTGAGCGTCGAAAATCAGGCGTCAGACCTGCACCTCTCGGCCGGTTTGCCGCCGATGCTGCGCGTGCACGGTGAGATGCAGCGCATCGATGCCGCCGCGCTCACGCATGACTGTGTGCACGCGATGGTGTGCGCCCTCATGAACGAAGCTCAGCGCCGGCAGTATCAGGAGACGCTGGAAATCGACTTTTCCTTCGAGATGGCTGCTCTGGCGCGTTTCCGGGTCAACGCCTTTCACCAGGCGCGCGGGGCCGCGGCGGTGTTGCGCGCTATTCCTTCGAAAGTGCTCACGCTGGCGCAACTGAACGCACCGGCGATTTTTGGGGAACTGGCGCTGCGCCCGCGCGGGCTGGTGCTGGTGACTGGGCCGACAGGCTCGGGGAAATCGACCACGCTGGCGGCGATGGTGAATCACCTCAACGAAAGCGCGCCCCACCACATCCTGACCGTGGAAGATCCGATTGAGTTCGTGCACGAATCCAAGCAGTGTCTGATCAATCAGCGCGAGGTCGGCTCGACCACGCGATCCTTCGCCAGCGCGCTGCGCTCGGCGCTGCGCGAAGATCCGGACGTGATTCTGGTGGGCGAGATGCGTGACCTGGAAACCATCCGCCTGGCGATGAGCGCCGCCGAAACCGGGCACCTGGTCTTTGCCACGCTGCACACCTCCAGCGCAGCCAAGACCATCGACCGGATCATCGACGTTTTCCCGGGCGAGGAAAAAGACATGATCCGCACCATGCTGGCTGAATCGCTGCAAGCGGTGATTTCGCAGACGCTGTGCAAAACCCGCGACGGCCAGGGCCGCGTCGCTGCGCACGAAATCATGCTGGCCACGCCCGCCATTCGTAACCTGATCCGCGAAAACAAGGTGGCGCAGATGTATTCATCCATCCAGACCGGCAGCAGCACCGGCATGCAGACACTCGATCAGAGCCTGGCCGAACTGATGCGGCGCGGCCTGATTTCACCGGCGCAGGCGCGCGCCAAAGCCAAGGTCGCGGAGAACTTTCCGGACACAAGCGCGTCCAGAGAAATCTTCGGGCCGTAAAAACGCGCTTGAGAACACGTTCAAAACACGCTCAAGAGCGCGTTCACCAGGCGCCGGCGATCTCCGCGAAGCCGCGCGGGGCGTCTGTCTTGCCCTGGAAGGTCACGATTTCATACGCCTGGGGTTGCGCCAGCAACTGGCGCAGCAGCTTGTTGTTGAGCGCGTGTCCCGAGCGGAAGGCTGAATAACCGGCCAGCAAAGGGTGGCCAACGATGTAGAGGTCGCCCATCGCGTCGAGGATTTTGTGCTTGACGAACTCATCGTCATAGCGCAAGCCGCTGGCGTTCAGCACCTTGGTGTCATCCATCATGACCGCATTGTCCAGGCCGCCGCCCAGCGCCAACCCCTTGGAGCGCATGTACTCGACCTCCTTGGTAAAGCCAAAGGTGCGCGCGCGCGCGATGTCGCGGCTGTAGGAGCCGCCGCCCAGATCGAACTCGTAGCGCTGGCCGGTGGAATCAATCACGCGATGATCGAAGTCGATTTCGAAGCGCAGCTTGAAGCCGTGATACGGCTCCAGCCGTGCCCATTTCTGGTCGGCGCTACTGCCTTCGCGCACCTCGACCGGCGCTTTCACACGGATAAAGCGGCGCGGCGCGTCCTGTTCAGCGATCCCCGCGCTTTGCAACAGAAACACAAAGGATGAGGCTGAGCCGTCCAGGATCGGCACCTCGTCGGCGGTGATATCGATCAAGAGGTTGTCGATACCCAGCCCAGCGCAGGCCGACATCAGGTGCTCGATAGTCTGCACCTTCGCGCCACCGCTTGAAACGGTGGAGGCCATGCGCGTATCGCTGACGGCCTCGGCATTGATTGGAATTTCCACCGGCGCCGGCAAATCAACGCGGCGGAAAACGATGCCCGTATCAACCAGGGCAGGCCGCAGCGTCAATTCCACGCGCTGGCCGCCATGCAACCCGACGCCGACCGCGCGGGTGATGGATTTGAGAGTTCGCTGTCGTAACACAGGGGCGATTTTAAGAAAGCTTTGCAACACACCTGGCGTTCTCACACCAGGCACCCTGTATCCACGCCCTGCGCATGCGTCACCCCTTGGCCTCCCAGCGCAACGGCTTTTCTGGCCCGAGGCCGTCTTCGCGCCGCTTCTGGCCACAGTCGCTGTTCCACGCTTCGGGGAAGGTCGGCCAGGTGCACAGCCTCTCGGCCAAACAGTGCAGCGGCGCCCAGACCGCTCCAGCCATAAAGCTGGCGCCGGTTTGCATCGAGATGCCCCCTTCGGGCGCGCGCCCGCCCATGCGGTCGAGCACGCGCGAGGGGCCCAGCACTGTTTCTTCAATGTGCTGGCCCACCGTGTGAAAGCCTTTGCGCAGCCATTCAAATTCGCTGGGCTCGGGCACTTGGTCCATACCCTCTTCCATGAAGGTGCGGATGTATTGCCACAGGCCCTCGCCGGCCAGTTTGGGGCCGACCCACAGGACGTCCTCGCCTTGGCGCTCCGGGTCTTCGGGGTCGAGCGGGGGCCAGTACAGCACCAGGCCGCGGATGCTGAACGGGCCGCCGCCGTTGTTTTGGCGCGCCTGGCGCGCGGCACTGTTGTGCAGTTGCTGGTAGGTCATCTCGCGCGGCGCGCACCAG
>JAITWT010000158.1 GCA_031285125.1 Burkholderiaceae bacterium | reverse complement strand
CTCCTGCGCACAAGCACCGAACGTCACTTGGCTTGGGATGCATCGCAACTGCCCCTGCGCTACGACAAAGGCGAGTCGTTCGACCGCACCCGCCCCGGCCTCGTTCCCGAGGATGGGCGCATTTACTTTCACTACCTGGGCCAGTTAGTGCCCGCGCCGGTCACACCGCCCATGCCGTCCAATCCTTACGTCGCCCAAGGCGTGGCCCGCGAGGCCGATTTGCCACTTCCTGTACAGCAATGTTCCGGTGATGAACGCTGCCCGCAAACCGGCATCTGGTCAGCCAGCGTGCCCGCAGATCATCCGATGGCAAAAGGGTTCAACCAGTGGCATCGCCAAAGTTACGTCGAACAAGGCCAGCCCTTCCCCGACCCGCGCACGGTTCACTTGGCGATCGAGCCCGCTCAAATCACCTGGCTATGGTGGAACCAAGCCAATGCCGAACACCCCAAGGACATCACCCATGTCGGCATCGGCAATCCGGCGCGGCTGGGCTGATGCTTGCAGCAGCTACTTCATGGGTTTTGATTCGGCCACGAAAGCTGCAGGGATCACTATCCATGCGGATTTTCTGAAGATAACAAGCTAACAAGCGCTTGACTGCTGGCTTGACGGCTGTTTTCAGCTTCAATCCTGCGCTCCGTCTGCGCGCAGGTGCAGCCCGATGGCATACAGCGCGTTGCGCGGCGCGCCGCTGATGGCGCTGGCCAGGCGGGCGGCGCTTTTGAGCGGTAACTGCGGCAATTCGCCCAGCAGCAGGCGCAATACGCGCTCCCCCTCATCGGCCTGGGCGGCGGGATCGTCGCGGCGCGGCAGCGGGTGCAGCGCGAGCGCAAATTCGCCGCGCGTGCGCTGCGTGTCGGCAGACAGCCAGTCGGTCAGGGCGCGCGCGGGCAGCGTCACGATCTGCTCGAACTGCTTGGTCAACTCACGCCCCACAGTCACCGCCCGGTCGCCCAGTACGGCCAGCGCGCAGGCCAGTGATTCGATACGGTGCGGCGCTTCGAGCAGGATGACGGCGCGCGGCTCGCGCGCCAATTCGCGCAGCGCATGGGCGCGTTCCGTGGCTTTGCTGGGCAAAAACCCGGCGAACACGAAAGGCCCCGCATCGTCACCGCCGGTCAGGCCCGCGCCACTGAGCAAGGTGGTGACGCTGCTGGCGCCCGGCAGCGGCAGCACACGCTGTCCGGCTTCGCGCACCGCGCGCACCAGCCGGGCGCCCGGATCGCTCAGGCCGGGGGTCCCCGCATCACTGACGTATGCAATGCGCTCGCCGCGCCCGAGGCGCGCGCTCACCGTGAGCGCGGCCTGCGCCTCGTTGTGCTGGTGAAGGGCGATCAACTGCGCGCCGGGGCGCTCGATGCCGTAGGCGCGTAGCATCGCTTGCGTGTGGCGCGTGTCCTCACAGGCAATTGCGTCGGCGAGTTGCAGCACATGCAGCGCGCGCAGCGTGATGTCGGCTAAATTGCCGATGGGTGTGGCGATGACGTACAGCGCGCCCCGCGGATAATCCTGCGCGCCTGCGGCTTCGCGTGCGGCCTGCAACGCAACGGCGAAGGCGGCGGGGGTGAGGGATGTCATGGGGAGAAATTCCAGATGAGGATGCTAAAAAAATGGATCGAACGAATCGATCATGCGACAAGAGGGACGCCACGCCCGATGCCGCAACACACGCCCACGCCCACGCCCAACAACAGTCGCGGCGAGGGCGCGCATCACACGCCGAGCACCCGCGAGCGTGGCGCCGCCGCTGAAGATGCGGCGCTGGCGCATTTGCGCGCCGCCGGGCTGGTTTTGCTCGCACGCAATTATCGAACCCCAGGCCGCGGCGGCGGCGAGATCGACCTGGTGATGCGCGAGCGTGACGGTACGCTGGTTTTCGTCGAGGTGCGCCAGCGCGGCAGCGCTTTGTATGGCGGCGCGGGAGCGAGTATCGACACGGCCAAACGCAAGCGCATCGTGCTCGCGGCGCAACACTGGCTGGCGCGCGAGGCGGCGGTGCCCCCGTGCCGCTTCGACGCGATACTGGTCCAACAGCAGCACATCCACTGGCTGCGCGGTGCTTTCGAAGCCGAATAAGAAGCCGAATAACATACGCCCCCTCTGATCCCCTGCCGCGATCAAAACCAGTCCTTGGCGGCTGATGCCCCCCGAACCCAAACCCAAGCGCGGGAAACCGATTTAGCATTGCCGCTTCCTTGCATTCACACCCATGCTCGAACAGCAAATCGAACAGCATTTCATTGAAAGCGCCGATCTCAACTACCAGACGGGTCCAGCGCTGGCCAAACCGATTGCGCAGGCCACGCAAGCGCTGCTGACCTGCGTCACCGGGGGCGGCAAAGTGCTGGCTTGCGGATCGGGCGTGTCGGGGTTGCTGGCGGCGCAGTTTGCCGCGTATTTCGTCGACGGCTTCGAGCGCGAACGCCCCGGTCTGGCGGCCATCGCGCTGACCAGTGAGGCCGCCGATCAAACCGCGGATACGCCGGATACCGTCCAAAGCGAACGCTTCGCGCGCAACGTGTATGCGCTGGGCCAGGCCGGTGACGTCTTGCTGGTCTTGGGCGTCAACGGCCAAAACACCGCACTGGCCGCAGCCATCCAGGCCGCGCACGAACGCGACATGAGCATCATCGCGCTGCTGGGAAACGCCCACAAGGGCACGCTGGCCCAGTGCTTGCGTGAGACCGATGTACAAATGTCGGTGGCCCACGAGCGCGCGATGCGCGTGCACGAGATCCACCAGCTCATCCTGCACTGCCTGTGCGATGGGGTTGACCTGCTGCTGCTGGGCGAACCCGAAGGCAACGGCGTTAGGACAGCGGAGGGTTCTGCCTGAGACCGGCTGTAGAACCTGTTTTCAAGCTTGTAACGAAGCGGGCTCGCCGGGTTCAGTTTCAGCGTAGGCTTGGCTCAACGCCAGCAAATGCTCGCGCTGCGCCTGCGCCAAATAGGGCGCGATCAATTGCAACGTATGCCGTGCGCCGCGCAGCAGGGCATGCTGGGCCTGCTCGGGTTCGAGCGCATGGCGCGGATTGAGCGTGTACTCGTAATTCAGCCAATAGTTCAACAGAACCAGCGCGTTATGGGCCAGCGCATCGAGCTCGCGCGCCTCGATCGTCAAGTGACCGTTGTCGCGCAGTCTTCCGATCAGCGTGTGTATCGCCTGCACTTTGGCGGCCAAACTTTGCTGAATTTGAGTTTCCAGATGGCGGCTGCGACTGAGCAGATCGTTAAGGTCACGGAAAAAGAAACGGTAGCGCCAGGTCAGTTCAAACAGGCTGTGCAGAAAAAACCACGCATCCTCGACATCTCGCACGCTTGCGCTGGCAGGCAGTAACTCAGCCATCTGAGCGACGTAGTCGGCATACAGCCGGTCGATCAGCGTGACCTTGGAGGGGTAGTGGTAATGCAGGTTGCCGGGGCTGATCCCCATCTGCTCGGCGATAAGGGCGGTCGACACGTTCGGCTCGCCGTGCTGGTTGAACAGATCCAGCGCGGTCTCGAGAATACGTTGCGCGGTGCGGCGCGGCGCCTTTTTGACCATCGGAAATGATCCCCGTTTTATCTCCTGTATAGAGCGCCACTCTAGCATTAGAACCTGTTTACGATCTCAAATGGCTCACGCAGAGACCTTTTCGGGAGGGGATGCAAGGCGCAGCGCGCAGCCCATAGCCCG
>JAITWT010000140.1 GCA_031285125.1 Burkholderiaceae bacterium | reverse complement strand
GGCGCTGGCTTGGCATTGCTTGCCGCTTCCCATGCGGGCTGGGCGTCGCGCGCGGCGGGTTCGTACGGCTTGTCGAAAAAGGGGTCTTGAGAGGCGGGAGTCGGCCGCTGGGTGTAGGCGCGGCGCCCGCGCGGGGCGTCGAGCTGATCGCGTGCGTCACCCGATTCACCCTCGTTGCGCCAGTGGCGGCGCCCGTCGTTGATATGGCCGCGTGGGCGCTCGTCGTCGAATTCGATCGGCTCAATCTCGATTTTTTTCTTGATCAGCCGCTCGATCTCAGCCACCAGCCGGACATCGTTGCCGCCGGAGGCAAAACTCAGCGCCAAGCCGGAAGCCCCAGCGCGGCCCGTGCGGCCAATGCGGTGCACGTAGTCTTCGGCGTTGAAGGGAATGTCGAAGTTGAAGACGGCAGGCACGTCCTTGATATCCAGGCCGCGCGCGGCCACGTCGGTACACACCAGCAGATCGACCTCGCCGCGCTTGAAAGCGTCCAGCGATTTCAGGCGCTCGTCCTGGCTCTTGTCGCCGTGTAGCGCGGTGGTTTTCAAGCCGTCGCGCTCCAGCGCGCGCGCCAGCCGTGCACAGCCGAGTTTGCTGTTGACGAAAACAAAAGCCTGCGTAATGCCGCGGCTGCGCAGCAGTTGCTTGAGCGCGCGCCGTTTGTTGTCCTCGCTCACGCTGAAAAAATGCTGCTCCACCGTGGAAGCCGTTGCGTTCGGGCGCGCGACTTCGATGATGACCGGATGGTTCAGATAACTCGCCGCCAGGCGCTTGATTTCGGGCGAGAAGGTGGCCGAGAACAGCAGCGTGGTGCGTTGCTGGGGCAGGTAGCCCAGGATACGTTGCAGATCGGGCAGGAAGCCGATGTCGAGCATCCGGTCGGCCTCGTCGAGCACCACATATTCGACCTGGTTGAGCACCGTGTTTTTGGCTTCGATGTGGTCGAGCAGCCGCCCGGGTGTGGCCACCAGCACTTCGACGCCGCGCTTGAGCTGCTCGGTCTGCGGCTTCATGTCCATCCCGCCGAAGACGACCGTGCTGCGCAGTTGCGTATGTTGGGCGTAGAGCTTGATTTGCTGCGCCACCTGATCGGCCAGTTCGCGCGTGGGCAACAGCGCCAGCGCGCGTACCGGATGGCGCGCCGGCGAGGTGGAGCTGTTCTCATGTTTGAGCAGCCGTTGCAGTAGCGGCAGCGCGAAGGCCGCCGTCTTGCCGGTGCCGGTCTGTGCCGCGCCCATCACGTCTTGCCCGGACAGCACAACCGGAATGGCTTGCTGCTGGATCGGCGTCATGGACTCGTAGCCCATATCGGCGATGGCGCGCATGAGCGGTTCTGCCAACTGGAGAGTGGAAAAGGAATTTGTCATTAACTTTTCATTTTCGCACTGTCAAGTAAAGGAAGCGTCGATACCAAACTGCGCTCAAAAATAAAGGGAATTATTAGGGCCTGTTCACACTATTTCCACAGTGCGGAAATAGTGTGAACAGGCCCTAATCCAATCGGTCTGAAGATCGGTTCAAGATCAGGTTCAAGCCGGTTGCGTCAAATGCCGGGCGATGGCCCAGCGCAGGGGCAGGGCGCCTTGTGCCAGCCGCAATCCGGCTTCGCGCAGCAGACGCGCGGGCGCGCGGTCATCGGTGTACAGGCCGGCAATCAGTTCGGTGGCCCGATACAGCGGCCAAGTGGCCAAGCGGTGCGCGCGGGCGTAGCGGTGCAGGGGCTCGGGCGCACCGGGGTCTGCGCCGCGCTCGATGGCGGGCAGCAGTTGTTGCCTCAGGCGCTCCTGGCTTTGCAGGCCGAAGTTGTAGCCATGCGCCGTGACCGGGTGCATTCCAACCGCCGCGTCGCCCACCAGCGCCCAGCGCGCGCCGGCCATGCGTGTCGCATACACCCCCACCAGCGGATAAATGTGGCGCTTGGTTTGCAGGCGCATTTCGCCCAGGCGGCCTTCAAAGCGGCGCGCGATGTCGCGGTTGAAGGCGGCTTCGTCCATATCTTGCATCTCGGCGGCCAGGCGCTGCGGCAGCGTCAGCACCACCGAGGAGCGCTGCCCGGACAGCGGCAGCAGCGCCAGCGTCTGCCGGGTGCCGAACCACTCCCACGCAATGTCGTTGTGCGGCTCATCGTGCTCCATGTGGCACAACAGCATGGTGCGACCGAAATCGCGCATCGTCGCGCCGACACCGAGCATGCGGCGCGTTTCGGAAAAACGGCTGTCAGCGGCCACCAGCAGACGCGCTTGCAGTTCGCGCTGGTCGGACAGTTGCAGCGTCATCGCTTCGGGCCTGAGCTGCACGCCGGTCAGCGCGGCCTCGAACCATTGCACGTCCGCACAGTCGGCCGCGGCCTCGTAAGCGATGCGCCGGATCGCCTGGTTGGACACCAGAAAACCCAATTGCTGCGCGCCGACGGTGGTGGCCTCAATGCGCAGCGCGAAGGGCGAGGAGCCGTTGAGCACCTTGGCATCACGCAACCTATTGATTTCATGCTTGGCCAGCCGTTCCCAATGCCCCAGGCGCACCATGATCTGCTGTGAAGCGTGGGTGAGCGCAATTTCGCGGCCATCTTCAGGCGGATCGGCCAGGGCCTGACGCGGCTGGCGCTCGATCAGTGCGATGGACAAACCGTGGCCTGATAAAGAACGCGCCAAGCTCAAGCCTGCTGGGCCCGCTCCGACGATGGCGACGTCGACCTGCATATGCACCTCCAAATTTGCATCTAAGAAGAATGAGAGTGAAGAACCTGTTGACGATCCCGGCGCGGGCGGTCTGCGGCTTGCAGCCCATCCCCATCCGCATCCCGCACGCCTCATACCGGGATCGTAAACAGGTTTTAAGAAAGCTCTACACGAATCCATGAAACCCAGGCGCGTGCGCTTGCGTCGATTCGTGTAGAGCTTCCACAGTCAGTTTATCGAGCTTTTGGGATGGCGGGTAAGGTCATTGCTTTCTACGGCAGTCGTGTACCGGCCAAAGGCGGCGGATCGTTGCGTATTGACGTCACTGCTGGCGATGACCCAGGAATCTGCTTGAACGCGGCGCCAGAACGCGGGGACGCGTCTGGTTGCGCGGGGCTCGCGGGCGACGGCGCGGGAGATTCATATCAGCCGCTCGCGGTGCGAAAAACAAAGCGCGATGAAGCCGTTTTTCTTGACGATGCGCTTGACCGGCAATGGAAGAACGGCGTAGGGCCTGTTCACACTATTTCCGACTGCGGAAATAGTGTGAACAGGCCCTAATCCATCTGGAGCCGCGCACGCATTTTGGCGTCGTTCGCGGCCGCGGCACGCGCCACTGGAGCAATCTTCTGCGTAAAAAGTGTTTGCACTTGCGACCCATAGGCTTGGAGTCCAGCGCTTGCCTGAGTGCAGTGTGGGGCTGGTTTCTGTTTCAACCCCATGCCCGGCCAGTCGTGTTATGGTAATCCGACCAACGATTGGAAAAGAGAGAGAGACTAGATGGAACTTCATATCAATGGTAAAGCCTATGAAGTCCAAGCGGATGCTGACACGCCCCTGTTGTGGGTGATCCGTGACGAACTCGGGCTGACAGGAACCAAATACGGCTGCGGCATCGCGCAATGCGGTGCATGTTCGGTGCTGATCGATGGCGTGGTCAAGCGCTCGTGCGCGATTCCCATCGAGGGGCTATCGGATAAGCAGATCACGACGATTGAGGCCATCGAGGACGATGGCGTCGGCAAGCGCGTCGTCGCGGCCTGGATCAAGCATCAGGTTCCCCAGTGCGGCTATTGTCAGTCCGGCCAGGTGATGGCGGCCACCGCCTTGCTCAAACAGACCCCCAACCCAAACGATGACGACATCGCCGCCGCGATAACAAATCTGTGCCGCTGCGGCACCTACAACGCGATTAAAGCGGCCGTTCACGATTTGGCCGGTAATGCGAAGGGGGCGTGATGGAGCAGATCGCGCGCCCTTTTGCGCTGAGCGGACCATTCCCGGCGGAAGAATTTCCGGCGGAAGAATTCCCGGTGGGAGAAATCCCGGTCAACATTTCCCGCCGCCGCCTCCTGCTGGCCTCGGCGGGAATCACGGCGGGCGCCTTCGTCCTCGGTGTCGGTGTGCCGATCGGCCGGGCGCGCGCTCAAGCTGCCGCGTCTGCAGCATCCGCTGCGTCGACCGTGTCCGCCGCGCTAGCGCCGGGAACCCGGGTGTCGGCTTTCCTGGAAATCCGGTGGAATAACACCATCCGCTTTCAAAGTCCTTTTAACGAAGGCGGTCAAGGCGTTTTCACCGCTTTGGCCCAGGTGGTGGGCGAGGAGCTTGATGCCGACCCAGCGACTTTCATCGTGGAGAACGCGCCGCCCGGCCCTGATTACGTCGTCATGGACATCGGCAAGCGCTTCACCGGCGGCAGCTTCACGGTGCGCTCCAGCTATGACACCATGCGCCGCCTCGGGGCGCTGGCGCGCGCGATGCTGCTGCAAGCCGCCGCCACTAAATTCACCGTCCCGGTGGGGGAACTTTCCACCGAGCCCGGCAAGGTCATCCACGCGTCTTCGAACCGGTCTATTTCTTACGGACAGCTCGCGCAGCGCGCCAGGAAGTTGTCCGTGCCCAATCCCGCCAAGGTCAAACTCAAGCACCCCAGTCAGTTCCGCTGGATCGGCAAGCCCGTGCAGCGGCTGGACGTGCGCGACAAATCCATTGGCAAGGCGGTCTACACCATCGATGTCAGCGTCAACGACATGCTGCACGCGGCCGTGCAACATGCGCCGCGGCTGGGCATGACGGTGGCGGGCATTCGCAACGAGGACCGGATCAAGGCGATGAAGGGGGTGCATTCCGTGCATCGCCTGCCGGGTGCGGTGGCGGTGGTCGCGCAGCGGTGGTGGCATGCCAAACGCGCGGCGGAGGCCGCTCAGGTGGACTGGAAGGAACCGGCGCCGGATTCGAATCAGCGCATCATGCCCGCGGGTTTTTCGACGCAAGCGTACCGTGAGCGGCTCGCCCATGAAACCGGCGCGGGTGAAACGGTCGAGGCAGCAGGGAACGCCGCCAATGCTTTGAAGAATGCGCACACCGTCGTCGAGGCGACCTACCACAGTCAGTACCTCAACCATGCGCAATTGGAGCCGCCTTCCACGCTGGCGCGCTTCAACCGGGACGGCTCGCTCGAAGTATGGATGCCCAACCAGGCGCCGGACCTGTTCCTGGCGGATATCGCCAAGCGAACCGGCCTGGAGCCGGGCAAGATCACGATTCATTCCCCAATACTGGGCGGATTTTTCGGCCGCCACTTTACCTACGACACCGCGAACCCCTACCCCCAGGCGATCCAGTTGGCCAAGGAAACCGGCCGTCCGGTGAAACTCATCTGGAGCCGCGAGGAGGAGTTTTTGCGTGACGCGCACCGTCCCATGGCCGCCGTGCGCTTTCGCGGCGGGCTCGACGCCGGCGGCATGCCGGTTGCCCTCGAAGCGGTCACGGCGACCGAAGGCCCCACCGAAGGCATCGCCAACAAGCGCGCCGAACCCAAGCCCGATCCCTCTGCGGTTGAGGGGCTGACCGGCAAGTCCTATGCGATACCGCACCTGCGCATCGCGCAGCTCTATGTGAAAACGCCGGTCGTCATCGGCTACTGGCGCTCGGTCGGCAATTCCATGAACGATTTTTTCTACGAGTCGTTCCTCGACGAATTGGCCGATCAGGGCGGACAGGATCCGTTCGAGTTGCGGCTGCGGCTGCTCGCTCGTAACGAGCGTTTGACCAAGCTGCTGCGCGCCGTGGGCGAGTTGTCCGGCGGCTGGAAGCGCGGCCCCTATACCGCCGAGGACGGAACGCGCCGCGCCCGCGGCGTGGCAATGGCTTCGCCTTTCGGCTCGCAGGCCGCGGCGATCGCGGAAGTTTCGATCAAGGACGGCCAACTCCAGGTGCATGACATCTGGGAGGCCATCGACCCGGGCCGCATCGTCAATCCCGCCATCATCGAGGCACAGGTCAACGGAGCGATCGCGCTGGGGCTTTCGCAAGTCCTGCTCGAAGAGTCCGTCTACAAGGACGGCATGCCGGTGGCCCGCAATTACGACCTGTACCCGATCCTGCCGCCCAGCCGCATGGCGCGCGTGCATGTGCGCATCGTCGAAAGCGGCGCAAAGATGGGCGGTATCGGCGAGCCGCCGCTGCCGGCTATTGCGCCCGCAGTGGCCAACGCGGTGTCCTGCCTGACGGGCCAGCGTGTGCGCAGCATGCCGCTTTCAAATTACAACTTCAAAACTTAACCGGCCGTGGCAAAAAAAAGATGGTTTAGCAAAAAACGGACCCTCTTCCTGGTGGTCTGTCTCGGTGTCATCCTGGTGGCTGTGATCATTGCGGTCGCCGTGGCCGGGTGGTTGGCGATACGCGTGCCGGCTTCGCCGTTCGATGGCGCGGCTTCCGCAGAGACCTCCTCGCCCAAACTGATCCAGCGCGGCGAATACGTCGCCCGCTTGGGCGATTGCGTGGCTTGCCACAGTATCCCCAATAGCCGCGCCTTCACCGGCGGGCTGAAAATGGCCACGCCCCTGGGTTCGATCTACACGACGAACATCACACCCGAGCGGGAAACCGGCATCGGGGCCTACAGCCTGGCGGATTTCGACAGGGCCCTACGCCACGGTGTGGCACCCGGCCGGCACCGTCTCTATCCGGCCATGCCCTATCCCTCGTTTGCTAAGTTGAGCGATGACGATGTGCGCGCGCTGTATGCCTATTTCATGCATGCAGTTCCTCCGGTGCGTCAGCAAAACAAACCGGGCAACATTTCCAGCCCCTGGAATGCGCGCTGGCTGCTGGCGCTCTGGAACGCGTTTTTTACGCCCTCCGGGACCTATCAGCCCAAGGACGCCGCCGTGCCCGGGCGCATCAGCACGCTGTGGAACCGTGGCGCCTACCTTGTTCAAGGGCCGGGGCACTGCGGGGGCTGCCACACACCGCGCGGGTTTGCGATGCACGAGTTGGCGCTCGATGAAAGCGACCCGCGCTATCTTTCCGGCGCACTGCTCGACGGTTGGTATGCGCCCAGCCTGCGCAACGATTCAAACACCGGGCTGGGCCGCTGGAGCGAGGCAGAAATCATCCAGTTCCTGAAGACCGGGCGCAACCGGCACGCGGTTGTTTTTGGCTCGATGACCGATGCTTTCAACAACTCGACGCAGTTCATGAGGGACGATGATCTGAAGGCGATCGCGCACTATCTCAAATCGCTGCCGGGGGATGCCGAGCGCGACGGCGAACCGTTGGAATACAAAGCAGCCTGGATCGCTGCCATGCCGCCCAGCGAGTGGTTGAAGATCCCAGGAGCGCAGACCTTCATGACCCAATGCAGCGCCTGCCACGGCCAGGACGGGCGCGGACAAAGCCAGTGGATCCCGCCGCTGGCTGGCGCCGCCTCGTCTTTGGCGCGAGAAAACGCCTCCAGCATCAACGTGACCTTGAACGGATCGACGCGGGTGGTCGCCGACGGTATTCCGTCCGCCTACCGCATGCCTGCTTTCCGCAACCAGCTCTCGGACCAGGAAATTGCCGATGTCCTGACTTTCGTGCGAACGTCCTGGGGCAACGAGGGCTGCGCGGTGAAGGCCAAGGACGTGCGGGCGCTGCGCGAACAGACCAACCCCGCCAGCAGCAATGTCATCGTCCTCCAGATGCGCTGAGGAGGCGCTGCATCCGTGCCCGCCCGCCGGCGTGTCCGGATTCGGGATCGAATGCGCCAGCCGCGTGGGGCCGATTCAGCGCTTGCCGCATACCGGCAGAACCGTCACGGTCATCATCCTGGCGGCTGGCCGCGGCGCGCGTTTTCTCGCTTCGGGAGGCCCAACGCACAAGTTGGACGCGCTGCTGTGCGGCAAGCCGGTCCTCTGGCATGTGATGCAGGCGGTCCAGGCTTCTGGACTGGACTGGCATCTGGTGCGCCCGGCCGCCGCGACGGCGGGTATGGGGGAGACCATCGCCATGGGGGTCAAGGCCGCAGCCGATGCCCCGGGGTGGCTCATCCTGCCCGGCGACCTGCCGTTGGTGCGCGGTGCATCGCTCAAGCGCGTGGCCGAGGCATTGACCGGTCACGCCGTGGTCGTTCCGCATTACCGCAGCCGCCGGGGTCATCCGGTGGGTTTCCGCAATGAATGCTTGGCCGCGCTGGCGGCGCTTTCCGGCGATGCGGGCGCGGCCTCGGTCGTGCATGCTTACCGGCAGAACGGCCAAGTGCTGGAACTGCCGCTCAATGATGCCGGTATCTGCCTTGATGTGGACACGGTGCAAGACCTGCACCGCGCGCAGCGGCGGCTGGCGCGTTTGGCGCATTTGGCGCATCTGCGCGATGCGCGTGCGCGGCCCGCGGTTGACCTGCCCGCGGCAGGAGCGGCCCGGTGAGTGACGCCCTCAGCCGCTCCATAAGCCGCATGCCGCTACTGGACGCGGTCAAAGGGGGCGCCTGTCTGCTGATCGTTGGCCATCATCTATCGCGTTACGGGCCCTTGCCCGAAGCCGCCGCGCTGCTGGCGCCGCAGTTCTTCCAATGGCTCTCCGAATACGGGCGGTTTGCGGTGCAGGTGTTTCTGGTGTTGGCGGGCTTCTTCGCCGCCGGCATTCTCGTGCCCGACGGCGTGTTGCGCGCCGACCGGCCGCTGTCCAGGCTCTACCAGCGCTATGCCCGTCTGGTCGCACCATACCTGGCTGCGTTGATCGTCTGCGTACTCGCCAACGCGCTGGCGCGGCCTTATTTGGGCCACCAAGTGGTCTCCGGGCCGCCGAACATCGCGCAGCTCATTGCCCACAGTTTTTTGTTGCAGGATCTGCTCGGTTATGAAGCGCTTTCCACGGGCGTTTGGTACGTGGCGATCGACTTCCAGCTTTTCGTCCTGGCGCTGGTGACGATCGCCGCCGCGCAGATGCTGCAACGGCGATGGTTCATGCGGGCAGAGAAGCGGCCTTGGCTGACGGCCTTGCTTTTGTCCACGTTGATTGTTGCGTCACTCACCGTATTCAACAGGGATACGCGGCTCGACATCACCGCGTTCTATTTTTTTGGATCGTATGGCTTGGGCATGCTGGCCTTCTGGGTCGGACGGGTCAAGCAGCGTGGCCTCTGGGGCGCTGCCGCGCTGGCGCTTGTGCTGCTCGGTGCCGCCGTGCTGGCGTTCGACTGGCGTGGACGAACCGCGACGGCCTGGGTAAGCGCCCTGATTCTGGCGTTGATCCAGCGTCTGGGCGGTCTCGAACCGGCCCGCTGGCCGGCCATCGGCGCTCCCTTGGCGCCCTTGGCGCAACTGGGACGCATTTCCTACTCACTGTTTCTCATCCACTTTCCGGTGCTGCTGCTGGTGAGCGCGGCCGTCAGCCGCGGCGCCGCGGTGACGCCATGGGCCGGCACGGGCGGATTGCTGGCAACCCTCGTGCTATCGATTGGTGCGGCGGCCGTCTTGCACCGTTATGTTGAGTCGCAGCCGCTCTCGTGGCGTCGATTGATCGGCTTGTTTGCCGCGTTGCTGGTTTGCGGCGCGGCGGTTTCGACGCTTTCGATCACGTAAAAAATCATGCGATCCGGATTTGCCCGTTCAACGAAGCGATATAGGCGTGACCTGTCCCGCACAAGGGTGATCCGGAACGGAGAAGATGCGGACGAACCCGCCATGTCCGCGCATTCCGCCCAAGCCCAAGTATTCACGCGCGTCGTCCTGCGCCACGGCTGCGCTTCGCGCCTGGATCGGGCCCGAGCCCGTTTTGGCGGCCTGCACGGGCACGCCGAATTCATACACGCTTTCTCAGAACCTGTTTACGATCTCAAATGGCTCACGTTGGGCCGCAATCGGGATGAGTGGGTGGCCCATGGCGCGCCGCATGGGCTGGTGCCCATGCAAGCGACTGGGATGCCCAATC
>JAITWT010000133.1 GCA_031285125.1 Burkholderiaceae bacterium | reverse complement strand
GCGCGCTCTCCAGCAGCGGCCTGATGACTTCAAATTGCTCTCGACTGATGTCGCTTGGGTAGGTTTCTCTCATCCATTGAGCTTCTCATACTTCGGGGGGACTTTGAACAGGTTCTAAGGCCTGTTCAAAGCACAGCGTCAACGTCATCAACCGCTGGAGTACAATAGAAAGTTCCGTGTATATTTGAAATATACGGAACCCTGGCAAGAGCGACAGCAGCACCTCCGGACCGGTCCCGATTTGCGCAATGCACTCCCTGGAACGGGATAAGGACCACCTCCACCGCAAGGACTGCACCCCAAATGTTCGCCCGACATCTTGTCAACCGAGAAAACGCATCCATCTCATTGAGCGGGTGCGTGGTTTTTGTGTCTGCGCCCCATTCATGGCGCTTATGCTGTCTCACAAGTCGCTGTACGAAATAAAACCGATGCCTTGCCGTTCATGGCCAGGAGCAAACCGCAACCACTACTACCCCGTGGTATCGCAAGGATTTGCAACGCCGCCGTCAATGCCAAAGCCGTCGTTTCATCGATAACAGCCCCTAAGACAGCGTATGCCCCGTGATACCGGCGATACCGTTTACCCCATCTTGTTGTCCGAGGTCGTATGCCCAGTCCCGCAAAGAAAAAACCTGCCGCCAAGTCTGCAAAACCCAGCGCGCCCGGGAAGCCAGCGGCGGTCGGCTCCAAAGTCAAAACTCCTGTGAAAACCCAATCTAGCCCGGCCGCCAAGGCCCACATCAAAGCCCCTGCCAAAAGTGCATCAACCCAAGGGGCTGCAGCAAAAAGCGCCGTCAAGGCGGCTGCCAAAACCCCGGTGAAAGCAACGGCCAAACCCCAGGCCAGCGCCAAAGCGGCTCCGGCGACGCCAAAAGCAAGCCGCCCGGCCAAGTCGGCTGTGCCCGCCAAAGAAACAAAAATCGCCAAAAGCGAGAAAGCCAAGGGCAAAGGCAAGGCCGACGCTGATCTGGATTTGACCCCGGTCACGGCCCATCCGGCCCCGGAGCTGTCTACGCCCGCGCAGGAAAAGGCCAAGCCGCTGCGCATGAAAATCAGCAAGGCCAAGGAACGTGCCTTGATGAAGGAATTCGGCCTCGACGAGACCGTGCTTTCCGAAGAGGACTTGGCCAAGCGCCGCCAGCGGCTCAAAGCGCTGATTACCTTGGGCAAAACGCGCGGCTATCTGACGCAGGGCGAAATCTCCGACCACCTGCCTGACAAACTGGTCGACGCCGAGACCATGGAAGTCGTGGTCACCATGCTGAACGATCTGGGCGTGGCCGTTTATGAGCAAACGCCCGACGCCGAGACGCTCCTGCTGAACAACAACGCGCCCACCGTGACCACGGTCGAAGAGGCCGAGGAAGAAGCCGAAGCCGCGCTATCGACCGTGGACAGCGAATTTGGCCGTACCACCGATCCGGTGCGCATGTACATGCGCGAGATGGGGACGGTCGAACTGCTCACGCGCGAGGGCGAAATCGAAATCGCCAAGCGCATCGAGGGCGGTCTGATGGCCATGATGGAGGCGATCTCCGCCTCACCCACCACCATCGCTGAAATCCTGCACATGGCGCAGGAAATCCGCGAAGGCAAGACCGTCATCTCTGCCGTCGTGGACGGCTTTTCCGACCCCAATGAAGCGGACGACTATGTCGCCGAAGAAGACTTCGACGAGTTCGACGCCGAAGACGATGATGACGGTAACGGCGGCTCCAAGGCGCTGACCAAGAAGCTCGAAGAACTCAAGCGCGAAGCGCTGGAGCGCTTTGGCCGTATCGCCACGCTGTTCGAGAAAGTTCACAAGATTTACGACAAAGAAGGTTACGGCACGCCGGCCTATCAGAAGTCGCAAAAGGCGCTGTCCAAGGAGTTGATGACCATCCGCTTCACGGCGCGCACCATTGAACGCCTGTGCGACATGCTGCGCGCCACGGTTGAAACCGTGCGCAAAAAAGAACGCGAACTGCGTCGCATCATCGTTGACAAATGCGGTTACCCGCAAGAAGAGTTCATCCGCCATTTCTCGGGTGTGGACAAGAGCGGCAACCCGGCCGTCTCACACCTGCTGGATCTAAAGTGGGTCGAAAAGCAGGCCGCTGCCGACAAGCCTTGGAGCGCGGTCATACAACGCAATATTCCGCCGGTGCAGGAAATCCAGCAAAGGCTTATTGACATCCAAGCGCAAGTTGTGGTGCCGCTGGCCGAGCTCAAGGAAATCAACCGCCGCATGAACGCAGGCGAGATCAGTTCGCGCCACGCCAAGCGGGAGATGATCGAGGCGAATTTGCGGCTGGTGATTTCGATCGCCAAGAAGTACACCAACCGCGGCTTGCAATTCCTCGATCTGATTCAGGAAGGCAACATCGGCCTGATGAAGGCGGTCGATAAGTTCGAATACCGGCGCGGCTACAAGTTCTCCACTTACGCGACGTGGTGGATCCGCCAAGCCATCACGCGCTCGATCGCCGACCAGGCGCGCACGATCCGCATCCCGGTGCACATGATCGAGACCATCAACAAGATGAATCGCATCAGCCGCCAGCACCTGCAGGAATTCGGCTTCGAACCCGATGCCGGCCTGCTCGCGACCAAAATGGAAATCCCCGAAGACAAGATCCGCAAGATCATGAAGATCGCCAAGGAGCCGATTTCGATGGAAACCCCCATCGGCGACGATGACGATTCGCATCTGGGCGATTTCATCGAAGACGGCTCCAACACCGCGCCGATCGACGCGGCCGTACAGGCGGGCCTGCGCGATGTGGTCAAGGATATTCTGGACAGCCTCACGCCGCGCGAGGCCAAGGTGCTGCGCATGCGTTTTGGTATCGAGATGAGCACCGACCACACGCTCGAAGAAGTCGGCAAGCAGTTCGATGTCACGCGCGAACGCATCCGCCAGATCGAAGCCAAGGCACTGCGCAAACTCAAGCACCCGAGCCGCTCGGACAAGCTGCGCAGCTTTATCGACACTTTGTAAAAAACGGGGCTCGCCGGCCGGCGCGTTATTGACTCCAGGAATGGATCCGTGAATGAACGCCGCCGCATCCCACGCCGAAGGCCGCCCCTTCGATAGCCGCACCGAAACCATCGTCCTGGCCGGGGGGTGTTTCTGGTGCACCGAAGGCATCTTCCGGCGCGTGCGCGGCGTGCTGGAGGTGCAGCCGGGTTACGCCAACAGTGATATCGAGCGCCCCAGTTATGCGCAGGTGTGCGCCGCGGACACAGGCAGCGCGGAAAGTGTCCGGCTGGTGTTTGATCCGCAACGGATCGGGTTGCGCGATCTGCTGGCAATTTTTTTTGCCACGCACGATCCGACCACGCTCGATCGCCAGGGCCATGATATCGGCCCGCAGTACCGCAGCGGCATTTACTTTGGCACGCCTGCGCAGGAGCGTGTGGCGCACGAGGCCATCGCGGCCGTTCAAGCCAGCCGGAGATACCCTGGCCCGGTCGTGACCGAAGTACTGCCGCTAAAGTCATGGTGGCCGGCCGAGCAGGAGCACCACGATTACTTTCGGCGCCATCCCGAACAAAGCTATTGCGCCGTGGTCATTGCCCCCAAGATCGACAAGTTCGAGCGGGAGTTTGCAATGGCAAGGCGGCTTGCGGATTAGGGCCTGTTCACACTATTTCCGCAGTCGCGTTGTGCACCCGAGGGGCCGTCTGCGGCGTTGCAGGCGCTTGCTTTTCTCCTTCCCCCTTTGGGGGAAGGCAGGGATGGGGGCTTGCGGCGCTTGGAAATACAGACAGCGCCCATGCCCAACGACGCGCGGATAGGCTGTATCTGTTGTTGCAGGCGTGTTCTCAGTGCGCTAGGATGGGCAAGACAATGCCACAGGGAGGGCCGGTTGGCCTTCCTTGTCAAATAGCTGGAGACTTAAAAAATGACTGAGACAAATAGAACGAATAACCGAGACGGCATGGCCGACGGTATGGTCTTCAGGGCGCGCTGCACCCATGCGTTGCAGCGGCGGGTGCATTCCGCATTCGGGCGCTTGGCTTCGTCGCCAATGCTCCCGGTGCCATACGGTAACGCTGCGCTTTGTGCCTCACCTCCCCTCCCGGCTCCGGGCGTGCCCGCTCGCACCGATTCATGCGGAGGATTCTTAATTTTTCAGGGTCCGGCAACGGGGCTGACCGGGCGGTTCAGAAAGTACGGGGCAAGGCTGGCCGTTTGGGCATGCGCGTTCTGGCTGATCGGCGCCGGTGCCAGTGCCGCTTGCGCACAAGCGTCTAACGCACAGATTTTGACGATAGCGCGAGCCGACCTTTCAATTTCCACCGACCAGAATACGCTCATCGGACAGAGCACCTACACATTGACCGTGCGCAATGACGGGCCGGACACCGCGAAAAACGTCAAGGTCGCGATCCTGGTCAATGGTCAGATACGCACCGCCCCAGCCAGCGGCGCCTGCCGCAGCCTGCCTTGTGTGATTAACCAGATCGCTTCGGGTGACGTGGCTTCAATCAAGGTGGAGCAGCCCGCCGTCACTGAAGGTTTCACCATCATGGCAAAGGTTTCGGCGCAGACCGCCGACTTGCAAGCTCGAAACAACGTCGTAGTAATCGAGGTCAAGCCGCAAAATGAAAATGTGCCGAAACCACAGAGGCCTATGGCGCCGGCAACACTACGGCCCATGAAACAGAACGACGGTTCTGTAAACATCCCGAGACTTGCTCCCGCGCAGCAGCCTGACATGCCGCCGTATGCCCGCCCGCAATTTCGGCGCAACATCAGGGTGAACAGGTTTGAGCCGCCGCCCAATGACAGTGCGGAAACACTCAGGGCCATGAAACAGAACGCCGGTTCTGTAAACATCTCAAGACCTGCTCCCGCGCAGCAGCCTGACATGCCGCCGTATGCCCGCCCGCAATTTCGGCGCAACATCAGGACGAACGGGATTGAGCCGCCGCCCAATGACAGTGGGGGCCCGCAGCCAGCCGGGATCGTCACGCCGAACACCGCGGAAGAGAAGACCACCGGTTCCGTAGAAACGCCCGAACCTGCTTCCCCGCCTCCACCTGCTTCTCCGCCTCCACCTGCTTCTCCGCCTCCACTTGCTTCTCCGCCTCGGCCCGCTTCCAAGCCTCGGCCCGCTTCTGCGCGTCGGTCTGCTGCTGCGCGTCGGCCTGCTGCTGCGCCACCTCCGCCTGCTGCGCCACAGCCCGCCCCGACTCCACCGCCCGAAGATCAGATCTTCTGCAAAGCCGTGGAACAAGTCACAACGCAAACGGACTGCGATGCCTTTACTGCCCAGGCAAGCGCCATCACGGAGGGCATCGGCAAGTTCAAGGCACCCTCGTCGATGCTACTGGGGGAGACCGCGACCGTGCAGTTGGCCATTGGCGCCCAAGGCGGCCCCGATCCCACGCCCATCCTCAACAACGTCCCCGGCGCCACCCAAACCATTGACCAACCCAAAATCGGCCGCCATATGGTGGCAGAACTTTCCGGTGAGGGATTTACGGTCACCCCGACGGGGCCGCAGCAGCAGGAATTACCGCCGGGCAGCAACGCGGTGTGGAGCTGGGCCGTGCATGCCGATACGCAAGGCGAACACGTTTTGGTGCTGAAGACCTCAGTGCAAGGCAAAGGGACTCACGGACACCTCGTTACGCTGATGAACAGCACCCTCAACACGCAGATCCTCGTCAAGGTCGGCCCTGGGCAGCGGCTGATGAACGCGCTGAGCGCCATGCCCGTGTGGCTGAACGCTCTGACGGCCGCGGTTGCCGCCCTGGCTACTTTAGCGGCGGCGGTATTTGGCCTGCTCAGGGTACTCAAGAAGCGTGAAAAATCTTAGAACCTGTTTACGATCTCAAATGGCTCACGTTGGGCCGCAATCGGGATGAGTGGGTGGCCAACGGCGCGCCGCATGGGCTCATGCCCATGCAAGCGACTTGGCCGCCCAATCGC
>JAITWT010000131.1 GCA_031285125.1 Burkholderiaceae bacterium | reverse complement strand
TCCAGCAAGGCCAGCAGACGGCCGGTTGCCGCGTTTTCCCTGGAACTCATGGTCTTGGTAACTCCTCAGACTGGCGGTGCGCCCGGCGCTTCGGGTCAGGCCGCATATCGCCCAGCCTGACCCCACCCCCGGTACTGGCTCACACTATAGCTCAATTTTTTATAGCGCTACCAGTTTCATAGCTCATCTGGTAGCTCCGGCGTGGGGCAGGCGCTACAAATTTTGATTTGTTAGCGCGCACAAACCCGGCTACGCCCGCCGGAAACGCCGTCCGGGCGGAGCGCTGGAGCGTTGTATTTACCCCCGCCCTGGAGCGCTCGCGTCCCTGTCCGCTGGATACCCGACAAAACGCTCTTCCGTGGCAAGGACTTTTTGTTTATTCACCCTGCTCTACCGGCACGCAACTGCAAAACAGGTTCCGGTCGCCATACACGTTGTCAATGCGCCCCACGGGCGGCCAATATTTGACGCTGCCGGACGGGCGATGGACCAGGGCAGCCGCGACCTCGCGGGAATAGGGGTGAAGCCAGTCGGCAGTCAACAGGCTGGCGGCGGTGTGGGGAGCGTTTTTCAGCGGGTTGTCCTCACGCGGCCAGTCGCCGCGCTCAATGCGGCGGATCTCTTCGCGGATGGCAATCATGGCGTCGATGAAGCGGTCCAGTTCGGCCAGCGGCTCGCTTTCGGTCGGCTCGACCATCAACGTGCCGGCTACGGGAAAGCTCAGCGTGGGCGCGTGAAAGCCGTAGTCGGCCAGGCGCTTGGCCACGTCTTCGGCCTGCACGCCCGTTTCTTTCAGGCCGCGCAAATCGAGAATGCACTCATGCGCGACCAGCCCGTTGGCCGATGCGTAGAGCGTGGGGTAATGCGCTGCCAGCCGTTTGCTGATGTAGTTGGCGCTGAGGATGGCAGCCTCCGTCGCGTGCCGCAGGCCTTGCGCGCCGATCATGCGGATGTACATCCAGCTGATGGGCAGCACGGACGCATTGCCCAGCGGCGCGGCGCTGACGGGGCCGACCGCGCCCGCAGGAACAGCGCCGCCCTGTCCCGGCAACGCGGGCAGCCAGGGCGCAAGATCGGCGCCCACGCACACGGGGCCGACGCCGGGGCCGCCGCCGCCGTGGGGAATGCAGAAGGTTTTGTGCAGGTTCAGGTGGCTGACGTCGCCGCCGAACGCGCCCGGCGCGGCGAGGCCGACCAGCGCGTTCATGTTGGCGCCATCAACATAGACCTTGCCGCCGTGGGCGCGGACGATCTCGCACAGCGCCTTGACGCCCGGTTCGAACACGCCGTGCGTGCTGGGGTAGGTGATCATCACGCAGGCCAGGCGCGGACTGTGCTTTTCGCACTGCGCGCGCAAATCCTGAAGATCGACATTGCCGCGTTCGTCGCAGCGCACGACCACGACTTTTAGCCCCGCCATCTGCGCGCTGGCCGGGTTGGTGCCGTGCGCGCTGCTGGGGATCAGGCAGACATCGCGCTGCGCTTGCCCGCGCGCGGCGTGAAAGGCGCGAATCGCCAGCAGGCCCGCGTATTCGCCCTGCGAACCGGCGTTGGGTTGCAGGCTGAGCGCCGCGTAGCCGGTGATGCGGCACAGCCCGTGGCGCAATTGCCGTTCCAGCTCGGCATAACCGGCGCGTTGATCGGCGGGGGCGTAGGGGTGGATGTGGGCAAATTCCGGCCAGGTGATGGGGATCATCTCGCTGGTGGCGTTGAGCTTCATGGTGCAGCTGCCCAGCGGGATCATGGTGCGATCGAGCGCGAGATCTTGATCCGACAACCGGCGGATGTAGCGCAGCATGGCGGTTTCGCTGTGATGCGTGTTGAAGACCGGGTGCGTCAGGAAGGGCGTGGCGCGGCGCGGCGCGCTGCCGATCAGATCGGGCGGGCTGGCGGCGGCCATCGCGTCGAAGTCGGGCAGCGCCTGGCCCGCCTCGGCGAAGAGGCGCCAGAGCAGTTCGACATCGGCGCGGGTGGTGGTTTCGTCCAGGGAGATGCCGAGAAAAGAGCCGCCATGAATACGCAGGTTGACGCCCATCGAAACGGCGCGCGCGGCGGTTGCGGCAGGGTCGCGGGCCTGCACGGTCAGGGTGTCGAATTTCGGCTGCAGTTCGGCATTGCCGTTGTACTGCACCGCCTTCAGCGTCTTCAGCCCCTCGGCCAGAACGGCGGTGAGCCGGGCCACGCGCCGGGCAATGCGCGTCAAGCCTTCGGGCCCGTGATAGACCGCGTACATGCTCGCCACCACGGCGGGCAGCACCTGCGCGGTGCAGATGTTGGAGGTGGCCTTTTCGCGCCGGATGTGCTGTTCGCGCGTTTGCAGCGCCAGGCGCAATGCGCTCTGGCCGTGCGTATCGACGCTGACGCCCACCAGACGGCCCGGCAGGTTGCGTTTGAACGCATCGCGGCAGGCCATGTACGCGGCGTGCGGGCCGCCGTTGCCCATCGGCATGCCAAAGCGTTGCATGGAGCCGACGGCGATGTCGGCATCCCATGCGCCCGGCGGTTCAAGCAGCGTCAGCGCCAGCGGATCGGCGGCGACGATGAACAGCGCCTGCTTGGCGTGAACCTGTTGTGCTTCAGCGCGCTGATCGAAGATCGACCCGCAGGTGTCCGGGTACTGCGCCAGCACGGCGAAGTAATCGCCGGAGGCCAGTTCTTCGCGCCACGCCGCGGTCGAGCCTGGGGTCACCACCTCGATGCCCAGCGGCGCGGCGCGGGTGCGGATCACCTCCTCGATTTGCCCGTGAGTGCCCCGCACCAGCAGTCGATGGCTCGGGTTTTTGGCGCAGCGCCTGGCCATCATCACGGCCTCAGCGGCGGCGGTGGCTTCGTCCAGCATGGATGCGTTGGCAATGTCCATGCCGGTCAGCTCGCACACCAGCGTCTGAAAGTTCAGCAGCGCCTCCATGCGGCCCTGCGAGATTTCGGCCTGATACGGCGTGTAGGCGGTGTACCAGGCCGGGTTCTCCAGCACGTTGCGCAGAATCACGCCCGGCGTGTGGCAGCCGTAATAGCCTTGGCCGATGAAGCTTTTGAGCACGCGGTTTTGGCCCGCGATGGCTTTGAGTTCAGTCAGCGCCGCCGCTTCGCCGATGGCGGGCGGTAAATCGAGTGGCTGATCGAGCGCGATGTCGCGCGGCACGATGGCCTCCATCAGCGCCTGGCGCGAGGGCTGGCCGATGGCGGCCAGCATGTGCTGTTCGTCGGCGGGCGCGAGGCCAATGTGGCGGGCGCGGAATTCGTGCGCGTGTTCGAGTGCTTCGAGGGTGGGTTCGAGCGTGGAGCTGGGCATGGCGGAATCAGCGGTAAGAGGCAGTAACAGGCGGTAGGAGGCGGAACAAGAAATCAGTGCAATCAGCGAAAGGGGCCGTTTCTAGGTTGAATGCGCGCAGTAACGCCCCGCACCGGACATGTATCAACCGCGCATACCGGTGTTCAGACCGGGCGCGTGGTTGGGGGCGGGCATCGCGGTGCGCAGCCCAACCGGCATAGACCGGTCAGGTTGGCTCAGGCGTCGGCGGTCAGCTTCTGGTAGGCCGCCTCATCAAGCAAGGCATCGAGCTGCGCGGCCTGGGTGAGCTTGACCTTGAAAAACCAGCCCTGGCCCAACGGATCGCTGTTGGCCAGCGCGGGGTCGGCGCGCAGCGCCTCGTTGACCTCGACGATCTCGCCGTCGATGGGCATATACACATCGGCGGCGGCCTTGACGGACTCCACCACGCCGGCGACTTCGCCCTGGGCATAGGTCTTGCCGACTTCGGGCAGATCGACGAACACCACGTCGCCCAGCGCGTCTTGCGCATGGGCGGTGATGCCGACGGTGGCGGTACCGAGCTGGTCGTCGATCCATTCGTGATCCTGGGTGTATTTGAGGGACATGCGGACTCCTTGATCGTGTTGAAGAAAAGTGGGAAAGGGCAGAGGGTTCAGCCAGAGGTGTTCAGGGCGTTTGCAGCAGCGCGAGCGCAGTTGTAGTTGTGTAGGGCGTGGCCGCAGCCCGATGTTGAGGCTTTCAGCGTTTCAGCCGCGGTAATACCGCGCCGCGACGAAGGGCAGCGTGCAGACTTCCATGGGCACCGGTTTGCCTCGCACCATCGCGTGCACGCGCGTACCGGGTGCCGCGAAAGCGGGCGGCACATAGCCCAGCGCGATCGGGCGGTCAATGCTGGGGCCGAGCAGGCCACTGGTGACCTGACCCATGGGCCGCCCGACGGCGGCCCCTTCGGCCTCGCACAGCACGCTCGGCTCGCGCACCGGCACCCGTTCGAGCGCCACCAGTCCGACCCGTTTGCGCGTCAGCGGCGTCCGTCCTTCCAGCTCGTCCAGCACCCGTTGCGCGCCCGGAAAACCGCCCGCGCGGGCGCCGCCGCTGCGGCGCGCCTTCTGCACCGCCCAGCCGAGCGCGGCTTGCGCCGGCGTGGTGCTGGCGTCGATATCGTTGCCGTACAGGCACAGGCCGGCCTCCAGCCGCAGCGAGTTGCGCGCGCCCAGGCCGACCGGCTGGACATCGGGCTGCGCCAGCAGCGCCCGCGCCAAAAGCTCGGCGTCGGCGGCGGCGACCGAAATCTCGAAGCCATCCTCACCCGTGTACCCGCTACGCGTGACGAAGGCGCTCACGCCGCCGATGCGCATGGCGCCGCCGCTCATGAACACCAGACGCTCAGCCCCCGGCGCCAGCCGCGCCAGCGTCGCTGCCGCCCGTGGCCCCTGCAAGGCCAGCAGCGCGTGATCGGGCAGGGGGTCAACCGCACAGCGTGTGCCGATGCGCGCTTGAATGTGCGCGATGTCCGCCGTCTTGCAGGCGCCGTTGACGACCAGGAACCAGCTCGCGTCACCGTCCCGGAGGCCTTCGTTGAAAAACATCAGATCATCGAGGATGCCGCCCGCGTCATCGAGCAGCAGCCCATAGCGCTGGCGCCCTGGCGCCAGACCGAGCACATCCACCGGCATCAGCGTTTCGAGCGCGGCCCCGGCCTGTGCGCCGCGCACGCGCAACTGACCCATGTGCGAAATATCGAACAACCCCGCGCCGGCGCGCGTGTGGCGGTGCTCGGCGATCAGGCCGGCGCGGTACTGCACCGGCATCCAATAGCCGGCAAAAGGCACCATGCGCGCGCCCAGTTCGAGGTGCAACGCGTACAGCGCGGTTTTGAGCAGATCAACGTCTGCGGGAGCGGCGGCAGTGGTCAAGAAAGTCACTCCGGAAAGCGCGGGGCGATCCAATGGGGCAATGAAACACCGGGACGCCATGCGCCCGGAACGCCCCTGCTGTCCGCTCTACCTGAGAGATTCGCCCGCGCGGTGATGGGACCCATCGCCTCAAGCGGGTTTGCTCCTTCGGTGGACGCTCTCGCTGCACATGATGATGTGCGCGGCGGAGCGCCTCTCTCCAGCCGGGAAACGCCCCGCAACTCAGGGGGCGTGTTGCCAGTCCTTTTGCCTGAGCGTTCGGGCAACCCCTGCGCCTTCGGCGGCCCGGCCGTGACCGGGCGCTCTCCTGACGGGGCAGAGTGTAAGGGAAGGGAGGGTTAGGGCCTGTTCACACTATTTCCGCAGTGGAAATAGTGTGAACAGGCCCTAATCGCCCCCCTGATTCAGCGACCACAGCCAAAAGGTGCCGCCATAGCTGCTGCCTTCGATCACGGGCATGATCTCCCCGGCCTTGAAGTGGCGGCGGCTGCCGGTTTGGGCCAGCGTTGTCCACCAG
>JAITWT010000130.1 GCA_031285125.1 Burkholderiaceae bacterium | reverse complement strand
TGAAAAACAGCTTGCCGTTCTGATCGCGGCTTGTAACATCGGTTGCACCATACACGTTGATCAGATGGCGAAGAATGTCTGTCAGCAGGGCAAGCGCCGCACGGTGCCCGTCGCTCATTTCGTTCCAGGACAACGGAAGTCCGTTGCGATCCTTGAGCCACAAGCCATCTGAATCAATCCGGTCCACTGTGATCTGATTGGGCATCAAGTCATCACGCAGTACTTCCAGAATCAGATCCAGTTGTTCCTTGGCTTCCGATTTCGATTCCAGCGCCCTGTGGTTCAGTGTACGCAACCACAGGTCGACTTCGGCCAATGAGGCAGCCTCCTGAAACATGGTGACGAATCGCTCGGTGGTCGGCGCCACCATCTGGCGCGTGGCTTCGGGCGAGGCACCAAATACACGCCGAAATGGGCCATAGCCGCAGGAAAACCATCCTTTCACGTCTTGCGACCAGATACTACGCTGCGGCGTTGAGTACTTTTTCCCGGTTAAAGCTTCCACAGAAGGTTCTTTCTGACCGTTCTTCAATGTGATGTGTGCAAGAAACGGCCTATCAGTGGTGCGACCACCTCCGGTAAAGTTATCGTCGCCAGCGACAGGCGCGATGCCGAGTTCAATCATTGCCTCGTGCCGTCCCTCACGAATCCAACGATGAAAGCTTGGCTGCAAAGCGCGCGCCGTATCCTTGCCAGTCAGCGCAACGGCAATGGCTTTGAGCAAAGTGCTCTTGCCGGAACCGTTGTCGCCGGTAAAAACCGTCCATCCCGCATAAGTATCATCCGGTCGTCGAAGGTCGAAAGACAGGTCGGCAAAGCCACGGATGTCTTTTAAAATTACTTTGCTGATATACATAGGGATGCTTTCTGGAGCCTTGAATTGCTGGGCAGGGCAGCTACCAAGATAGGCCCGCTGGTCTGGTGTGTATCGTACCTTTTCATCTTTCCCTTTTCGATGCTTGCGCAGGCGTTTTCCTTGGCGAGGGAAGACCTGTTGCAGCGATGAATGAAAGCGCCGACACCGCGGGTGTACTTTGAGTTGATGCTTTCGTCATGAATCGTTTCCAAGCCTACAAATTCGAGCTTCGGCCCAACGGTCAGCAAGAGCGCGATATGTGCTGTTTTGCTGGTGCCTGTCCGTCTGTCAATTTGTAGCCCTTATCGCGCGGCTTCGTCGCATCCACCGCCTTCGCTGTCAACGCCATGGTATCGATCCTCTTGGTACCCCGCTCGATACCATGATCAGCGCTTGGCTGTAGCTGGATCGATACAGGCCTTAAAAGACGATCATGGACGAGTCCATGAATGAAAAAACCCCGCGCCAGAGGCTGGGCGGGGCTTTTATGGATCGCGCTAGATTGTTCTTGGCGGAGAGGGGGGGATTCGAACCCCCGGTGGGGTATTAGCCCACACACGCTTTCCAGGCGTGCGACTTAAACCGCTCATCCACCTCTCCGGAGCGGGGGAACCCGAGATTCTAACTTGAAGCGGATGTTTTTCCAGCGCCGGTCTTGAGCATCTGCATGACCGAGGTGATGAGGGTGGCGGTTTCGCTCATTTGGCTGGGCACGATCAGCGTGGCGTTGGCGTCGGCGGCGACCTTGCTGTAGGCATCGACAGCTTGCTCGGCCACTTTGAGTTGCACGGCTTGCTCGCCGCCGGGTTCGCGGATCGCGGCGGCAGTCACTGAGATGGCGTGTGCAGTGGCTTCGGCAACGGCGGTGATGGCCGCGGCTTCGCCCGCAGCCTTGTTGATTTGTGCTTGTTTCTCGCCCTCGGAGCGTGCGATGAAGGCTTCGCGCTCACCGGTGGCGATGTTGATCTGCTCCTGGCGGCGGCCTTCGGAGGCTGCGATCAGCGCGCGTTTTTCTCGCTCGGCGGTGATTTGGCGCTGCATCGCTTGCAGGATTTCCTTCGGCGGGGTGAGATCCTTGATTTCGTAGCGCAGCACTTTGACGCCCCAGTTGAGCGCGGCCTCATCGATGGCGGAGACCACCTGGGCATTGATCGTGTCACGTTCCTCGAAGGTTTTATCCAGTTCCAGCTTGCCGATCACGCTGCGCAGCGAGGTTTGCGCCAGTTGCGTAACGGCGAGGATGTAGTTCGACGAACCGTAACTGGCGCGCTTGGGATCGGTCACTTGAAAATACAGGATGCCATCGACCTGCAGTTGCGTGTTGTCGCGCGTAATGCAGACTTGGCTGGGCACATCGAGCGGGATTTCCTTGAGGCTGTGCCTATAGGCCACGCGATCCATGAGTGGAATGATGAAGTTCAGACCTGGCGTCAGGATGCGGTGATATTCGCCCCAACGCTCGCAGACCCAGGCGTTTTGCTGTGGAACGATCATGACTGCCTTGGAGATGATGAATAGGGCAATGATGAATACGACGGCAGCGAAAACAATGATTTCCATGATCGAATCTACCTTGGAGGAGTGTTGGGGGAAAGGGATTCTAGATTTTCTCGACGATGAGCTGGCTTCCGACGACCTCGACGATGCGGTGTTTGCCGCTGACGAGCGAGGCACCTGCGCGTGCGGCAACCTTCCATGAAGCGCCACGATAGCGCACGGTGGCTGTGCCGTCGTCGTGCCAGTGTTCGACGAAAACGCTGGAGCCGATGTCTGGGTTCACGTCGGGATTGGAGCGCGCGGGCAACGTGCTGCGCTTGGCGCCGAAATGGCGCCAGCCGAATACCGATGCAATGCTGACAATGGCTGCCAGCACCAGCTGGGTGGGCACGCCAAAACCCAGGTAGGAGGCCAAGGCGGCGACAAGCAGTCCTGTGGCCACCATCAGCAGATAAAACGTACCATTGAGCAGCTCCAGCACGATGGCGGCGCCCCCCAGCGCGAGCCACCAGACGGTGGATTCCGTCATAACAACTCCTGTACAAGAGAAACCATTCGATTGTGCAGCAAAAGCCTCAGAACCTGTTTACGATCTCAAATGGCTCACGTTGGGCCGCAATCGGGATGAGTGGGTGGCCAACGGCGCGCCGCATGGGCTCATGCCCATGCAAGCGACTTGGCCGCCCAATCGC
>JAITWT010000099.1 GCA_031285125.1 Burkholderiaceae bacterium | reverse complement strand
GACATCAACGAAGAAGCCCAATCGGGCACCCTGATTACTTTCGAGGAAGATGAACATATGGAAAAAGCCATTGTTTCCGGGATCGCCTTCAGCCGCGACGAGGCCAAGATTTCCGTGCTCGGCGTACCCGACAAGCCGGGCATCGCCTCCCAAATCCTTGGCACGGTGGCCGATGCCAACATCGAAGTGGACATGATCATCCAGAACGTGAGCCGCGGCGGCAGCGCCAATTTCAGCTTCACCGTCAGCCGCAATGATTACGCCAAGGCGATTGATCTGGTCAAGAACAAGATACTGCCCGCCCTGGGCGCAACCGATGTCATGGGCGATACCCACATCTGCAAGGTCAGCATCGTGGGCATCGGGATGCGCAGCCACGTCGGCGTGGCCAGCCAGATGTTCCGCACCCTGAGCGAGGAAGGCATCAATATCCAAATGATCTCCACCAGCGAGATCAAGACTTCCGTCGTCATCGACGAGAAGTACACAGAATTGGCTGTGCGCGCCTTGCATAAGGCTTTCGGCTTGGACCAAAGCGCTGCCTGACCCGTGCAGCGCTAATGAATGGCATAATCGCCCATCCTTGGAGACGTGACCGAGTGGCCGAAGGTGCTCCCCTGCTAAGGGAGTATGGGGTGTAGAGCTCCATCGAGGGTTCGAATCCCTCCGTCTCCGCCAAGGACCCCGACGAAACCCTTGCAAGCGATTGCAAGGGTTTTTTCTTATCCCTCGCCCACAAGCCCTATTGCAAAAAGAATATTCAAAAAGCGGTGCGATCACGAGGGGTATCGCTACGCTCCACCCCTCCCACGCTTGCTCACCCACTGCCACAGCAGCCGCGGCAATGAGTCCACAGCACGGATGGCGGCGGTGTTGAGTTGGCACAAGCGCATGTCGCCAAAGGGGGTTCCGGTGCCGAAATTCACCACATAGCCCACGCCAAGCTGGCGCGAGGGGTCGCACCAAGCGCCGGAGCCGCCATAGCCAAAGTGCCCAAAGGCATGAGGGGTACGCGGGCCGGTGGTAAAGACACGGTGATAGCCCATACGCCAGCGCATAGGCAGCGGAACGACCGCACCGCGTGAGGTGTTTTGCACCTTGGCCAGACGCGCCACCGTACCCGGCGGCAGGATACGCGCCCCTTCAAAAGCGCCATCATGGCCCAAGGCGGCGTAGATTTTTGCCAGCGAGCGCGCCGTGAACATGCCGCCGGCTCCGGGGATACAGGCCTTGCGCGCCTCTGCTGTGTTCCAGTCAAAACGCCCCATGCCGTGCGGCACCATGGCCTCTCGCGTGGAGTCTGGATCAAAGCCGCTCAGGCGCAGCGCGCGGTCAATCACCCGCTGTTGCAGGCTGGGGCCTTTTTTCTGGCGCGGGGAAGCCTGGGGATCACGCGGTTTTTTCTCGGGCGTGATGAGATCGGCGCAGCGCGGCATCTCAGCATCCGGCACGCCGATAAAACAGCCCTCCAGCTGCAAAGGCTCCGTCAGCTCCTCGCGCAAGACCTGCGCCAGCGCTTTGTCGCTGATTTTTTCCACCAGTCCGCCCACCAGCCAGCCAAAGGTCAGCGCGTGGTAGCCATTGCGCTCGCCAGGCCGATGCACGGGCGCGGACTGCTCCAATAATTGCAGCATATGCGGCCAGTCGCGCATTTCCGCCGCGTCTTTCACCAGCGAGCGGATGCCATAGAGCCCGGCTTCATGGCAGAGCAACTGCCGCACCGTAATGGCCGCCTTGCCATTCTGGGCAAAAGCCGGCCAGTAATGGCTGACCGGCGTGTCGTAATCCAACATGCCGCGGCTGGCGAGGATATGCAGCAGGGTCGACACCACGCCCTTGGTGGTGGAAAACGACAGCGACAGCGTATCCGCCGTCCAGGGCATCCCGGCACGATCACGGCTGCCGCCCCAAATATCAACCACACGCTCGCCGCGATGGTAAATGCACAGCGCCGCGCCACCGGGCTGGCTGCGCGGCAACTGCCGCTCAAAAGTCTGGGCCACGCCGCGAAAATCGGGGCGCACGAAACCATTCAACACAGTGATCCTCTCCATCCGCCATGCTGGCTCATATGTTCATTACTCCCTGGATTACGACCGGGTTGAGTGGAAGACAGGGTCTTGGGCGTGGCCGTTCCCGTTGACGCTGAAATCAACCCAACCCTTATTTGAAAGTTGCTTCATCTCCGCAGGGCAGCCCGGGGTTTACTTCTGCTGCTTTTTTTCCGTCTCCGGATGCGCTTTGGCGCGCGGATGCGCGGCATCGTAGATTCCAGCAAGATGCTGGAAATCGAGCCGGGTATAGACCTGCGTCGTCGCAATATTGGCATGGCCGAGCAGTTCCTGCACCGCGCGTAGATCGTGGCAGGATTGCAGCAGGTGACTGGCGAAAGAGTGACGCAGCATGTGCGGATGGACCGGCACAGCCAACCCGGCGCGCACACTGCGCTGACGCAGCCGGTGCCCCACCGATGCCGCGGAAAAGCGCCGCCCGTTGCGCCCGACGAACAGCGCCGCCTCGCCGGCGCGCGCGGCGCGCACGGCAAGCCATTCGCGCAGCGCCTGCACCGCCGGCGCGCCCACGGGGACAGCGCGGCGCTTGCCCCCTTTGCCCAGCACATGGACTTCGCGCGCATCCAGGTCGATCCAGCCGCGCGCCTGGCTGCTGGGCAGCACATCGATCCCCACCAATTCGCTCACGCGCAAGCCACTGCTGTAGAGCAGTTCGACGATGGCGCGATCGCGCACCTCGTCCCACGGATCGTTCGCGGCATCGTGCAGATCCGCCAGCGCCATGGCCTCATCGACCGCCAGCGCCTTGGGCAAAGGACGCCCCGTTTTGGGAGCGTGAATGTCCTGCATCGGGTTGGCGCTGATGCATCCCTGCTGCCCCAGCCAGCGGTAAAAGCTGCGCCAGCACGAAAGCACCAGCGCAATACCGCGCGGCGCATGGCCAGACGCGTGCAATTGCGAACTCCAGCGGCGCAAATGCGCTGGCAGCACACGCTCGACGGCCACGCCCGCCTGCATGGCCAGATCGAGCAGCGTTTGCAAATGCGCCGCATACAGTTCGACCGTGCGCGCGGCCAGCCGGCGTTCGACGCGCACATGCGCCAGATAAGCATCGACCCGTTCGCGGTCCGCCTCAGCCGTCATCTCGGTTTTCCGTCATATCGGTTTCTCAATGGCCCCGACCAGCGCATTGTGCGCGACGGCCAGCGCTTCGCGCAACGCAGCGCCCGAAAACATGCCCCGGCGGCGCCAGCACAGCGTTCGCGCTGCCGCGTATTGCAGCGCAAAGGCGCGGTCCAGGCCCTCGGCGCGCCAGAGGTGGTACGGCTCGCTGACGATGACCACGCGGCGCGCGCCCGCAGCTTCGAGCAGGGGACGCGCAAAGGCAAGATTTTCCCGCGTGCTCTGGGCATCCGGCTCCTGTATCAGCGCGCCCTTCCAGCCCGCCGCGCGCGCGTAACGCGCCATCTCACGCGCCTCGATACGGCCATCTTCATGATCGATACCGCCGGACACCAGCAAGGCGTGCACCTGTCCTGCGCGCGCCAGCGCCAGCGCCCGATCGACACGCCCGGCCGTACAACGGTTGGGCGCACCGCGCCAGTATGCGCGGCTGCCCAGCACCAGCGCGACGTCGGCGGTTTGTGCGGGCGGCGCGGCCAATGCCAGGCGCGCCTGGTGCCCAACCATCACCCACAGCGCCAGGTAGAACACAAAGCAACTGCATAAAACCATCACGATGGCCCGTACCAGCCCCCGCAACGCCCGTTTTATGAGCACAAGCGCAACAGCGCCGCCGAGGCCAACTCGGCAATGCGTTCGAGAAATTCCGTGCCCATGTCGGGACGAAAACGCTGTGCGTCGGGCGAAGCCAGCACCAGCAGCCCAAAGGCCGGCGCCTGAGGTTCGGCGCGCAGTGCGATCAACGCCATCGACACCACCGCTTGCGTATCGTCGAGCCAACGGGCAGCCTCGAAGCCCGTGTTGGCGCCGCAATACGGTGCTTCCAGCGAAGTGGCCAGCGCGCGCACCTCTTCGCTCACGCCCTGCGCGTAACTTTCGCCGCTGTATTCGGCCTTGCAGCCCCAAACCTTGATCGCCACCTGTGGCACCAGGAACAGCGTTTGCAAATCAACCGCCATCTGCTGCGGCAGCGCGCGCGGATCGCCCACGCTCAGCAGGCTGCAAGCCCAGCGTTGCAAGCGGCCCATGGCGATCGCGTTCTCGTTGCCGTAACGCACCATATCCATGACGCGGTGCTCCAGCGCCTTGATTTTTTCGCGCAACATCTCGGCCTGGCGCTCTTGCAGACTCACCGCGCGCCCGCCATGCGGACTGCTCAATTGCACCTGTGCGAGTAACTGCGCATGGCGTGCAAAAAAGTCCGGCGTATTGATCAGATAGTTGGCAATATCGTCTTCAGTGATCGGGTTGATGGCGTTGGGGATGGTCATGTTCATTCTCCGTATGGAACTTCGTGTCCTGTTTCATAAATACCTGCGCGTGAAACCGCACCGTCACGCCCGCGGCAGCATGGCAAATTCTCGTATACCACAGGGTCTTGCGACAGACTCTAAGAAATACCTCCGAGCGCCCTCCAATCGCCCCTTACTTTGCGACCTCGGCGCCGCGTTCGCGCAGCAGCGCGCGTAACACGCCGCGGTGGCAGTGCGCTTCGTCTTCGCAATAGCAGCCGACCGAAAATGCGCTGTGGCGCGACAACGCCGCCAGCAGGTCGAGACTGCGGCTGGCCTCTGGTGCGCTCATTTCACGGCGGAAGGCGCGCTCGAAGGCGGCCCATTGCGCGGGGGTGGTGGCCGCTTGTGCTTGCTTCATCGTCTCAACTGAAGGCGCAAGGTTCGGATACCAGACGTCATACCAGTTCTGCGTCGAAAACTGCGCCTTGGGCACGCCACGCGGCGGGCGGCGCACGGTGCCAATGCGCAAGCCTTCACCGCTGGCGCGCGGCGTTCCGAGACGGACGATACGGACGGGCATGAGCACAACCTCCTGAAATCTTGATTCGCGCATCTTGATTCGCACATCTTGATTCGCACAACCCAGAGCAGCCCGCACAGCAGCGATCGCTGCGCAACGGCACCACGGCAGGCGCCTGATGAGATACGCAACGGCGGAATATCCCACAGCCCCTGCAATCGCACACGCGCAAATTGTCGGTTGTTATGCCGTTGCCAGATCAAGCGAGTCCGCGAGGGTTAAGCACAAACGGCGCTATAGAAATAAAGCGGCCAGCGCAGCCGGCAAAATCATCGCTATGGAAATGGCGTGATGGGTTTGCAAGCCACTGCGCCAACAGTGCCCGTGCCTGCACAAAAACTGAACTCGGGTTCGACACGCGCGCTTGTGCTTCTCCCCCCCATGGGGTCAGTACACCACCTCAAGCAGCCGATCCAGCCCACCCTCGTCAATCGCCACCATCGCTTGCGCGCGCACCTTGGGCTTAGCGTGGTAAGCCACGGACAGGCCGGCCTCGCCCATCATCGGCAGGTCGTTGGCACCGTCACCGACGGCGATGCATTGCGCAGGCGCGGCACCGATGAGCGAGGCGACTTCGAGCAGCGTGCGGCGCTTTTCGGCGCTATCGCAAATAGTGCCCCAGCTTTGCGCTCGCACGCGGCCGGTCAGATGGCCTTCGGCGATGTCCAGTTCGTTGGCGCGCATGAAATCGATACCCAGCCGCTGTTGCACCGCTCGCGCGAAGTAGGTGAAGCCGCCCGAAACCAGCAGGACTTTCAGGCCCGCGCGCTGGCAGGCGCCCACCAGCGCCTCGGCGCCGGGGCTCAGGCGCAAACGCTGCGCAGACACCTGCTCCAGCGCCTGCGCCGGCACCCCTTGCAACAGCGCGAGCCGGCGGCGCAGACTTTCTTTGAAGTCGGTAATTTCGCCGCGCATGGCCGCTTCGGTGATGGCGGCGACTTCGGCTTTTTTGCCCGCTACGGCGGCAATTTCGTCGATGCACTCGATCGTGATCAGCGTCGAATCCATGTCGAAAGCAATCAGACGAAAGTCCGAAAGACGCAACGGCGGCGTGAAACCGCGCAGCGTCAAGGGCGCCGGTGAAGAAACTGTCATTGGGGAAGAGGGAACGAAGGTCATCGTTGTCATTATTTGGTGTGCAGATAAAGGTTGTCCGACCAAGTCGCCAGCCAGTGCGGCTTGAAAGCGACGAAGATGGTGGTCAGCATGCCCGTGATGATGCCGTCACCCCAGGCAAAAAGCCAATGCGCGATCAGCGGCAGACTGGAATCAAACAAAGGCGAAGCTGGGCCGGCCTGGTTTTGCAAAGCCCCGGCCGCGAAGACACAAACCACGGTCCCCAGAAAAGCGCGCCCCAACAAATAAATGAACAGGTGCGCGCCAAACAAACGCCGTAGCAACGCGCCCAGAGCCAGTCCGAAGGTCGCCGGCAACAATCCCTGCCAGAAGACGAGTGCAATCACATCGTGCAATGCCAGAGCCGGCCCCGGCACCAGCGCGGCCGCCAGCACCCACGCCAGCAAAGCCGCCGCGATCAACACCAGGACGGCCAATGGCCAGCCCAGCATCAGCAGCACCAGGCAGGCGCCCGACCAGCGCAATTGCAAGGGCATCGTATGCAGCGTCGGCAACGCCCACAGCCAGGGCAACAACACCAGCGTACCCAATATCGGCGTCAGCAAGCGCCCGCCCGCCATCAGTCTCCAGGGCCGCAGACTGAACGCCACGACCAGGGCCAGCAGTACAAGCGCAGTTTCAATAGCAGTCACAAAATTCATGCATGCGTGGGCAAGCGCGAGAAAACAGGGGCGGTGCGATCATGGGATGCAAGACGCAACGGTGGTCCGCTCGGTCTGCTCGTAAGGCCTTGCAAGGCAGCCGCTAGCGTATCAGGCCCGGCCGTGGCGCGCATGCTGTGCGGGTACGCGCGCGCTCCAAAGCCATCATCCGGCCCCCGCCCGCCTGGGCTCGAACAGCGGAACGGGCAACGGAGAACCCAGGGGGAAATTAAAAATCAGGACGTATTATCCGGGCCACAAATATTGGAAATTTAATGAAATAAAAAATCCTAAAATTCCGCATTTACTCTATTCAATATACATAAAACATGCTCTCGAATACAGCAAATAAAATCAACAACCAATTCGATATTTAATGTTTGAATACAAATCCTTATTTGCGCCGCAGTCACAGCGTCCCGCCTCGCCGCTTGCCGGCTTTCCAGCTGCGCGTATAATCGAAGTAACCGTTAATTACATTCAACCGCACGGCGTGGCTCTTTCAGCATTGCTCTGCCGCGCACTGCGCAGCCAGCGTTGATTGATTTAACTCCAATTGATATGAAGCGGGCGCCTCTGGGCTATCCCTGCATTTTCTAAGAAAACCTTTGCGAAAGTCTTCCATGCTCAAAGTTCTGATCCTCGGTGTCAACGGTTTCATCGGCCACCACCTGACGCGCCACATCATGGAGCACACCGATTGGGAAGTGCATGGCATGGACATGAGCTCTGACCGCGTCGCGCCCTGGCTGGCCCATCCGCGCTTTCACTTTTTCGAAGGCGACATCACGATCAATAAGGAGTGGATCGAGTACCACGTCAAGAAGTGCGACGTGGTGCTGCCGCTGGTGGCCATCGCCACCCCGGCGACCTACGTGCGCGAGCCGCTGCGCGTGTTCGAGCTGGACTTCGAGGCCAACCTGGCGGTGGTGCGCCAGTGCGTGCGCTGGGGCCGGCGCGTGGTTTTCCCCTCGACCAGCGAGGTCTATGGCATGTGCGGCGATGCCGCCTTCGATCCCGAATCGTCGAACCTGGTGTACGGCCCGATCAACAAGCCGCGCTGGATTTACGCCTGTTCCAAGCAACTGATGGACCGCGTGATCCACGCCTACGGTCAGCAAGAAGGCTTGCGTTACACGCTGTTTAGGCCCTTTAACTGGATCGGCCCGGGGCTGGACAGTCTGCACACGCCCAAGGAAGGTTCGAGCCGGGTCATCACCCAGTTCCTGGGTCACATCGTGCGCGGCGAGCCGATCCGCTTGGTCGATGGCGGCAGCCAGCAGCGCGCCTTTACCTATGTCGATGATGGCATCGCCGCACTGGCGAAGATCATCGCCAACCCCGGCGGTATCGCCGACGGCAAAATTTACAACATCGGCAACCCGGCCAACAACCATTCGATTCGCGCGCTCGCGCAAATGATGCTCGACTTGGCCACGCAACTGCCCGCCTACCGCGACAACGCGGTTAAGGTCGAACTGACCGATGTTTCCGCGCGCGAGTACTACGGCAACGGTTATCAAGACGTTCTCCAACGCGTGCCCGACATCCGCAACACCATGGCCGAACTCGACTGGAAACCCACCGTCACCATGCAAGAGGCATTGCGCGCACTGTTTGCTTATTACAGCGAAAGCAGCGACGGCGCCGCGACGGATCTGGCGGCTTGAATGCCTGCCAGGTCGTGGACGATGAGCGATGAGCGGCTAGAACCTGTTGGCGATCCCCCATGGCCCGCATTGCTTTGAAAGTCGATATCGACACCCTACGCGGCACGCGCGAGGGGGTGTTGCCGCTGGTGCGAATGCTCCAACGCTTCAACGCGGGGGCGAGCTTCCTGTTCAGCCTCGGCCCCGACCATACCGGGCGCGCCATCCTGCGCGTGCTGCGCCCCGGTTTTTTGCGCAAGGTCTCGCGCACTTCGGTACTTGAACACTACGGTTTGCGCACGCTCCTGAACGGCGTCCTGCTGCCCGGCCCTGACATTGGCCGCACCGAAGCCGCGACCCTGCGCGCGGTGCGCGATGCCGGTTTCGAGACGGGCATCCACTGCTGGGATCACATCCTCTGGCAAGACCGCCTGATGGCGCATGAGGAAAGTTGGGCCGAGCATCAGATGCGTCTGGCCGCCGACCGCTACGCCGACATCTTCGGCGCGCCGCCTCAACTGCACGGCGCCGCCGGCTGGCAATTCAATGCGGGCGCAGCGCGCGCGCAGACGCGGCTGGGTATACGCCTGGCCTCGGACACGCGCGGCGCACGCCCTTTCATCCCGGTCGATGCCCACGGCGCCATCATCGGCCCGCCGCAATATCCCACCAGTCTGCCCACGCTGGACGAACTGATCGGCCTTGATGGCCTGACGGCGGACAACGTGCATACCCGTCTGCTGGCCCTGACCGAAACCGACGCAGCCCCTCAATCGGGTACGCAAGACCACGTCTATACGCTGCACGCCGAACTCGAAGGGATGAAGCTCATGCCCGTTTTCGAGCGCTTGCTCACAGGCTGGCGCGTGCAAGGACACCGCCTCGTGAGCCTGGGCGAATTGCACCGGCACACCCCCGCCCACACACTGGCGCACCGGCGCATCGTGCAAGGCAGCGTGCCCGGGCGCTCGGGGCTTTTGGCGGTACCGCAGGAAGAAGGGTTACCCCGGGTTTCTACTATGTAATCTTTCCGGGGTGCAATTTATGATGGTTTGGAGAAGCTTTCTGCCTTTCTCTTAGAACCTGTTTACGATCCCGGCGTGAGGTGTGCGGGATGCGGATTGGGATGGGCTGCAAGGCGCAAGTCGCAGCCAATGGCTCGTGCCATGGGCAAGGGTTGTAAGAACCTGTTTACGATCTCAAATGGCTCACGCAGAGGCCTTTTCGGGAAGGGATGCAAGGCGCAGCGCGCAGCCCATAGCCCGGCTATGGGCCAGCGTTGCAACGCCGCAGACCGCCCGAAAAGGCCTCTGCCCTTCGGGTTGGGCCGAAATCGG
>JAITWT010000087.1 GCA_031285125.1 Burkholderiaceae bacterium | reverse complement strand
TGCGCTTTGCTGGTTCCGGCAAGCAAAACCAGGGCTCTTAGCTCAGTTGGTAGAGCAGCGGACTCTTAATCCGTTGGTCGAGCGTTCGAGTCGCTCAGGGCCCACCAACTTTCCACGTATCGAAAACGAAATCCGGTTCTTGCCAGCGGGCGGCAAGCCTTCTTTTTCGATATACAAACAGCCGCGACAAGCGGCCCGAGACAAAGTGAGGGGGTTCATCATGCCAAGGATTACGCCCACGGCCGCATCGCGCGCGTTACCGTTACCGGTGGTGCGCCCGCACCGGTGATCGCACACCGGCCAGCGCCGTCCTCTTTGCCCCGCACATTTTCCTGCGCTGAATGGCCGCCGAGCCTCTCGCCAAGGAGAACCATGCACCGATGGCTTTGCCTGGGTTCGTGCATGCGTTGATTTCCGCTGGCAAGCTGGCGCGCCAGACCGCCGAGACCGTCTGCCGCAAAGCCCAAAACGCCGGCGCCAGCGTGATCGCTGAATTGATTGACAGCACCGCGATCTCGGCGGCCGAGATCGCGCAAACCCTTTCCAGCGCGTGCGGGGCGCCGCTGCTCGATCTGGATACGGTCGATGCGCAGCGTCTGCCCAAGGATCTGCTGGATGCCAAGCTGTGCCTGAGCCATCACATCGTGGTGCTGGACAAGCGCGGCAACCGCCTGATCGTGGCCACCGCCGATCCCTCGGATCAGGCCGCCGCCGAAAGCATCAAGTTCGCTTCGCAAATGGCTGTGCAATGGGTGGTGGTCGAGTACGACAAGCTCGCGCGCCTGCTGCGAACCCTGAGCACGGGATCGTCCAAAGACAGCGCCGGGCTTGGCACTCGCACGCCTGTAGATTTTGAATTCGACGAAAACGATGATGCGGCTGCGGCTTCAGTGCCGGCTACCCTCGATGCGGCGGGCGCCGACATCGAAGATGCGCCGGTGGTGCGTTTTCTGCATACGGTCCTGCTCAACGCGATCGAGATGCGTGCCTCGGACATTCACTTCGAGCCTTACGAACAGCGCTACCGCGTGCGTTTTCGCATCGACGGCACACTCCATGAGATGGCCGCCCCGCCGATTTCGATCAAGGACCGGTTGGCCTCGCGCATCAAGGTGATCTCGCGGCTGGATATCGCCGAAAAACGCGCCCCGCAAGATGGCCGGATGAAGCTCAAGCTCGATTCGGGGCACGCGATCGACTTTCGCGTCAGCACGCTGCCGACGTTGTTCGGCGAGAAGATCGTGCTGCGCATTCTCGATGCCGGCAGTCTGCGCCTGGGCATCGAGGCGCTGGGCTACGACGCCGATGAAAAGACGCGCCTGCTCGCCGCCATTGGCCGCCCCCACGGCATGATTCTGGTGACCGGCCCGACCGGTTCAGGCAAGACGGTTTCGCTCTACACCTGTTTGGATCTGCTCAACAAGCCGGGCCTGAACATTGCGACGGTTGAAGATCCCTCGGAAATCAACCTGTCGGGCATCAATCAGGTCAACGTCAACGAAAAGGCCGGGCTCACGTTCGCCACCGCGCTGCGCGCTTTTTTGCGCCAGGACCCGGACATCCTCATGGTTGGAGAAATCCGCGATCTGGAGACCGCCAATATCGCTATCAAAGCCGCGCAGACCGGCCACCTGGTGCTTTCGACGCTGCACACCAACGATGCACAGTCCACGCTCACGCGGCTGCGCAATATGGGTATCGCGCCATTCAACATCGCCTCGAGCGTGATCCTGATTAGCGCGCAAAGGCTGGTGCGGCGGCTCTGCCCGCAATGCAAACAGGCGCACGAAACGCCACGCCAAGCCCTGCTCGAGGCGGGCTTTGCCGACCCCCCGATCGACGGTTCGTGGAAGCCCTACCGCCCCGTCGGATGCAAGGCGTGTTACGACGGCTACAAAGGCCGCATCGGTATCTATCAGGTCATGCCGGTCAGCGAAGCGATCCAGGCCATCATCCTGCGTGACGGCAGCGCGCTGGAAATCGCCCGGCAGGCCCAGGCCGAAGGCGTGCGCACGCTGCGCCAATCGGGCCTGCGCAAAGTGATGCAAGGGTTGACCTCGCTCGAAGAAGTGATGGCCGCCACCAACGAGTAAGAACCTGTTTACGATCTCAAATGACTCACGCAGAGGTCTTTTCGGGAGGGGATGCAAGGCGCAGCGCGCAGCCCATAGCCAGCGCTATGGGCCAGCGTTGCAACGCCGCAGACCGCCCGAAAAGGCCTCTGCCCTTCGGGTTGGGCCGAAATCGGGCGATTGGGTGGACGATTTGGTGGCCCAGTCGCTTGCATGGGCACAAAGCCCATGCGGCGCGCCGTTGGCCACCCACTCATCCCGATTGCGGCCCAACGAGAGCCATTTGAGATCGTAAACAGGTTCTAAGGCCACTGCGATGCCACTGAATTGCTCTTTCACCTCCTCCCCCACAAGACCGTCAGGGACTTGTACGGCGACGCCGGTTTCATGCCGCGCGCTGGAGCCACTGAAGTGAAACGCCCCCAAAGCACTGTCTGTGGCACCGTCTGGACCCGCGCATGAATGTTGCTGCACCGCGCCACGGCCCCAAGGAATTCACCTTCGAGTGGGAGGGCAAGGATCGCAATGGCCAAGCCGTGCGCGGCCAAATGCGCGGCGCCGGTGAGAACCAGGTGCGCACCTGCTTGCGCCGCCAGGGTGTGCAGCCGCTGCGCATCAGGAAGCGGCGCGCGCTCTCCTGGCACAGAGATAAGCCCATCAAGCCCAAGGACATTGCCCTTTTCACGCGCCAACTGGCGACGATGCTCAAAGCCGGCGTAGCGCTGTTGCAGGCTTTCGACATCGTGGTTCAGGGCGATGCGAACCCGGCCCTCAACCGGCTCCTGCGCGAGATCCGCCGCGACGTGGAAAGCGGAACCGCGCTATCGTCAGCCTTGCGCAAATTTCCCGCGAACTTCGACACCCTTTATTGCAACCTGGTTCAGGCCGGCGAAACTGCAGGTATTCTGGAAGACCTGCTCGATCGCCTGGCCACCGACATGGAAAAAATGCTGACGCTCAAACGCAAAATCAAGTCGGCGCTGAGCTACCCGGCGGCGGTGCTCGCCGTGACTTTCGCGGTCGTGGCGATGCTGATGATCTTCGTGGTTCCCTCCTTCAAACAGGTCTTCCTTTCTGTGGGGGCGGATTTGCCCGCGCCGACATTGGCGGTGATTGCGATGAGCGAATTTTTCGTGGCCTATGGATGGCTGGCGCTGACCATGTTGGGCGGCCTTGTGTATGCCTTCGTCCAGATGCGGCGGCGCCGTCCGCAGGTACGGGCGGCGGCAGACCGGCTGCTGCTGAAGCTGCCGGTGTTCGGTGCGCTGATCGGCAAATCCTGCGTGGCGCGCTGGACGCGCACGCTCTCGGCCCTGTTCGCCGCCGGCGTACCGCTGGTCGAGGGGCTTGACTGCGCCGGCGGCGCGGCGGGCAATTCCGTCTATGCCACAGCCACCGCCAGCATCCGGCAAGCCGTCGCGACCGGCACCAGCCTGACCCACGCGATGACGAACACCGGCGTCTTCCCCGCCATGGTGTTGCAAATGACCGCCATCGGCGAGGAGTCCGGCGCGCTCGACCGCATGCTGGGCAAGGTCGCCGATTTCCACGAACAGGAAATCGACAGCATGGCGGCGGGGCTATCGAGCCTGATGGAGCCGATCATCATCGTGCTCCTGGGCGTCGTCATCGGCGGTATCGTGGTGGCGATGTATCTGCCGATTTTCAAGCTCGGCCAAGTGATTTAGCCTGGACCCTGAGATGATTCTGTTCTCGCAAGGTATCGACGCCGCGCTGGCGGGCCTGTCCGGTCTGCTGATCGGCAGCTTCCTCAATGTGGTGATTTACCGCCTGCCGAAAATACTCGAATGCCAGTGGGCGGCTGACTGTGCGTGTGCGCAGCAGACCCCAACGCAAAGCACCGCCTCGCCCGGCGCCGCTGAAAGCACGTGGCCGGCACCCTCGCCCGCATCGGCGCGACCGGCCCCGGCAGCCCCCCTGAGCCTGTTGACGCCGCGCTCACATTGCCCGCATTGCGAACATACGATCGGCTGGCGCGAAAACATCCCCGTATTGAGTTGGATCGCCCTGCGCGGCCGATGCAGCGCATGCGGCCAACCTGTCAGCGCGCGTTACCCGGCGGTCGAACTGGCCACCGCGCTCCTGTTCGCCGGGTGCGTCTGGCGCTGGCCAGGCCAGTGGTGCGCACTGGCCTGGTGTGTATTGACCGCTGCGCTGATCGTATTGGCGCTGATCGACTGGGACACCATGATCCTGCCCGATGGCATCACCCTCCCCCTGCTGTGGGTCGCGTTGCTGGCCGCTTCGATGGGGTTGATCCCGGTCACGCTGGCCGATGCGATCTGGGGCGCGGCGGCGGGTTATCTCTCGCTGTGGAGTGTGGGTGCCGGCTTCAAATGGGTCACCGGCAAGGAAGGCATGGGCCACGGTGATTTCAAACTCTTTGCCGCTTTGGGCGCATGGCTCGGTTGGCAGGCGCTGGCGCCGATGCTCCTGATCGCCTCGGTCCTGGGCCTGGTGGTGGCGCTGGCGCTCAAAGCGCGCAAAAAGCTGCGCGCAGACGGCTACATTCCTTTCGGGCCGTTTTTGGCCGGCGCGGGGCTGATCTCCCTATTTATCGGCCCCGCCGGGCTGGCGCGCCTGGCCGGACTCCAGATTTGAACGTTGGGCCCGCACCAAGGACACATCATGCGATTGGGACTGACTGGCGGCATCGGCAGCGGCAAGAGCACGGTTGCGGCGATTCTGGCCGCACAAGGCTGGCATCGGGTCGATACCGATGCGATCGCGCGTGAAATTACCCAGCCCGGCGGGGCGGCGATCGCCGAGATCGAAGCGCACTTCGGGCCTGCGCTGATCGCCGCTGATGGCCGTCTGGATCGGGCGAAAATGCGCGCACTCGTCTTCGGCGACCCCGGCGCCAAGGCAGCGCTGGAAGCCATCGTGCACCCGGTCATTGGCCGCGTGTGCGAAGCGCGCGCGGCGCAGGCGAGCCGTCCTTTCGTCGTGTTCGACGTGCCGCTGCTGGTTGAATCGCGGCGCTGGCGCACGATCGTCGACCGGGTGCTGGTCATTGACGCCAGCGAAGCCACCCAGGTGCGCCGCGTGGTGGCGCGCTCGGGGTGGTCCGAAGACACCGTGCGCGCCGTCATTGCGCAGCAGGCCCCGCGCGCCTTGCGCCGCGCCAGCGCCGATGCCGTCATCTGCAACGAAACCCTCGACCCTGAGGAACTGTCCCAAGAAGTTCGCACCCTTTCCTTGGCTTGGGGGATGGTGCCTGAACGATAATCAGCCCCTCGCCACGGTCAGCCGATACGACCCGCCGAAACCGCAAACGACCCAGCAACACAGGCATTTGCGCGACCCACGCACGACGGTCTGCGCGATTGGCCCTCTAAGAACCCTCCTCAAACGCCTCGCCTGACACGATGCTTTTCAACTCGTACGCGTTCATCTTTTTCTTTTTCCCGATCGTGCTGCTCGGGTTTTTCCTGATTGGCCGGCGCCATGCGCGTACTGCGGCGGGTTTTCTGGCGCTGGCTTCGCTGTTCTTTTATGGCTGGTGGAGTATCAAGGTATTGCCACTGCTGCTGATTTCGGTTTGTTTCAACTACTGGGCAGGAATGCGCGTAACGCCCGCCCCGGACCGCGCGGACGGGACACGCAAGAAGATGCTGGTGTTCGCGCTGGTGGTCAATTTGCTGGTGCTGGCGGTATTCAAGTACGCCGACTTTTTCTTGGGCACCGTCAACGCCGGTCTGGGCGCCGCGGACATCAAACCGCTGCCTCTGCTGGATGTGGTGCTGCCCATCGGTATTTCTTTCTACACCTTCACGCAGATCGCTTTTCTGGTCGATTGCTGGGAGGGCAAGGTGCATGAACGCCGCTTCGTGCATTACCTGCTGTTCGTGAGCTACTTTCCCCATCTGGTGGCCGGCCCGGTGCTGCACCACGCGCAGATGATGCCGCAGTTCGCCGACGAAGCGACTTATCGCATCGACTGGAACAAGATCGCGCTCGGCCTGTCGATCTTCACTTTTGGATTGGCCAAGAAGCTGCTCATCGCCAACCCCATGGGTGAATACGCCGATATGGTGTTCAACGGCGTGCACGCGGGCGCGCACCCTTCGCTTTACACCGCATGGCTGGGCGTGCTGGCTTACACACTTCAGATTTATTTCGATTTTTCCGGCTATTCGGATATGGCGGTCGGCCTGTCGCTGTGTCTGGGGGTGAAGCTGCCGCTGAACTTCATGTCGCCGTACAAGTCGACCAGCATCATCGAATTCTGGCGCCGCTGGCATATCTCGTTGTCGACCTTCCTGCGCGATTACCTCTACATCCCCCTGGGCGGCAACCGCAAGGGCAAGGCGCGGCGCTATATCAATTTGTTCCTGACCATGCTGCTGGGCGGCCTGTGGCACGGCGCGGCCTGGACCTTTGTGCTCTGGGGTGCGTTGCACGGCGTGTATCTGGTGATCAATCACCTGTGGAACGCCGTGGTGCGCAAAAACCGCAAGGCCAACACGGTTGAGCGCGTCATTGGCTGGATACTCACTTTTTTGTGCGTGATGATCGCCTGGGTGGTCTTCCGCGCGCCAGACATGACCACCGCGGTCACCCTCTACAAAGGCATGCTGGGCCTCAACGGGATCAACCCCGTCATTTTCAGCGAATTCGCCATACCCTATCGCAAGCCGGAATTTTTCCACTTGGTGATCCTCAGCATGTTCATCTGCCTGGCCCTGCCGCAGACGATCACGCTGTACCGTTGGATTCCCTACCCGCAACGTCTGGCTGGCCGTCCCGTGCTGGCGCGCACCGCCACGGTCATCACGGCGCTGGTTGTGCTCGTGCTGCTGGGTGCGAGCATTTCCAAGCTCGGCACGTACAGCCCCTTCCTTTATTTTCAGTTCTGAAATGAAACATCGTCCCCAAAATCGTCACGGCGGCCTGAGACCTCGCGCTCCCCAACCCGTTCCCCGCAACGGGAAAGGGGCGCTGACGGGCGTGACGGTTTCATGGGTTGAGGCGGGCGCGCGGCGCCGTGGATAACCGAAATGTCTGCTATTTCTCTCCCAGGTTGGCCGGCCGAAACACCTTCCGTTGACACGCGCCTGCGGTCTTTGTGGTTACGGATCTTCGCCGGCGGGTTTGTCATCATCATCGTTTTGCTGCTGTTCACGCTGTTCACGCCCATCCCCTATGGCGACCTCTCGCGTATCGGTCAGCTCTCCGAGCATGAATTTGGCTGGCGCCTTCCCCAGCCGCCGATTGATGTTGCGCACCTGCAAGGCGCGCCGATCGACAAGGCCGACATTCTGGTGATCGGCGACAGCTATTCGATGGAGAATGTCTGGCAGTCGAGGCTGGTGCGCGCCGGTTATGGCGTGACCACCGCCTTCTGGTATGCGTTCGATAGCCGGTTGTGCGGCGATTTCGATGCGTGGATTGCCCAGGCCGGCTTTCACGGCAAGCTGGTGATTATTCAAAGCGTCGAGCGCTTACTCAAAGAGCGCATGCTCAAAACGCAGGAATGCGCCAATGGTCGCAACACCACGCCTTTGACCTGGTATGCCAAACCCTACTATCCAGCGGTGCGGGCTGTCCCCGGCTTCGCACTGAACTGGGGGGCCAAACTCACCAGCGGCCTGATTACATGGAACCACACGCGGCAAGCCAAGCAGCCCTTACAGGAGCGCGATGCCATCACCATCGACAAAAAGGTCAAAGTGCGTGTCGTGCCTGGCGGCTGTCAAATGCACCTGTTTAGTAACCGGCTGTGTGACCGTGCGCTGTTCTTCCATGAAGATGACGATAACGCCGAACTCACGCCCAAGGTCATCGAGCAGATGCAGGCTTTCTCGCGCGCGCAAAACGGCGTGCAGATCCTCTGGGTCGTCGTTCCCGACAAAACCACCACCTATGTGCTGCCTGAGCGTTCCAAGGATTTCGTTGCCGCCTTGCGCGATAGCGATCTCGGCCCGGATCTGTTCTCGCTGATACGAAAAGAGCGCACACGGATCACCGACTTGTATTTCCCCAACGACACGCACCTGTCGATCTGGGGCCAAAATTTACTGGGGGACGCGCTGTTGCAAGCCGTCCGTGAACGAATTGGACCTTCTCCCGGTACAAATCACTAAATTTTCATGCGCGCAGAAATAGCGTGCGCAGGCGCAAACCCTCTGGCATGGCAAAGCCCTTATGATGAGCGTGACAGTAACCACTGATCCGCGCGTGATTGTTTACGAATATCCCTTCAATGAGCGTATCCGGACCTATTTACGGCTGGAGCGCTTGTTCGGCCGTCTGAACGAGCTGCTGCCCCATGACGCGGCGCTGTTGCACCACTACGCGCTGACCACGCTGTTTGAAATCCTCGACATCGCCGGACGCACCGATCTCAAATCGGAAGTGATGCGCGACCTGGAAAAGCAAAAAAGCATTCTTTCCAACTACCGCGGCAATCCAGCCGTCTCCGAAGGCGTCCTGGAACAGCTCGTCGGTCAGATCGACCACCACTTTGGCGCGCTGCTCTCGGCGGCCGGAAAGTCCGGCCAGCCCCTCATAGAAAGTGAGTGGCTCACGGCGATCCGCAACCGTCTGGACATTCCCGGGGGAACCTGCGAATTCGATTTGCCGGCGTACCACGCGTGGCAGCATCGCCCCGCCGACCAGCGCCGCGCCGACATACTGCAATGGGTCTCGGCGCTGGAGCCGCTGGCCTGCGCCATCAATCTGTTGGTTGGACTGCTACGCCAAACCGGCCACCCCCACAAGGCGATGGCCGCCGGCGGTCAATTCCAGCAGGCCTTGCCTGGCCGTGGCCCCGATTTCGAGTTGCTGCGCCTGTTCATCGACGAGCAGCACGGCCTGATCCCCGAAATCAGCGGCAACCGCCTGATGGTTTCGGTGCGGTTTTTATCTCAGGATGCCCAGTTCCACCTCTTCCCTTTCACCGAGGATGTGGTTTTCGAGCTCGCCTTATGCACTTTTCCCGCGGGATTGAAAACGCGGCTTTCAAACTGACCCGCATGAGCAAAAAAACCGCCTTCCCGCACCCGCAGCAGCAGGCCTTCAACCCCCGCACCGTCGCTTGCCCGGCCTGCAGCAAAGACGCGCAGTACGCGCCCAGCAACCCCTACCGCCCCTTTTGCAGCGCCCGCTGCAAAGGTATCGACTTGGGCGCCTGGGCCAATGAAGCGTTCCGAGTTCCGGTCCAAGCGCCGCCGGATGACTCGCCTTGGGGCGATTCAACGTTGGATTCAACGTTGCAATAGCCGCTGCATCGCGGCCTGTCCGGATCTCCGGGCGCACCCGTTTACTTTCTATCCAAACGGCTGGAACCATCCCAACCCGGCTCCGGGGGATGCAGACGCAGCGCATCGATGCGTTTGCGGTACAGCAGGTACAGGGGGTTTTGGGTGTCTTGGCCGGCCCACTCGTTAAGCAGGGTGCTGGCCAGATCGATCCGGGCGCTGCGATAGGCTTGCAGCATCGACATCCAGCAACCCAGGCGGCGGGCTTGTGCAGGCGAGGCCTCTTGCAGCGGGGTGTAGATATCGACCGCCTCCGTTTTGCCCTGCACCTGCACCCGGTCCAAGGGCATCCAAAGCAGCGCGCGCACTTCGGCGGGGGTTTTAGGACCGACGATGATGTCTACACCGTAGACCGGCGCAATGGATTGCAGACGCGCCGCAAGGTTCACGGCATCGCCAATCACGGTGTAGCTGCGCCGCAACTTCGAGCCCATATCGCCGACACTGACAACGCCGGTGTTCACGCCGATGTTCAGTTGCAATTCGGGCTGTCCGGCAGCACGCCGTGCCGCATTGATTTCGGCCAGCGCCTGCGGCATTTTTATTGCGGCGCGCATCGCCGCGTGTGCGTGGTCGGACAGCTCCATCGGCGCGCCCCAGAAGGCCATGACGCAATCGCCCATGTACTTGTCGATCGTGCCGCCGTAGCGATTGATGACTTCAGTCAACTCGCTAAAGACCCTGTTGAGCAGAGCCTGCACCTCCAGCGGAGGCATGCTTTCGGTCAGCGCGGTGAAGCCACGGATGTCGCAGAACATCACGGTCAATTCACGGCTTTCGGCGCGCATGGTGTAGCGCTGCGGCGAATCGAGCATCCGGCGCACCAACTCGGGCGGCACGTAGCTGCCAAACAGTTCAACCAAGCGCGTATGCGTGCGCGAATCCACAAATCCACCCCAATACATATTAATCACCGAAATCGCACCAATCATCAGCAGCGCTGAAGCCAACGGGAACACCAGCCCAGCATGAACAAATAACCCCACGTTCAACCCTGTCACGGCCGCCAGCGTACCCAGCGTCAGCGCCACGACGCCAAACACCGGCAGCAGCACCACCCCGATCACCAGCACAAAGCCAGCCACCAGCAAGACGGCCACTTCGTAGCCCGCTGCGTAATCGGGCTTGTGCAGAAAGCGCCCATCGAGCAGCGAGGAAACCACATTGGCATGTATTTCGACGCCGGGAAAATTGTTGCTCACGGGCGTTTCGCGCAGGTCTTGCAAACCGGGCGCGGAAGCGCCTACCAGCACGATGTCGTCACGCAAGGTATCGGGCGCCAGCGCGTGCGAGAGCACCTTTTCAGCCGAAACGTAACGGAATGACTTGCCCGAAGGCCCCCCCGAACTGCGATAAGACAACAACATACGCCCATCGGCATTCAGCGGAATCGTGATCCGGCGCGGCCCGCCCAGCGCCAGGGCCTCGATCTGTCCCTTGCGCAGCGTACTGCCCGGTGCAAAAACAGGTGCAACCGCCCGTATTCCAGCGGCGCGCAGGTACAACTCCAAACCCAGCGAGGCATAGTAGCCCGGCGCAGCGGCGCGGCCTTGATAGCACACCAGCAACGGGACCGCGCGCAACGTTCCGTCGCCGTGCTCGTCAATCGGCACCGTGATGAAACCAGCGCCAGCCGTCGCGCGCGCCAGCGATGCGATCGGCGCGCCAAAGCCCTTGTAGCATGGCGAACCCAAACCGCGCTGCGCACCAGGCAGCAAAGGCAGGAACGGCGTGGGCAGACGCCCCGAAGACGGTGCCGACGCGTTGGGTGAAAAGTAGTAGCCCAGCACCACCTGTTGGCCCTGTAGCGCACGGACGAAATCAGAATCGCCGCCCCAGGGATCGGGCTCGGCAAAAACCACGTCGAACCCCAGCGCAGCCACATGCTGCCTCTGGGTGAGCTCCTGAACCAGCTGCGCCAGCCTGCTGCGCGGCCACGGCCACTGCCCCTCGGCATGCAAGCTGGCTTCGTCGATGTCAACGATCACCACGCGCGGATCAGGTTTGTTGGGCATGGTCGCGCGCAGGCGCACGTCATAGAGCAAACCGTCCAGATGATCGACAACTTTCAGAGGCATCAAACCGATCGCATGGGCCAGCGCGAACACCACGGGCACCAGCGCAATGGCAATGCGTACCTGGTGTCGCTTAAGCCCCTGAAAAATCTTGGCCAGGATTTTGCTCTCCTGCGTCTAGCACTGTAGACTGAAATTATTACAACAAAATGAAACCCATCAATTCGCGCCCAGAACAAAGCACAAACCGCAGCCATCGTTGTTGCTATGGCCAGAATTTGAAATACCGTCATGGGCGTAAAAACACAATTTCATGTTCCGTTACTTCCGGGCTCAATATGGGTGTGTTATTCCATAAAAAGCGGTCTATGGAATCACGCTTTTGCACTTGCGGCGGATAGGGAAAACGCGCACAAAATCACTTGAATACGCTGCGGTTAGCGCCTTGCGGCCCACCCCGAAAAGATATCTGCGCGAGTCATTTAAGTCAGACTGCGAACAGGTTTTAAATACGAATGCATTCATTTCATTGGGCATGGATGTTCAGCAACGCGCCAGAACCGGCCTTCAAGCCGGGGTTTCAAACCCCAGTCGGTCTTACGATGAAACAGGGCGCGGGTGTGCTGCGCCATAAACGCTTGGACAGGCTCTCTCCCCTCGCCCTGGCAGATTGCCGATTCATGTAACCGGCCCGGGCAAAAAATGACTTGAATATTGTCCTTCTCCCCCGGCCCATTTGCCAATTCAACCGAATGAGTTAATTTGTTTTAGAAATTAACAAAAAAACATCTTTTTGAATTAAAAAGAGGCAATTTCTTCATCTGTGAAGATGCTGCTAAGGCCCTCCGAGCACAGCAGGCACCGCCCGTCAAGGCTGACATCGCGGCGGTGGATTTCCTGCTCAAACGGGGCACCGATGCCCAATGTCCGCGGAATTACGTTTCAATTCAGGGCTTCACGCTGACACGGCGGCGTTGTAGCAAATGCCCGATCAAAACCACCCCGATCGCGCCCACAGCAGCCATCGCGTAACGCAGCCAGGGCATGGCCTGGCGCCACCCGGTCAACGCCACATCATTGACCAGCGTCTCGCCGCCGACCCAGCCAATCAGCGCCGCGCCGAGTACAGCGATGATGGGCAGACGCGCCATCAGACCCATCAGCAGGGTACTGCCGAAAATCACCAACGGAATGCTGCCGGCCAGCCCAATGGCCAGCAACACAATGTCGCCACCGGCGGCGGCGGCCACCGCAATCACGTTGTCCAGGCTCATGACCACATCAGCGATCAAAATGGTGCGCACCGCCGCGATCCACGTACTCTGTCCATGCGCAGCGTCACCGCGCTCGGCCGCACCGGCGCCCTCCTCGTTCTTGCCCATTAAACCGACACCGATCCACAGCAGCAACAGGCCGCCAACGATGCGCAAGTAAGGTAACTCCAGCAGTTGGGTGGCCACCAGGATCAACAGCACGCGCAACACCACCGCGCCGCCCGCCCCCAGTATCACGGCTTGCTTGCGCCGTTTAGGCGGCAGCGAGCGCGCTGCCAGTGCAATGACCACAGCGTTGTCGCCGGACAGGATGATGTCGATCCAGATGATCTGGATCAGCCCGATCCAAAAATCAGGGCCCACAGTCCAGTTCATTTCTGTTTCAACCGAGAAACGGCAGCGCTACGCGCTGCCGTCGAGGGGGTCAAGGCGGCAAAAAAGGTTAAGGCAGCCATCAGGCTCCCAATCGCAACTTCACCAGCTTGCCCAGCTCGGAGAAGTTGCGCGTGATGGTGAACCCGCATTCCTCCATGACGTCGAGCTTGGCTTGCGCGGTATCGGCGCCGCCGGAAATCAGCGCGCCGGCGTGCCCCATGCGCTTGCCTGGAGGGGCGGTCACGCCCGCAATGAAACCGAACACCGGCTTTTTCATGTTCGCCTTACACCAGCGTGCGGCATCGGCTTCATCGGGACCGCCAATCTCGCCGATCATGATGACTGCGTCGGTCTCGGGATCGGCGTTGAATTTTTTCATCACGTCGATGTGCTTGAGCCCATTGATCGGGTCGCCGCCGATACCCACGGCGCTCGATTGACCCAGGCCGACTTCGGTGAGCATCGCCACCGCTTCATAAGTCAAGGTGCCGGAGCGGCTGACTACGCCCACGCGGCCCTTGCGGTGGATATGGCCCGGCATGATGCCGATCTTGACTTCGTCGGGCGTGATCAAGCCCGGACAGTTCGGTCCGAGCAGCAGCGTTTCCTTGCCGCCGGCGGCAACCTTGGCCTTCATCCTGTTGCGCACCATCAGCATGTCACGCACGGGAATGCCTTCGGTGATACAGACGGCCATATCCAGATCGGCCTGCACGGCTTCCCAGATGGCATCGGCTGCGCCTGCGGGCGGCACATAAATGACCGAGACGGTCGCGCCCGTTTGCGCGGCAGCCTCTTTGACCGAGCCGAAGATGGGAATGCCGAAGATCGATTCGCCCGCCTTCTTCGGGTTGACGCCGGCGACGAAACAGTTTTTACCATTGGCATATTCCTGGCACTTCTGGGTGTGGAACTGGCCGGTCTTGCCGGTGATGCCTTGGGTGATGACCTTGGTGTTTTTATCGATGTAGATGGACATGGTTTGAACTCCTCGGGCTGGCTCAGGCGTTGACCGCGCCAACGACTTTTTGCGCCGCCTCGGCCATGGTGTCGGCGCTGATGATGGGCAGGCCCGAATCGGCCAGCATTTTCCTGCCCTCGACTTCGTTGGTCCCCTTCATGCGCACCACCAGCGGCACCTTCAAATTAACCGCGCGGCACGCAGCAATCACGCCGACGGCGATGGTGTCGCAGCGCATGATGCCGCCAAAGATATTCACCAAAATCGCCTTGACCTTGGGGTTCTTGAGCATGATCTTGAACGCCTCGGTCACCTTCTCTGGCGTGGCGCCGCCGCCCACGTCCAGGAAATTGGCCGGTTCAGCGCCAAACAGCTTGATCGTGTCCATGGTCGCCATGGCCAGCCCGGCACCGTTGACCAGGCAGCCGATATCCCCGTCCAGCGAGATGTAGGCCAGGTCGAATTTGCTGGCTTCGACTTCGGCCGGATCCTCTTCGTCCAGATCGCGCAACGCCACGATCTCGGGGTGACGGAACAACGCGTTCGCATCGAAGTTGAACTTGGCATCCAGCGCGATGATGTCGCCCTTGCTGTCGCGGTTCAGCGGGTTGACCTCAACCAGCGAAGCGTCGGTCTCCACATAGCAGGTGTACAGCTTCTTGAACACGTCGATGGCGCGCGCGGTGGAGTCTTGCGCGATGCCAATACCGTCGGCCACTTGCCGGGCCTGCGCATCGCTTAGGCCCACGAGCGGATCGATGAACACCTTGACAATCTTGTCCGGGTGGGTCCGTGCGACTTCCTCGATTTCCATGCCGCCTTCGCTGGAAGCGATAAAAGCCACCTTCTGCGAGGCACGGTCAGTGATGACCGAAACGTAGTATTCCTTCTGGATATCAGCGCCGTCTTCGATATACAAGCGCCGCACTTTCTGGCCTGCGGGGCCGGTCTGGTGCGTGACCAGTTGCATCCCCAAAATCTGGCCGGCCAGGCGCTTCACGTCCTCAACCGACTTGGCGACCTTGACACCGCCGCCTTTGCCGCGGCCGCCCGCGTGAATTTGAGCCTTGACGACCCACACCGGACCGCCCAGCTTCTGCGCGGCCTCGACGGCCTCCTGCACAGTGAACGCTGGAATGCCGCGTGGCACGGGCACGCCGAACTTAGCAAGGATTTCCTTGCCTTGGTATTCGTGAATTTTCATGAGGATGGCCCCTAGAGAAGGAGATAAGGACAGAAGCAGATCACCGAGAACCGGCTACGCACAACACACTGAACGTGGCCTGATGCCCCGCCTCATCAGCATCTGCACAAAACCCCATCGACGCCTCAATCGACACATCCGTACGCAGACAAGTTGCGGCAATCTCAGAGGGTATCGTGGAAATCTGCAACGCCGCGGTGACCGCGAAGACACGACTTTTCATAGGCAGGTCATTGTGAATAGACACTCTATTGACTTCAACGGGTAAGGACCAGGAACTGTGTTCTGTAACTTAAGTAACTTTATCATGACGCTTTCATGATCGTCGCGTACGCCCTCGCGGAATATACGTGGCGGCTGCCCTGACACTTTCCTATCCTGCCCCACCATGACCAGCACCAAGGTTTTCATCGACGGCGAAGCCGGCACCACCGGCCTGCAAATCCGCGAACGGCTGCAAAAGATCGCGCGCATCGAACTGATGCGCATCGCGCCTGAACGCCGCAAGGATGCGCAGGCCAAACGCGAACTGATGGCACAGGCCGATCTGGTCATTTTGTGTCTGCATGACGATGCGGCGCGTGAATCAGTGGCGCTGATCGATACGCTGTCCGGGCCCAAGCCCAAGATCATCGACGCCTCCACCGCGCACCGCGTGACACCGGGTTGGGTGTACGGCTTTCCCGAGCTCGCGGCGGGGCACGCGCAGGCCGTTGCACAAGCCGAGCGCGTCGCCAACCCCGGCTGCTATGCGACGGGTGCCATCGCGCTGCTGCGCCCGCTGGTGGACGCGGGCCTGCTGCCGCCTGATCACCCCGTCGCGTTGCCCTCAGTCAGCGGTTACTCGGGCGGTGGACGGACCATGATCGAAGCCTACGAAAGCGGCAACGCCCCGCCGTTCGAGATTTACGGCTTGGACCTAAAGCACAAGCACATCCCTGAAATCATGCAATACAGCGGCCTGAGGCACCGCCCCATGCTGCTCCCCTCGGTCGGCAATTTCCGCCAAGGCATGCTGGTGCAACTGCCCCTGGCACTGGACCTGCTGCCGGGCCGCCCGCGCGCCGCCGACCTGCACGAGGCGCTGACTGCGCACTACGCCCGCAGCAACACGCCTGAACACTATGTTCAAGTGCTTTCGCCCACCGCCGGCGACCGGCTCGACGCCGTTGCGCTGGTGGACACCAACCGCCTTGAAATCCGCGTTTATGCGAACGAAGCGCAACGCCAAGCCGTTGTTATCGCGCGGCTGGACAATCTCGGCAAAGGCGCCAGCGGCGCGGCGGTGCAAAACCTGGAACTGATGCTGGGACGGTGAGCGCTTGCAAAAAGCGCTCAACAACGACGACGGATTTGTCACCCCTGCGGCGCCCATATCGACTTCAAGGGCGTCAAGAAGCACCGGCGGAAAACACGCCGGGGCACGCCCAGTCAATCGCTCAAGCGCAAGAAAGTGTCCCGGTAGTGCGCCAGCTCGTCGATCGACTCATGGACATCGGCCAGCGCGGTGTGCAGTTGGCGCTTCTTGAACGCTGCGTGGGCCTTCGGCTTCCAGCGCCGCGCCAACTCTTTGAGCGTGCTCACGTCCAGGTTGCGATAGTGAAAATACGCCTCCAGTTGCGGCATGTACTTGACGAGAAAACGCCGATCTTGCCCGATCGTATTGCCGCACATCGGCGAAGCGCCTTTGGGCGCATAGCGCGCGATGAATTCAAGAATCTGCCGCTGCGCCTGCTCTTCATCAAGCGTGGAAGCACGCACCTTGTCGATCAGGCCGCTACGCCCGTGCGTGCCCTTGTTCCAGGCATCCATCGCGTCGAGCACCGCCTCGCTCTGATGAATCACGAGCACCGGTCCGTCGATGCGCGGCGCCAAGTCCGGCCCGGTAACGACAACGGCGATCTCCAGCAAGCGCTCCGTCTCGGGGTCGAGTCCGCTCATCTCGCAGTCGATCCAGATGAGGTTCATATCGCTCCTGGGGAGCGTGGAGGCAGGGGCGGTTGAAACAGCAGTGTCAGACATCGGGCGATTGTCGGCCATCGGCGCAAGTGCCGTTTTGCACATCGCGTTTTGTGCCCCGGTGCAGGGCTCAAAAAATACTCAATACCGTCTCACGTCTCGGCTTTTCCAGGCGCAAACCGCAGCCAATGACTCATACCATTAGCAAGGATTGCAACGCCACAGACCGCCTATGCTCGCACGCCCGCACCGGGATCGTAAACAGACTCTTAGTCATCCATCAGATTACGCGGTCCGAACAGCGAGACCTCATTGATTGGGCTGTACTGGTACATCAGCGGCATCTTGGCCAGATCCAGATTGCGCAGGGTGCGCCCGATTTCATGCTCGCCAAGGGTCAGCCGCGCGCTGTTGGGCAGCATGCTTTGTGCGAACTCCCGGGCGCTGGTGTAGACATTGGCGCACAGTGGCAGGCCGTCCTTGACGGAGTAGGCACGATAGCGCAACGGCTTTTTCCGCGGCGATGTCTTCAATACTTTGCCTTCCAGGGTAAGAATGTGCTGGTTATCGCAAGCCAGCCGGCAAGCCATGGTGCCGGCCGTGCGGGTGAAATGAATATCAGCGACAAACTTGGGGAATCCGTACAACTCCACCCCACCCCAGCGGGCGATCTCGGTGGTCACCGGCAGTTTCCACACATAGGCTTCAAAGCAACTGTCATACAGCCCCTTGAGCAACTTCACCGCCGGCAGGCTGCGCCGCCCATGGCTGATTAAGAAAGCCATGCTCACTTCGTTGTAAGGGTCGATATCGCTGTCGCGGTATTCAAAGCAACTGATGACGGCCACGCAACGCCCTGGGCGGAACTCCACCAGGCGCATGTCGGGATCGGGCAGAAGCGCTCGCACCTTTTTCGTTGCCGCGGTAAAAGCCGCGGTCATCGAGGTGTTGTCATAGTAGAAAACCGGCAGGAAGCCCATGCGATCGAATTTAGGCAGAGGGTATTCGGTCTGCACGATACCCTTTAAAAATGCGCTTGGGTGACGGGTTTGATGGCCCGGCTCAATTTGTTTCTGAGCGCTGGCGATTCCGTTTGTGACGAGCATGTTTTGTCTCTCTTTTCTGTTTTGCTGGCTGGCCTGACGGCCAAAGAAGGAAAAAAAGGAGCGCAAGGTAAGGTCCATGACGACACGGACTCTTACCGTCCTCCCCCTCAGTGAAATCACACGATCACATTGGTCATGCGTTGGAGCGCATCGGTAAATACGCTGGGCGTGCCCGACTGCAAGATTTTGATGCGTCCCTTCTCAATGCCGGCCTTTTCGAGCAGGAGATTGGTCGCCCATTTAGCGGTAACGTTGGTCTTTTCCATGAATACCGCCGGGTGCGGCACGAACGCCATGTCGCCAATGAACAGCAGGTTGTCAATCGGCGATTGAACCGGGGGGCGATGAGACTCACTGCCGACGTGGTAACCGTTGTAGTTGTGCCAGCGGTTCAAATAAGAATCACGCGGCGGCGGCAGATCCGGCATGACGGTTTTCAATTCTTCGTAGCAGAGTTGGGCGACCTCTTGGGTGGTCTTGCCAGCGACCAGGTGGGTCTTTGCAATTTGCGTTTCAATGACCGTAATGTCCCGGTCCGCGAATTCCGGGGAAATGGTGAACTTCATGTCCGGAAAATTGATTCGCCCCGAGCGATTGACCGTAATGCCCAACTGCTGAAAGCCCGTGGCAAAGAAGCAGATGCCGGGGCGCCCAGCAACATCGTGAACACGGCGCTCCCAATAACCGCGCCCGTCAAACCACAGATTGCAGACGTACACCGCTTTGGGTTGCAATTTGAGTATGTTGTGGAAATACGGCTCGTCGCCCAGTACATTGAGATTGGCGTGGACGATCTGCTTGGCTGCGGGTATGTCTAAGGCCGATATGAAGTAATCTGCCTCCCAGGAGCGCGCGCTGCGTTCCACCTCATCGAGCTCATGGAACATGTCAATGTGGGCGCCGCAAAATGGACACTCATGGCCCACTTCGATGCCATCGATAATCAAGTTGCCGCATACCGAGCAACGCCGTATGCGATGCGCCGGCAATTCGCCCGTTAGGACCCGTTTGATGCGCCCATTGACCTTTTCAAAGCCCGACACCTCGACGTTGTAGAGCACTCGACCGCCGTGCGCACGAATGTAGTCAACCATCGGCTGGAGAAAGGTTTCAGTCACCGGCTGACTGTAGAGATTGACTTTCATGTCGTCGCCAGAGCCGGCGGTCAATTGAAAAAGGTTGGCCAAGGTCAGCGCCGAGGCCGTTTGCACATTATCAAAATAGGCCATCTCCAGCAGGCTATCGCAAATCGTGTGGATCAGCCGTTCTGAAATTCCCAGCTTGCGGCCATATGCCTCGAATGTCATCGAGTCCATAAAAGCGCGCTGCTTCGGATCAGCATAATCAAAGCTCATCAGGCGCAAGCCCAAACGAATGAAGTCGTTGCGCTCGGCATCGGGCACATGCTGCATCTTGCGGGCATCGGCCAGTAATTGCAGCTTGTCGTAAGGGTTAGGCCAAGTGGAGTTGGGCAAATAGCTGCGTGAACCGTCCTTGTCGACAAAGTTATATATCGAGCTGTCTTGGGGCATGTCCTTGAGCTTCCAGCCGTAACGCCCCATGAACTCGCGCAGGTTGTTGTAAAAACCCCAGATGGCATGCGTGCCATGGTCGCGGACATAGCCGGGAAAATCCGCCTCGCGCTTGGCCGGGTCATCATCCGGGCCGAAATGACGGTCACGCCAAGTCTTGGCCTTGCCCCCCGGCGTCCCAGAGCGTTCCAGCACGGTCACGGCAAAGCCGCGCGCGGAGAGCTCCACCCCTGCCTGCAGCCCCGCCAAGCCGCCGCCGATGATCACAACACGCTTTCCATTGGGCGGCAATTCAACCTGGTTTTCCGGGACCTCGGGGTAGCGTTGTTCTAGCACCTTGTCCCCGGACAGCGGGACCGCCAGCCCCGCGCCTCCAGCAACCACTCCTCCAGCAGCCCAAGCCGTGTACTTGAGGAAGCCTCGGCGCTTGACCGAGACATCGTTCTTTTTTTCGTCGCTCATCTCATCTCCTGATATCTATCGTTTTATCTATCATTTTTCTTTTTGCTGCCTGTCAAACTCGCTTGAGCTTGATACAGACAGCAAGGGGGCAGACGCTCACCACTTAGGGCGGCGATCCGACACCGTGCCAACGGTGGACAAAACTTCGCGCATTTTTTCCAGTTCATGCGGGCCAAAGAATTTGTCGTGATGCTTGGGATAAACCACCCCTTCGCGCGTTTCCAGATGCTTGAGCGGGCACCAGGAGGACTCGATCTGCTCCAGCGCCATCGCAAAGCGCAGACAGAGGTTCTTGGCGGCAAGCAGCGGCAGGCGGCCAAATACCGGCAACTGGCGGGCATAGGCTTGGCGATTGAGAATCTGGCGCGCCTGGGCGATGGAGACACGATGCATCCCCAGCGGACGCGAAACCAGAATGTTGTAGATGATCTGCACGCCCAGCTCAAAAATCAACAGCAGGGGCCAGATCACCAGCATAAGCAAAGCCAGTACAGCCTTCCCCCATAGCGGAAGAGCCCTCTGCTGCTGCCAGCGCGCGATATGGTCCATCTCAACGTTGGCCATGACGGTCAGTCCATTGGCATAGCCACAGAACATGCAGTTGAATTTGTCGAACCCGCCCATTCCGCGGATGCGATGGCGGTCGATGACCACATAGTCGACCCAACGCACCTTCGGCATGCCCAGCAGGGGACGCATCAGCCACTGGTAGGCAACAACGCAGCAGGTCAGATGCAATATCACCAGCAGCGGAATGCACAGGTACATCGACAAACCACCGGCCAAGGTGCGCACCCAGCCAATGCGTTTGACATGACTGCTAAAGACTGGATACAGAAGTGTCCACTCGGATGGACTTCCGTACACTTTGCGTTCACCCCCTAGACTGTCAACAGCCTGTTCTTGGGGCGGGCCGAGTTTCATGTCCTGACCCATGGCGCGGTCTTGGATGTTCATTAGACGAGTCTCCTGTTGTAATCTGATAATTATTGAAACAATTTGATTATTATGTCAAGTCGCTTCAAACTTCAAGTGCAGCACCGACAATCGGCTAGGGAAGCGCTTCACAAACCGCGCTCAAGTGGGCTGAAGTGCCCAAATTCAAACAATTTCCCGTGCGCACAGCCCCCTGCGCGTTGCACGCGCAGCATGACTTGAACGCCAAAAAGCTGCTGACCGCGTCGCCCGGCCTCGGGGACGCAAGGTTCGATCAGCGCCACCTGATCGTCTCAAGGAGCCGCGCGGTCCATCGCATGGAGAAACTCGCGCTTGGTCGAACTTCCTATCATCAGGCGGTCTTGTTTGAGGGTGTCCGATCCTGCCGGTATCGACCCATCATTGCAAGCATGGTCGCACGGGATTCGTGAAAAACATCACGAAATACCAACCAACAAGATCAAGTATTTTGTAACAAAATTTAAATGCCGCCAAGCCAGGCAAGTTGAGAGCAATGATAAGATCGATTTCAGTAATTTAAAAGGAGTAGTTCGTCGTGAGCACTATTTCAGCGCAGATCACTCAACAAAACCACAATAGCGACAAGGCCATTTTCTAAAATGCCATTCAAGCCTTAGAGGCTGAAATTGCAAATGCTGGTGTATATGTCGTCATGGACGCAACCACACGACAGGCTTATACACGGCAGATTAAAGCCATGGCAGATGAACTGAGTCGTCTGGCGAACAGCGGTGAAATCACTTGGTCACAGGCGGTATCGCAAGCGCAGGAAGCCCGCAATACGATTATGGAGATCATACGAAACCGCAGTACGCCCGCCGGTCGTGCAGTGGCTGAATGGTTGAAACGTGAAGGAAAAACATTAAACGAGTTGATTGCCAAATAGGCCCGTCAGTTATATGGTTCAAATGTCGATTTCAGCCACCTTTCCCGAGCACAACAAAATGCCGTTTATGCTGAGATCGTCAAGTCAGCCAGCAGGTCAACCCCTCGTGTGACAGCGATCATGCGTAGCCTCCCTCGTGCTGGACGGGATCTCATCGTTCTTTCCATCGCTTTGTCTGTCTACGAGGTTATGGCTGCGGACGACAAGATCAAAACTGCGGGGCGCGAAATAACGGTTACCGGTGCCGGAATGGGTGGCGGCATTGCAGGCGGCGCCTTGGCCGGGCTGGCCTGCGGCCCAGGCGCACCAGTATGTGTGACGGTGGGCGCTTTTGTTGGCGGTGCGCTGGCCGCTTTTGGCGTGAGCCGCCTCTGGTCAGCCTCGGAGTTGGGCCATGGGCATGCGTATAGCGAGTGAACTGACAGCGCGCCTGGCGCGCGGCGCGAATGATGATGAAATACCGGAAAGCGAAGTTCTGGTCAATGGCACGTCAACAGGAAAGCGTATTTCCGGGGCCATTTTGGAAGCCGCAGTTCAATGGGAAAACCGTTATCTGCTCTTCATGACGGACGATATCCCTTTTGAGGAAATCCTCAGCATTCACCTGCTTGATGCACAGTTGAATATTCTGGATTCAGCGCTCATCGGCGGGCCTTATTCATCAGGATCGTTTTCTTCGCTGGAGCTGAACGAACCGAACAACGTTCGTTTCCATTTCATTGGGGATACGACCTGGTGCATTGAGTTGCTGCCCCGTCCTGAATTTCGCATGCCATTGATCTCAGAACCGCTTGGCGTTAAACGCCATTTTGGTTTTTCTCGCCAGTTCATTGTGCGGGGAAATCCGCGACCGCAGCCGGCTTAATTAGAGCCGTTTAGGTTGAAATGTGCGCAACCTTTCTGCACGTTTTCTGCACGTTTTCTGCACGCTTCCTACACTCTTCCTGTACGCTTCCTGCACGTACCGTCATTGCGAGCGTAGCGACGCAATCCAGTGCACCGCACACGGGATGGCTTCGCCTTCAGCACGCAATGACGAAAGTCATTGAAAATTTGTCATCGACTCAACGAAAGATGCTCTAAATCAGCCCGCATCACGATCCCCATCGACATAAAAAAAACCTGCAATAGCCATGGCCATTCGCCACAGCTGTTGCAGGCTCCTGCGCTTTCTTGCTTATCGCTTGTTACGCTTGCGCTCAGACCATCAGAGGTTTGACTTGGTCAAAATCGGTGGGGCCAGATCCGTCGTCGTTGCGGCAACCATCGTGGTCGCCGACGCGTCGTTTGGCGAAGGCATGCTGGCTGCGGCCTGGACCAGATTGATCAGCGCACCGGTGGCCTGCCCCAGTGTCTTGCACGTTACTTCCAAAAACGCAGGGATGCCTCCCTCGTGCTCGGGGCCGGGCATGCCGGGGGAAGTAGCTATGCTAACGACGTCACCAACGAGGCGAACTGCACTGCTTAGCTCTCTGCCAATGGCTTCAATTAACGTGCTAGCGGGCGCCAATCCCAGTACAACGTACGCAACGCCACGATAGATATCATTAACAATACCAGCCCCGTTCATCGCAGGGAATCCGTAGGCTGATCCGAGATATTCCCTTGCGGCATTGGGTATATCAACCATGACATTCGTCAAGGACTGATCTACAGCGCGAAGAAACCCATCAAGATAGGAGGGGATGGGAGTGCTTGGATTCGAATCAGACACGGTATTTCCTTTATATTGCAGTAAAAAATCTACATCAGAAGCTGTTCAAATGGCCGCCTTATCAAGACCGCCCTCTAAAAAGAGACCCTGGCGGCAGCGCCAGACACGGTCCGGCTCACCGCCGCAGGCTCCCCGCGCTTTTTGTTTGCAGCGCCATCAGTCACGCCACACGGACAGGCTTGCCAGCGTCCGGACATGACTTGTGATTGATTGAGCCGCCATTAATATCATACATTTGATCTATATTACTTTCCATATTAACAACATTATTTTATAAAAATTAGAGAAAAATCAATATTTATACTTCATAAGTAATACTTTCAGTCTATATAAATTTATCATCTTATTTTAGATAATAGTTCTTTTAATTGAGTGTATTTTGGTGAATTTTCATGGTTTCGTGCTTTAATTAATACTTTTGTAGTATTTTCTAAAGGCGTCAGATCTGCAAAGATTTGACAAAAAGAGGGATGGTGTAAACCAAATTGATGTATTTCCTCCTGCCCGTTGAGCCCTTGACGGTGAGACGGCCCCGACACCATGGCGCCCCAAAACAAGGCCCTGGCGACGTTCTCGGCTGTACCCTGCCCCTGAGAACAGCCTCTCTTGCTGAACGTTTCAACCCAAGCACGGGGCAAACGCAGAGGTTTAGACAGAGGCAAGCGCCCCTGGCCTGCCTTGAATTTAAGCAAGCGACCGCTGCCAGCGCACGACGGCGGGCGGCATCACGCGAAAACGCAGTACGCCTGTCAGCCGTGCGGTGGTTGAGCGGTTGAAACGTGAAGGGAAAACATGAGCGCCGTTTGGGTTGAGCTGTGCGCAACCCAAAATGCATCTATTGATCCGGCACGATGAAGTTTTCACGCTGCGTAGTTGACGATTGGGTCTTGGAAGTAGTTTCGGACTCGCTGGCAATTGGCTGCGATGAATCGCATGTGCTCATCAGCAGCGGCACGCAATCTGGCTTTTGTGCGCACGGGTACCTTGGAGCCAATGGCGTGCTTCAAATCGGCGTTTAGAGCCTTTTTGCTTTAGTCATGCACATACCCAGTTGCGCTGAAATAATTGCGGCATCCATCGGCTGTGACGGTATCGACCAGTCTGCCGATTTCATCCCACAACGCATCCACGGCGCGCTTGGCAGCTTTTCGTAG
>JAITWT010000227.1 GCA_031285125.1 Burkholderiaceae bacterium | reverse complement strand
CTCGCGCTCCGATAACGCCAGAACAGCCAATGTGATGCGCGATACCTTTGAGTTGTTTCGGCGCGAGAACCGCAGCATTGACATCGTGACGTTTGATGAATTGCTTGAGCGTGCTCGATTCATCACTCGCAGTTAGCAGCGTACCGGGGAGTTCTGCTTCACGCTGCAGATGTTTCCCGGCAGCGCCTATCTCGTCAGTCGTCCGTGAAGAAAGTGGCGTTGCTGATGGTGGCGATGCGTTGCTGATGTGGTGAGTTGGTTTGGCTCAGGCAGATCGCGGTCGCAGTTGCGGTGTGGTCATGGTTATGAGCGTTGCCAGGAAAAAGGCACGCAAAAGCCTCAGCCAGTTGAGCAGGAGGCTGAAGTTGTAGCCGACGGCGGCGAGTACGGCGTTGTTGGCGTCGCCTTCGGAGTGAGCCAGGAAGTTGCGGTCCATGCGGTGGTCTTGCTTGAGATGTCCGATGACCGGTTCGACGGCCGCCCGACGTCGCAGCGCTCGTTTGATGGTCTTGGTGAGACCCCGCTTGTAACCTGCGACATGGACCTTGAACATCTTGTCCTTCGGCGCGTTGTGGCCGCGATAGCCGGCATCGGCGACGATCTTGCCGAGCGTGACGCCGATGGTTTCTTCGATGGCCGGTACGACGGTTGCCAATGTATGGCCGTCATACGGGTTGCCGGGCAGCGCCTTGATATGGGCGACGAACTGGCCGCCACGGCTACGCTCGAGCGTGGTGGCGACCGAGACCTTGACGCCGAACTCATAGGGCTTGTGCGCCTTGCCCTTGCCGATGCACTCGACCTCGGGAGCGTGCAGAGAATAGACTTTTCGGCCCCGCTCGCGCTGGCGCTGATTTCGGACACGGCTTCCCAGCGACAGCGCCAGGGCGAAGACCGGCGTCAATTCCGGGCGGCCGGCAAGCTTGCGGGTGATATCGCGGATCACCGCCCCGAGCATGGTGCGCAGCCGCTTGAGCGCTCGGTTGGCGCGCTTGAACTGTTTGGCGTGGGCGTAACGCTGATGCTTGATCAACGCGATCTTGCCGACCCGCGCATAGGACTGGCGCAAGGTGATGGCGTGCTTGCTGGCCAGCTTGACCAGCCGCACGCGAGCACGATGCATCAGCTTGGCATCGGTCGGAAAGGTGATCGCCTTCTCCTGTACGGTGGTGTCGACGATCACTGCACGGAAGTCGGCCGGCTTGGCCGCTCCGGTTCGGGTCGCTGCGGCAAGGCTCTCCTGGAGCAGTGCCATCAGCCGCTCCTCGCCCATGCGCCGACGCCAGCGCGTCATTGACGAGCGATCGAACGGCAGAACGTGCTGGAAGAACTCTTCGCCGCAAAACAGCTGGTAATACGGGTTCTCCAACCAGCGCTCGCAAAGCACCTCATCGGAAAGATTATGCATCGACTTCAGGATGGCCAGCCCCGCCATCAGTCGGGTCGGCAGCGGCGGGCGACCGTGATCGTCATCATAGACCTCGCCAAGCCGCTCTTCCAGAAAGCCCCAGTCGATTGCTGCAGCCAACTTCACCAGCGCATGCCTCATGTTGAGGATCTGGTCCAGCCGAGATTGCAAAAGATCTGTCTGACCGCTGTCCCACCGTTCTTTCGGCCGCATCCTCGTCCCCTTGCTGCCTGGTCACAACAATCGAAACACGCGTACCGACACGTTCTCAATTTGCCGGAAATCGTGCTTCAAAGCTACGAAAATCGGCAGTAACCGAGCTTCAAAAGAACAAAAAAATTAAACAAAATCAAAATGTTCGGAGTTCTTCACAGGCGACGAGCAATTGCTCACCCTGGGGTTTGTCATCGGGGTTGGAGAGGTTGAGCATTCAGAGTCATTCGAATGGCCTGAAGGATTGGTATGGCCCTTCTGCGAGCGGTTTCGATGACGGATCTGACATCGGCATAGAAGCGCGCGCCCCAAGAGGTTCGGAAGCCATTTGTGATTTTGCGGAATGTCACGCATGGCCGCAAGGCGCGTTCGGAGCCGTTGTTTGTGGCGTCGAGCGCGCGGTTGAGGAGGAATAGGAACAGGTTTGCGCGGATTTTTGCGATGGACTTTTGGAGGGCACAGCCCTCAGCATGGCTTGGTTTCAGCCTCAGGATCTCACTGAGTTTCTTGACGTATTTGCGGTGATAAAAGCGCAGTTCCTTGTCGCTGAGCTGCTGGCGTCTTCGTCCGATGCGGCAGGCCCGCTTGAACAGGACGATCAAGCCGGGAGCAAAGCAGTCGTCGCCGGCATCCACGGCATATTGGGCGTCGCGGATAAGATGGGCGAGGCAGAATTGATGGCCCTTGGTGGCGAAGCCCTTTTGTGCGCCATAGCGATCGGAGAGCCAAAACTGCGGCCGATGGCCGGCCAGGAATTCTTCGGGAACGTGCTTGGACCGGCTCGGGTCGATCCGGAAGACGGCGCTGTCGTGATGATGGAACACCCAAAGCCAGAAATTGCGCTTGCCTACCCGCATGCCTGTTTCGTCGCTGGCTATAACATCGTGCCCCAGGAGGCGCTCGCGAATGCACTCGACCTGGGTGGCGAAAGGATCGGCGGCTGCCTTCGTCATATTGATCAGGGCGCCCTCGCTGATGGCCAACCCAAACAGGTCGTCCAACAGTCGCCTTAGCCGCTCAAAGCCAATCCCTTGCGTATGGCGCAGATAAATCACGAGCGCGCGCAGGTTCTCGCCAAAAGGTGAGCCAGACGCCATGTCGGCAGGTGGGGCGGCCTTGAGGAACTTGCCGCATCCAGGACAATCGCCGCCATGCAGATGAATGCGCGTCACCACTGGCCCAACCGGGGGCACATCAATATGATCATAGGCTTCACAGAGCCGTTGCGGCGCTTGCGACAGATCGCTTCGGCAATGCGGGCAACAATCGACCCGAAGATCGACAGTCCGGCTCGGATTGGCACACAACTCGCGAAAGCTGCCGGGACGGCCCTTCTTGCGCCGCCGCGTCTTGTCCTTGCCGCCGTCGCCTTGCGAGGGCTTGCGGCCAACCGACGGCGGCAGACTTGAGTTCCCTGGCGTCTTCGGCGGTTGCGAAAGCCGACCTTCAAGTTCGGCCACCCGCTCGATCAACTGGCCGATTTGCTCGGCTTGCCGGGCAATGACAGCTGCCTGCTCACGCAACAGGGCGTCCTTCGCGGCATCGTCCAGCCAAAGCAAATCAGAAAACGGAGTCATCCATAGGTTGACTCATATTTGCTGCCCTCGCGCAAGCCCCCTCACAATGGGGGTGAGCAATTACCGAGCCCCTTGCCCGAATCGCTATCTATTTGATCGAAAACAGCTTTCCAAGATACTTCCATAGCAGGTGCCGGCAGGCGGATGAGGGGCCTCGTCGAGCATCGATGTCATTGATCGCATGACTTTCACCGACCCGCCTTGGATTGGCTCGCATTTGCGAAACAATTCCATGCCTTGTCCAAACCCTGCGGACGGCGGTTAACAAGTCGCCCGTGAAGAACTCCGAACATTTTGATTTGTTTTAATTTTTTTGTTCTTTTGATGCTCGGTACTGCCGATTTTCGTAGCTTTGAAGCACGATTTCCGGCAAATTGAGAACGTGTCGGTACGCGTGTTTCGA
>JAITWT010000215.1 GCA_031285125.1 Burkholderiaceae bacterium | reverse complement strand
CGGGGCCTTACGGGCGCTTCTTCGTGCGCGGCGCGGCGCACCGGGCCGAGAACCTGGGCTACCTGCTGCTGGCGGGCGGCTCGGGGCTGTCGAGTCCGCGTTCGATGGTGCTGGACCTGTTGGCCTCGGAGAGCCCCTTACCCATCACGCTGGTCAACGGCGCACGCAGCCAGGACGAGCTTTATCACCACGCCGAATTCGAACGCCTCGCGGCGCAACACCCGCGTTTCACCTACCTCGCCACGCTCTCCAACGAGCCCGAGGACAGCGGCTGGCGCGGTGCGCGCAGCTTCGTGCACGAGGTCGCCAAGGCGCACTTCAACAACGACTTTCGCGGCCACAAGGCTTATCTGTGCGGCCCGCCGCTGATGATCGACGCCTGCATCACCACGCTGATGCAGGGCCGCCTGTTCGAGCGCGACATCTACACCGAAAAGTTCATTTCCGCTGCCGATGCGCAGCAAGTGCGCAGCCCCTTGTTTCGCAAAATCTGAGTGCGATTGCAGAATGCGCTTGCCCCCTCTTTCCATCAACCCTTAAAGGAGACAAATCATGGCAATCACTGGCGTTATGCGTCCTGGGCACGCCCAAATCCGCGTCCTTGACCTGGAAGAATCGGTCAAGTGGTACACCGAGGTCATGGGCCTGGTGCCCATGGGGCGCGACGGTCAAGGCCGCGCCTACTTCAAGACCCGCGCCGAGCGCGACCACAACAGCATCCTGCTGCGTCAGGCCGACCAGGCCGGCATCGACTTCTTCGCCTTCAAGGTGCTCGACAAGGCCACGCTGCATGATTTTGATCGCAAGCTGCAAGCCTACGGCGTAAAAACCGAGCGCATTCCCGCCGGTGAAATGCTGGAAACCGGCGAGCGCGTGCGCTTCAAGATTCCGACCGGCCACACCGTCGAGTTGTACGCCGAGAAAACCGACGTGGGCAACGGCATGGGCTACTGCGACCCCGAAGTTGACGTGCTCGACGGCCCCGGCATCCGCCCGACCCGCATGGACCACGCGCTGATCTACGGCGGCGACATCGACGGCAACGTCAAGCTCTTCACCGAGGTGCTGGGCTTCACGCTGGTCGAGCGCGTCAAGCTCGAAGACGGCAAGACCGATCTGGCGGTGTGGCTCACATGCAGCGCCAAGGCGCACGACATCGCGATGGTGCGCCATGCCGAGGACGACAAGCTGCACCACGTCGCGTTCCAGATGCCCAGTTGGGAGAGTGTGCTGCGCGCGGCGGACATCATGAGCATCAACCGCGTGTCCATCGACATGGGCCCGACGCGCCACGGCATCACGCAGGGCACGACGATTTATTTCTTCGACCCCAGCGGCAACCGGCTGGAAACCTTCTGCGGCGGCTACGACCACTACCCCGACATGCACGGCATCACCTGGAGCTGGGAACACGTCGGGCGCGGCATTTTCTACCACGACCGCAAGTTGAACGACGCCTTCCTGAGCGTGGTGACCTGATACTTCCAGTGTCGCCCATGTCTGGACCGACTCGACAGCCGCCGGAAGTCGGCAAAACCCTGCGCCTTGGTTCCTGCCCAGTCAATGACCACGACGCGGGGTCGGGCTGCCCCATTCTCCTCATTCATGGCTCGGGCCCGGGCGTTACGGCTTGGGCCAATTGGCGTGGTGTGATTCCGGCGCTGTCAACAAGAGCGCGCGTGATTGCGCCGGACATGCTCGGTTTCGGCTACACCAGCGCCGCGCCGGACATGAAACTCGATCTCGATGCCTGGGTAGATCAGTTGGTTGGGCTGCTCGATGCACTGGAGTTGGACGCCGTATCCGTGGTCGGCAATTCCTTTGGCGGCGGCGTTGCCCTGGCGCTGGCCGCGCGCCACCCCAAGCGCGTCGCGCGCCTGGTCTTGATGGGAGCGGTGGGGCTTTCCTTTCCCTTGACCAACGCGCTGAACAAGGTATGGGGATACCAGCCTTCACTGCCCGCCATGCAGGAGCTGTTGCGCCTGTTCGTCTACGATCACAGCAGCCTGACTGACGATCTCGCCAGGATGCGCCATGCCGCAAGCATCCGCGCTGACGTGCAGACCCGGTTCGAGAAATTGTTCCCTGAACCGCGCCAGCAAGGTATCGAGATGTTGGCACAGACCGAAGCCACGCTGCGCGGCTTGCAACAACCCACCTTGGTGATACACGGACGCAACGATCAGGTCATCCCGCTGGCGCTGTCCGAACGCATGGCCCAACTGATCCCCCATGCCGATTTGCACGTTTTCAACAACTGCGGGCATTGGGTTCAGATCGAGCGGCAGCGGGATTTTGTGGCATTGGTATCCGATTTTTTGCTGAATCCAGACCTCTGGCCTGACCGGTCGTCCCGCCTGACGGTCAGCGCCCCAAATCCTTCGCGCTGACGCCGGCGATGCCCCAGTTCTCCTTGGGCATGTCGTGAATCCAGACGCGGATCGACTCCTTGGGCGCGTTTAGCGCCTCTTGCAGCGCTGCCGTGACTTTTTCGATGACGGCGCGCTTTTGCTGCTCGGTGCGGCCTTCGAGCATGTAGATTTGGGCAAATGGCATGGTGGTGACTCCTGAACTCTTGAATTTGAAGCGATCGATTTCAAGCCGCAACGCGCGCCGCGCGCTGCCGGGCCAGTGACAGCGCGGTGTCCTCGATCATGTCCTCCTGACCGCCGACCATGCCGCGCCGCCCCATTTCGACCAGGATGTCGCGCGCCGGTACGCCGTACTTCTTTTCGGCGCGCTTGGCAAACAGCAGAAACGAGCCGTAAACGCCCGCGTAGCCCAGCGTGAGCGCGTCGCGGTCGATGCGGATCGGGAAATCCATGATGGGCACGACCAAATCTTCGGCCACGTCCTGAATCTTGAACAGATCAATGCCGGTTTCAATGCCCATCAAATCGCACACCGCCACCAGCACTTCGGTCGGCGTGTTGCCCGCGCCCGCGCCCAGGCCCGCCGCCGCCGCGTCGATGCGGTTGGCGCCGGCCTCGATGGCGGCGATCGAATTGGCCACGCCCATCGCCAGGTTGTGGTGACCGTGAAAGCCCAGTTCAGTTTCGGGTTTGAGCGCCGCGCGCACCGCGCCCACGCGCGCCTTGGCGGTTTCGGGCAGCAGGTGGCCCGCTGAATCGGTCACGTAGATGCAGTTGGCCCCGTACCCTTCCATGAGTTTGGCTTGCTCGACCAGTTTCTCCGGGCTGGCCATGTGCGCCATCATCAGAAAGCCCACGGTGTCCATGTCCATCTTGCGCGCCAGCGTGATGTGCTGCTCGGCCACGTCGGCCTCGGTGCAGTGGGTGGCCACGCGGATGGTGCGCACCCCCAGGCCATGCGCCATGCGCAGGTGATCGACGGTGCCGATGCCCGGAATCAGCAGCGCGCTGACCTTGGCGCGCCGCATCAGCGGCACGACCGCGCCGAGGTATTCCTCGTCACTGTGCGCCGGAAAGCCGTAGTTGACCGAAGCGCCGCCCAGGCCATCACCGTGCGTGACCTCGATCAGCGGCAGCCCCGCATCGTCCAG
>JAITWT010000211.1 GCA_031285125.1 Burkholderiaceae bacterium | reverse complement strand
CTCGACTACGGCAAGGACTACCGCTACGCGCATGACGAGCAGGACGCCTTTGCCGCGGGCGAGCGTTACCTGCCCGACGACATGCCCGAGCAGCGGTTTTACAACCCCACCCCGCGCGGGCTGGAAATCAAAATCGGCGAGAAGCTGGCCGAACTGCGGCGGCTCAATGAGCAGGCTCGACGCGAATCCTGAGGAACCTCTGAACAACTCCCCGCGAGTGGGCGCGCCCGGATTCGGGATGGGCTGCAAGGCGCAAAGCGCAGCGATACCCGGGGGTATCGCGAGCATTTGCAACGAAGCAGACCGCCCGAATGCGGGATGCGCCCGCCGCGAGGGAGTTATTCAGAGGTTCCTTAAACGTGCCTGCCGGTGCCGTGCCCGGCGGCGCCTCAAGCAAGGCGCGAAGGCGCGCGGCAGGCGCTACCAAGCAATCGCCACAGCACCACCAGCGCGCACACCCACTGCACGGCCAGCATCGAAACACTCAAGGTATGCCAGAACGCCAGGCGTTCGCGCGCAACGATATGCGGCGCAACGGCATATTCCGTCAGCAGCGCCAACAGCAGGCCCAACATCACAAAAAACAGCAGACTGCGCACACGGCCGGAGGCACCGGCATCTGCACGATGTGCATCTTCACCCTCGACCTCTTCGGCACTTGTATCGTTGACGCGCACGAGCGCAAGCAGCAACACCGTGCAGCCCAGCGAAATCCAGCTTTGCGCCGTAAACAGGTGCGCCGCCGTGTTGCCCGCCATTGAGCGCAAGGGCAAACTGGCGAACACCAGCGGCACCATAACGAACAGGGTGCTCAAGCTGCCCCACCACAGCGCCGCCGCCAAAGCCCCGAGACGCACATGCCAGTTTTGCATTTCAAAATTTCTCAGAAAGTGTGCGCGAATGCAGCGACCCCGGGCAGGCCGCAAAAACGCAAAGCGCGGCGATAGCGGCTATAGCGGCTATAGCCCGAACCTGTGGCGTGCATTTGCGGGATTTGCAATAACCCGCCGCGGGCGCGTATGGGGCGTAGGGACGCGTAGGGGCAGTATGGGCGCAATGCGCGGGCATGGCCGATGCGTGGACACCTTCTCAGCCGTATTGCACCGCGACAATTTCATAGCGCCGGACGCCACCGGGCGCCTGCACCTCGACGCTATCGCCCTCTTCCTTGCCAATCAGCGCGCGCGCGATGGGGCAAGAGACATTGATCAGCCCCTGCTTGAGATCGGCCTCGTCCTCGCCGACGATCTGGTAGCGCAGCGCAGCGCCCGTGGCTTCGTCTTCAAGCTCAACCGTCGCGCCAAACACAACGCGCCCCCCGGCATCGAGCGCGGCGGGATCGATGATCTGGGCTGCCGCCAGCTTGCCTTCGACTTCCCGGATACGCCCCTCGATAAAACCTTGGCGATCCTTGGCGGCTTCGTATTCGGCGTTTTCGCTCAAGTCACCATGCGAGCGTGCTTCCGCAATGGCTTGAATCACTGCGGGACGGTCAACAGTTTTCAAGCGACGCAGCTCCTCGTTGAGCTTCTCGGCGCCGCGTTTGGTGATCGGAATAGTAGTGGCCATGCGTAACATCTCTTGCAAAAAGCGAAACCGCCGAACGTCGCCGTCCAGCGGTAGTCAAGGAACCTAAAAACTGCTCCAGGATGGTTGAGGGAACTGGTCTCCTGTCTTCCCGGCGATATATACATGAAATCGCGCTCCCGTCAGACGGCAGCACTACATACCCTCAGAATACCAAGGGATATTGCCAGCCGCTTGCGCGTGCTGGCGCCGGGATTGTATGGGCATGCGGGCGGCAGGCCGGCAGGCGGCAGGCGGCAGGCGCCGTCCGCGCCCAAGCCGCTATCTCTGGCCGATAGCGGCCCGATCACCGCACACGCCCCGGCCCGCTTTACGCCAGCCCAAGTTGCGCATGCATTTCCTGCACCGAAATCACACTCAACTCGTCCATGTACTGCATCCCCTCGACCGCGGCCTCGGCGCCGAACAGGGTGGTGATGGTGGTCACGCGCGCCTGCAGGGCTGAGGTGCGAATCTGGCGCGAATCGGTAATGGCGTTGCGGCGATCCTCGACCGTGTTGATGACCAGCGCAATCTCGTTGTTTTTGATCATGTCCACGATATGCGGGCGTCCTTCGGTCACTTTGTTGACCACCGCACACGACACGCCCGCGGCCACGATGGCGGCGGCCGTGCCCCGGGTGGCGACCAGTTCAAAACCCAGCTTGACCAGCGCGCGCGCCACCTCGACGGCACGCGGCTTATCGCTGCTTTTGACCGAAATAAACGCCTTACCGCCTTTAGGCAAATAAGTCCCGGCGCCCAGCTGCGATTTGATGAATGCCTCGCCAAAAGTCTTGCCCACGCCCATGACTTCACCGGTCGATTTCATCTCGGGGCCCAGGATGGTGTCCACGCCCGGAAACTTGACAAAGGGGAATACCGCTTCCTTCACGCTGAAATACGGCGGCGTGACGCCATGGGTCAGCCCCTGTTGCGCCAGCGTTTGCCCGGCCATGCAGCGCGCGGCGATTTTCGCCAGCTGAAGGCCCGTGGCCTTGCTCACGAACGGCACCGTGCGCGAGGCGCGCGGGTTGACTTCGAGCACGTAGATCACATCCTGGCCATCCACCTCCTGAATGGCGAACTGCACGTTCATCAGCCCGACCACATTGAGCGCGCGCGCCAGCTCGGCGGTTTGACGCCTGATCTCGGACACCGTCTCGGCACGCAAGCTGTACGGCGGCAGCGAACAGGCCGAATCGCCCGAGTGCACGCCCGCTTGTTCAATGTGCTCCATCACGCCGCCAATGAGCGTCACGCCGCTGGTGTCGCGGATGCAATCGACATCGCATTCGGTGGCATTGCTCAGAAAGTGGTCCAGCAGCACCGGCGCATCGTTGCTGACCTTGACCGCCTCGCGCATATAGCGCTCCAGATCGCGCTGCTCGTGCACGATTTCCATCGCGCGCCCGCCCAGCACGTAGCTGGGGCGCACCACCAGCGGATAGCCCAGCGCAGCGGCTTTTTCCAGCGCCTCGGCCTCGGTGCGCGCGGTAGCGTTCGGCGGCTGGCGCAGGCCCAGCGCTTCGAGCAGAAGCTGGAAGCGCTCGCGGTCTTCGGCGGCGTCAATCATGTCCGGGCTGGTGCCGATGATGGGCACGGCGTTGGCCTCCAGATCGAGCGCGAGCTTGAGCGGCGTCTGGCCGCCGTATTGCACGATCACGCCGGCGGGCTTTTCCTTGTCCACGATTTCGAGCACATCTTCGAGCGTGAGCGGCTCGAAGTACAGGCGGTCGCTGGTGTCGTAGTCGGTCGAGACGGTTTCCGGATTGCAGTTGACCATGATGGTTTCATAACCATCCTCGCGCAGCGCCAGCGCCGCATGCACGCAACAGTAGTCGAATTCGATACCCTGGCCGATGCGGTTCGGGCCGCCGCCGAGCACCATGATCTTTTTGCGATCCGTCGGCTCGGCTTCGCATTCGCTCTCGTAGGTCGAATACATGTAAGCGGTGGTGGTCGCGAATTCCGCCGCGCACGTATCGACGCGCTTGTACACCGGGCGCACGCCCAGCGCGTGACGCCGCTCGCGCACCGCCTGGCCGGTGGTCTTGAGCTGGCGCGCCAGCCGCCGGTCTGAAAAGCCCTTTTGCTTCAGGCGCAGCAAAATCGCCGCGTCGATATCGTCAAGCGTTTGGGTTTCAAGTTCGAGTTCGATCTTGACGATCTCCTCGATCTGCACCAAAAACCAGCGGTCGATTTTGGTCAACTGATGCACTTCATCGACCGACCAGCCCGCGGCAAAAGCGTCGCCCACATACCAGATACGCTCGGGGCCGGGCTCGCCCAGTTCCTTTTCGAGCACCTCGCGGTCCTGCGTTTTTTCGTTCATGCCATCAACGCCGACTTCGAGCCCGCGCAGCGCCTTCTGGAACGATTCCTGGAAGGTGCGGCCAATGGCCATGACCTCGCCCACCGACTTCATCTGCGTGGTCAGGCGCACATCGGCCTGCGGGAACTTCTCGAAAGCAAAGCGCGGCACTTTGGTGACCACGTAGTCGATGGTCGGCTCGAAGCTGGCGGGCGTCGCGCCGCCGGTGATGTCGTTGCGCAGTTCGTCCAGCGTGTAACCCACGGCCAGCTTGGCCGCCACCTTGGCGATCGGGAAGCCCGTGGCTTTGGACGCCAGCGCCGACGAACGCGACACGCGCGGGTTCATCTCGATCACGATCATGCGGCCATCGGCCGGGTTGACCGCGAACTGCACATTCGATCCGCCGGTATCCACACCGATCTCGCGCAGCACCGCGATGCTGGCATTGCGCATGATCTGGTATTCCTTGTCGGTCAGCGTTTGCGCGGGCGCCACGGTGATCGAATCGCCCGTGTGCACGCCCATCGGATCGAGGTTTTCGATCGAGCAGATGATGATGCAGTTGTCCGCCTTGTCGCGCACCACCTCCATCTCGAACTCTTTCCAACCCAGCAGCGATTCTTCGATCAGCAGCTCATGCGTGGGCGAGGCTTCCAGCCCGCGCTTGCAGATGGTCTCGAATTCCTCGGCGTTGTAGGCGATACCGCCGCCCGTTCCACCCAGCGTGAAGCTCGGGCGGATCACGGCTGGAAAGCCCACGCGCTTTTGCACCTCCCACGCCTGCTCCATGCTGTGCGCGATGCCTGAGCGCGCCGAAGCCAGGCCGATGCGCGTCATCGCCTCCTTGAACTTGAGCCGGTCTTCGGCCTTGTCGATCGCCTCGGGCTTGGCGCCGATCAGCTCCACGCCGTACTGGGTCAGCACGCCGTTGTGCCACAGATCGAGCGCGCAATTGAGCGCGGTCTGCCCGCCCATGGTCGGCAAGATCGCATCCGGGCGTTCTTTGGCGATGATCTTTTCGACCGTGTGCCAGGTAATCGGTTCGATATAGGTCACATCCGCCGTCGCCGGGTCGGTCATGATCGTGGCCGGATTGCTGTTGATCAGGATGACCCGGTAGCCTTCCTCGCGCAGCGCCTTGCACGCCTGCACGCCGGAATAGTCGAACTCGCACGCCTGGCCGATGATGATGGGACCGGCGCCGATGATGAGAATGGTTTTTAGGTCGGTACGTTTAGGCATCTTTTAACTGTCCTGTGTGCCCCCCGGTACGGCAGCTCCCGTAGCGGCCGGGAAGTGGGGCTTCCATGGGTTGTTGAATGGCTTCGAAATCGGCGCGTAATCGGTGCGCAATCGGCGCAAAAACAGCGCGCAATGGGTCGCCGCATTTCGTTGCCGTATTTCGTTGCCGTATTTTTCTTCGAGCGGGGTCAATTTCTTTTTCAGTTGCGCAGGCTTTGACAGGCATCACACACCAGCCGCGCCAATGAAGGGCGCGCAAGGCGGCGTCTGCCCCCAGGGCCTCCCCCGGAAAAGCCGCCGCACCGGCATGACGTTCAGGCACGCGCTTTCTCCATCAAGCCCATGAACCGGTCAAACAAATACCCAATGTCATGCGGCCCCGGCGAGGCTTCCGGGTGCCCCTGGAAGCAGAACGCCGGCTTGTCGGTGCGCGCCAGCCCTTGCAAGGTGCCGTCAAACAGGCTGACATGCGTCGGACGCAGGTTCGTGGGCAGGGTTTTTTCATCGACCGCGAAGCCGTGGTTCTGGCTCGTGATGCTGACGCGGCCGCTGTCCAGATCCTTGACCGGGTGGTTCGCGCCATGGTGGCCGAATTTCATCTTGAAGGTGCGCGCGCCCGAGGCCAGCGCCATGATTTGGTGCCCCAGGCAAATGCCAAAGACGGGAATGCCGGTTTCGATCAGCGCGCGCGCGGCCTCGATCGCGTAATCGCAAGGCTGCGGGTCGCCCGGGCCGTTGGACAGAAAAATGCCATCGGGCTTGAGCTTGAGCACATCGGTCGCCGGCGTGCGCGCCGGCACCACGGTAATGCGCGCGCCGCGCTGCGCGAGTTTGCGCAAGATGTTTTTCTTGATGCCGAAATCGTAGGCGGCGACATGAAAGCGCGGCGTGATCTGCACGCCGTAACCGCTGCCGAGCTTCCACTCGGTCTGATTCCATTCATAGGTCTGCTGCACCGAAACGGCCTGGGCCAAATCGAGCCCGGCCATGCTGGGCGCGTTGTGGGCGGCGGCGACAGCCTGCTCGATCCGCGCCGGCGTCACCGCTTCATCGCGCGCCAGGGCCAGGATGCAGCCGTTCTGCGCGCCGTGGGTGCGCAGGTGGCGCGTGAGCTGGCGCGTGTCGATGCCCGCGATCGCCACCGTATTGCCCGCCACCATGTAATCGTGCAGCGTCGCGGTTTTGCGGAAGTTCGACGCGAGCAACGGCAAATCGCGGATGACCAGCCCCGCCGCATGGATGCGGCCGGCCTCGATATCTTCGTCATTGACGCCGTAGTTGCCGATGTGCGGGTACGTCAGCGTGACGATCTGCTGGCAATAGCTCGGGTCGGTCAGGATTTCCTGATAGCCGGTGATCGCGGTATTGAACACCACCTCACCAACCGTGACGCCCGCAGCGCCGATGGAATGGCCCCGGAACACGGCGCCGTCTGCAAGCGCCAGAATCGCAGGGGGGAAAGACTCTTGGAGGGACAAAAGCACTGGGGCTCTCCGAATGGATGACGCCCAACGCGAACCCAAGGCAACCTCATTGACAACCGGATCGAGGCAGCGCTTGAAAACTGCGGCTTTCGTCTAAAAAGTGGCGCGTGTGCGCGGCGGACGTGGTGTAGAACGTAAAACTTTTTAATTGTAACTTGCCGCTCTGCACTTGCCTAAAAACCGCATGCTGCGGCTCTTGAATTTTTGGTGGGTGCTTGGGCTCAATGCCGGTCGATCAGCGCATGGGCAATGGTGCCCAGATCGACATATTCCAACTCGCTGCCCGCAGGCACGCCGCGCGCCAGCCGCGTGACGGTCAGGCCGCGCTCACGCAGGGCCTGGGCGATGACGTGCGCGGTGGCCTCGCCTTCCGCGGTGAAATTGGTCGCAATAATGACTTCGCGCACCGCGCCGTCCTGCGCGCGCTCGAACAGGCGCTCCAGTCCGATCTGCTTCGGACCGATGCCATCGAGCGGACTGAGCTTGCCCATGAGCACGAAATATTGACCCTGAAAAGCTCCCGTGCGCTCGAGCGCGGCCTGATCGGCGGGCGTTTCCACCACACACAGCTTGCCCGAATCGCGGCGCGGATCGGCGCAGATCGCACACAGCGGCGCTTGGGTAAAGGTGTTGCATCGCTCGCAATGGCGGACGCTGGCCGCCGCTTGTTCGAGCGAGCGCGCAAGCAAGCGCGCGCCCGCGCGGTCGTGCTGCAGCAGGTGGTAGGCCATGCGTGAAGCTGATTTCGGACCGACGCCGGGCAAGCGGCGCAAGGCATCAATCAATGCATCGAGCGTGCCGGAATCAGCCATGCGGTGAGACGAGTGAGACGAACGCCAGGGGTTTCATACCGCGCCCGAGCATGCCTCAGAACAGTTTCATCCCCCCGGGCAGGCCCGGCATTCCGGCCGTGATCTTGCCCATCTTCTCCTCGCTGGTCTGCTCGGCCTTGCGCACGGCCGCGTTGAAGGCGGCGGCGACCAGATCTTCTAGCATGTCCTTGTCATCGGCCAACAGGCTGGGGTCGATGCTCACGCGCTTGACGTCGTGCTTGCAGGTCATCACGACCTTCACTAAGCCCGCGCCCGATTCGCCCTCGACCTCGATGCTGGCGAGTTCTTCCTGCGCCTTCTTGAGGTTTTCCTGCATGGCTTGGGCCTGTTTCATGAGGCCGGCGAGTTGTCCTTTATTGAACATGGATAAGTCCTGGAGAGTTGTGGAGTAAAAGTAAAAGAATAAGCGCGATCGTGCCGCACACGGCACTTAGCCTAAAGACGGCCGTTGAACGCGCCCGCCAATCCTGTGATCGGCGTGCCCAGCACAAGGGTGCGCAAGGCCGCATGGCGCGCCGCACACCGCGCTGGCAGGCGCGTAGCGCGCTCACCGGAGAGGAGAAGGCGATCGAAGCTGCTGGAATCAATATTCATGCGGTTCTCGTGAAGACAACAAGCGCTCAACGGCTGTTTTCAGGCCCCGATCAAGCCGGCCGCAGCGAGCCGGGCACGATGGTGGCGCCAAAGTCATGCATCAGATGTTGTACCAGCGGGTCCTTATGGATGACTTCCTCCGCGACGCGCTGGCGCGCTTGAGCGGCCGCGCGCTTGCGCAGTATCGGGCTGTCGTGCACGGGGTTGACTTCGATGGCCAGGCGCACCGCATAACCGGCCTGCGCCAACGCCTGTTCCAAACGCTCACGGCTGGTCCCCTGGTTGAGCGTTTCGCTTTCAATACGCAACAGCCATTGACCGGCATCGCGGGCCACCAGTTGCGATTGAAGCGCCAGTTCGCGCACCAGCGCGGTGATGGTTTCGGCAGCAACGAGCTGGGTGACCAGCGCGGACCAGAAATCGCCCTCCTCGCTGGACGGGATCGGCGCAACCGGCGCTGGGGTCTGCTCGCGCACAGGGGGTCGGCTCTGCGCACGCGGCGGGGGGGCGACGGCCGTGACCGTCTCGACCGCCGGCGGTGTTGCCGGAACAGATTCGGCCTCCAAGGCAGGGGGCACCGGATCATCCCAAGGCGGCGGGGCGGATTCCTCCCCCCCCTCAGGGCCCGACGCGTCAACGGCTGGACCGGCGGCACCCTCCGGCACGGCCCCGTCCGGCGCAACGCCGGCAACCGTTGCGGTTTCTTCTATGCGGGGCGCAGCAACAGCAGGCGCGGCAGCAGCAGGCGTTGCCACTGTAGATAGGGGCGATGCTGCCGCAGCCCGCGCGGGCGGAGCGGGCGCCTCACTCGGCGGTTTTTTTTCCGCAACGCCGTTGGCCGCGCCGGCACTCGCGCCGGCACTCACACCGGCACCGGTATCCGCACGTGCATCCGCCGCTGGTTTGAACGCCAGCAAACGCAGCAACACCATCGTCAACCCAGTGTATTCATCCGGCGCCAGACCCAGTTCCTCGCGGCCATGCAGGCACAGTTTGTAGAGCAGTTGCGTCTCGTCCTTGGGCAGCAGAGCGGCCAAACGCGCCAGTTCGGCCACCTCGGTATCGGCCATATCAGCGCTGCCACCCGGCGCCACTTGCCAGACCGCCATTTGCTGCAACAGCGCGGTCATTTCTTCGAGCGTCGAAGCCGCCGAAACCCCATCGCGGCACAGTTGCCCGACGATCTCGACCACCCGTGCCCCGGCCCCTTGCGCGAGCGCATCGATCAGCGCAAACACATGCTCACGCCCCACGCTGCCGAGCATCTGGCGCACGCCCGCTTCCTGTAGCGCGCCGTTGCCGTAGGCGATGGCCTGGTCGGTCAGCGAAAGCGCATCACGCATCGAACCATGCGCGGCGCGCGCCAGCAGCCGTAACGCCTGCGGCTCGGCGGCGATGCGCTCCGCGGCCAGCACATGCTCCAGATGCTCGCGCACCGTCTCGGGCGCCATCGGACGCAGATTGAATTGCAGACAGCGTGAGAGCACCGTCACGGGCACTTTTTGCGGATCGGTCGTCGCCAGCACAAACTTCAGGTACTCGGGCGGCTCCTCCAATGTCTTGAGCATCGCGTTGAACGCATGGGTGGTGAGCATGTGCACTTCGTCGATCATGAAGACCTTGAAGCGCCCCTGCACCGGCTTATAGACCGCCTGTTCAAGCAGCGCCTGCACCTCATCGACGCCCCGGTTAGATGCCGCGTCCAGCTCGGTGTAATCGACGAAACGCCCGGCGTCGATCTCGGTGCAGGCCGGGCACACGCCGCAAGGCGCGGCGGTGATACCGCCCTGCCCGTCCGGCCCCACGCAATTGAGCGATTTGGCCAAGATGCGCGAAACCGTCGTCTTGCCCACGCCGCGCGTTCCCGTGAACAGATAGGCGTGGTGCAGCCGCTGCGTTTGCAAGGCATTGACCAATGCCCGCACCACATGTTCTTGACCGGCCATTTCGCTGAAATTGCGCGGACGGTATTTGCGGGCGAGCACGAGGTAAGACATTGGGCGATTTTAGGGACCCGGAGGTCTCAGAACCTGTTGACGATCTCAAGCCATATTGCGCGTCGTGCTCGTCGCCGAGAAGGACTGGCACACCGGCATCATTTCCAAAGCGTTGATGTTCACATGCGCGGGCAAGGCCGCCAGCCAATGCACCGTCTCGGCGATGTCATCGGCAGAAATCGCCTCGGCGCCTTCATAGACCTTGGCGGCGCGCGCGTCATCGCCTTTGAAGCGCACGTTGGAAAACTCGGTGCCCGAACACAGGCCGGGCTCGATGTTGGAGACGCGCACGCGGGTGCCCGTCAAGTCGGCGCGCAGATTGAGCGAAAACTGGCGCACGAACGCCTTGGTCGCGCCATAGACATTGCCGCCCGGATACGGGTAGTTGCCGGCAATAGAACCGAGATTGATGAGGTGGCCACGATTGCGCGCGACCATGCCCGGCAGCAAGGCGTGGGTCATATGCACCAGCCCCGTGCAATTGGTGCCGATCATGCGGTCCCAATCGGCCAGATTCGCGCGCTGCGCCGGCTCCAGGCCGAGCGCCAGCCCCGCGTTGTTGACCAGCACATCGACCTCGCGCCAGCCCTCGGGCAACGCCGCCGGCAATGCCGCCACGGCGGCGGCATCGCACACATCCAGAACATAAGGCAGCAGCGCGCCGCCCAGTTCAGCCTTGAGCGCATCCAAGCGCTCCGGGCGGCGCCCTGCCGCAATCACGCGATGCCCCTCCCGCACGAAACGCCGCGCGATGGCCGCGCCAAAGCCGGCCGTCGCGCCGGTAACAAAAACAATCATGAGTGCTCTCCGGATTTAAGAACCTGTTGACGATCCATAAGCTTGGATTTTCCACAATCAAAACCCGCAGCGGGCGAGCAGACCTTCCTGCCGCTGCGGCCACTGCAATCACCGCGCCCGCCGCGCCCCGCTTCAGCCCCGAAGCAGCGGCGACACGAAGAGCACGATCGTGATGACAAAACCCGCCGCCCACACCAGCGAGCGCGCCCACGCCCAATCGGCCAGGTAGCACACGGAGTACAAAACCCTGACGACAACAAAAGCCAGCGCCAACGCATCGATGCGGCTGAGCGGGCTGCCGCCGAACATCGCAACCAGCACGGCGATCGCAAAAAACGGGAAGGCCTCGAAGTGATTGCGCTGAGCGCCATCGGCACGACGGGCCAGGCCGGTCAACCCGACGTTCCATTGGCGCGGATTGTGGTTGTCGCGTTTCGGCCCGGCAACGATGGCAATGCCATGGCAAACATAAGGCAACAACGCGGCAATCAAGACGCACCACAAGGCAGTTATAGGCAGAGTCGGCGGGGTCATCATCGGTTCTCCTGTTCAAATCAAAAAAGGGTCCAGAGCCTCCAGCCTAGAGCATTTTTGGGCCAAAACCCCACGGCCCGCCCATCGGCATGGGAATCCCCCTGTAGAATCCGCGGCGACGGGCCTCCCCGCATGGTGAAGCGGCCAACCGGGTCAGGTGGGGAACCAAGCAGCCCTAACTGTGGAGCCAGTGCCGGGGGTAAGGCTCGTCATCTTGGCCGCTCCTCGGGCCAAGAACCCAGAATCGGGCAAAGGCGTTAAACGGGATCACCTTGTCCCAAGCCCGGTGTCAACGGCATCAACCGCCACGCCAGTTCAGACCTTCGTGTTGCTGGCGGTAGAGTTTTCTATGGGCCGCCGCTGCCGCTCGTTCCTCGTTGTTTTCCGTTTCCGAAGAACTCGTACGGGCCCCTTCCTTGGCCCCCGAGGACTCGGCCTTGTCGCCCGCATACTGCCAATACAGGGATTTGCTGCCCTGCTTACCCACGAAATATTGGCGATTGACAAACCAACGGCTCCTCTCCGCAGGCCCAACCTCACTTTCTGCCATTTGCTGCTTGAAGCCCGCAATGGAGTCATGCACGTAGTGGTCAAAGAAAAGGTCAAACCTCCGCCTGATGTCATCAGGTTGTTTGCCCAGCCAGCAGTTTTTGACTTGGTAAGCGTTGAAGATGGCCTTCTGCTGATCGGACACCATGAATTGAGCCGTGAGGTAGCCCGTCATGGTTCGTGCGAGTTGCTCGACGTCGTCGCTCCATTCCTTGTCCGTGATCGCCATATAAGGATCGACACCCTCTTTTTTCAGGCGGCCATCGTTCAGGCGGCGCCTGCGGCTCTCGCGCCACTGGTAGTAGCGGTTCATGTGCCAAATGATGTTGGCTTGGAGCCCGTCGCCGCCCGGCGGGCCCTCTTTGCTGCCTTCGTCGTTTTGGCTCATGTAGTTGTTCCAGGCCCGCTCCAGTGCCTCGGAAATCTCGAACAGCCCGCCCGCATCGGCCATCACCGCACTGGGTTCCATCAAAGGAACACCGGCGCGCCAGGCTTCGATAAACATATTGTTCAGCGCCACGTTGGCCAATTCATTGCTGCGGCCTTCCTGCGCACTGCGCGAGTAGCCGCCGCCCACGTCCGAGTGCATGCCGGGGTAGAAAACCTCAACGCAATTGGAGGGCAGCGCCAGGTTTTGCCGCACCGAGTCACACGGAAACTTTTCGCGCACCTCGTGCGAAGCAACGAAATGCACGCATCGGCGAACGTAACCCGGGATGCGCAAATCGTTGGCCCAGGCGGCGTGCCCGCCATCGTCGATAGCCTTCAGGGTCGCGCCGCCCACCGCACCCGCAATCGCTCCCGGCGCCCCACCCAAGACAGCACCAGCGATCGGGAGTGCATAAGACGCTGCCTTTTCAAGGGTGCTGCCGCCATAGCCGACGGAGGCCACCGTGTCGAACAAGCCCATGAAATAGACCACCAATTCCGGATATTCGCCCTTGCTATTGGTCTCGTGCCATAAAAGCCGGTTGCCGTCTTTTATGGCCAGCGTCGCGACATGGGGGCGTTTCTCGGTCAGCATGCGAACGAAAGCGCGCGCCTGCGTAGCGCCGCGAGAGAATCCGAAAACGGCCAGGTTGATTTGTCTGACCTGGCGTTGCTGTTTGTCTACAGCCCTTTTTAGTTCGCGCAGCATCCAGTCGATACGCTTCTCGCCGTTGCTGGCGGCGGCCATGCCCAGTGCTTTGTCCAGCCCTTCACCCGTGTCTCCGACTTTTGGACAGGGCGTACCTACGCCTTCGATATATGCCGCCGTAGTGCGGGGATAAGAAGATCCGTCGCCACCATGTCCGAATTGCCATAGCTTGGCTACGTTGCTGTAGTTGGTTTTGCCGAGATCAGTGAGACCGTTACCATCTTTTTTATAGTTATTCCCAGTGCCATCAAAGAAGGCTGTAAACCATACGGGCTTGAGGCAGATTTTGCATTCTTCCAAGCTGGCCACCTCTCCTAGTTGAGAGCGCTTGGCTATGCGGATCACTGTGTCCATGATCGTCAGATCGGTAATGCGTTGAATCACAGGAGGGTTGCTCATGGTGGATTCTTTCAAAATAATCTTTGAAATTCAGTTAATTCTGATGGGTTTTTTACGTCCATAGAAAGGGTTAGGGATTTCCTTGAGACAAGCTTGCCCCATCAGCCTTGGCTGCTCATCACGCTTGGATAATTCGACTTTCTGGGGAGGCTGTTCGGTGCTGAAATCCATATCTCCCTCGACGTGTCCATCCGGAAAGAAATGAAGGATGAGACCTCCCCACTTATCCTTGATCGGTGGGTGTGTTACGGTAATTTCTCCTTCGCACCAAGCCGTTCCTGGTTCTGTGTTTTTATCTGTATAGCGATCGTATCCATGAGAGGCGTGAAAAACGTTTGCATCAACGACACGCCACCACCAAACTTTAAATTTTTTAGGCGTAGTCCACCGAAAATTCCAAGCTAATCCAGCATTGCCCCCTCGACCACCGCTCCACCGTGTTGCATCGCGCCGGGTTGCTCTTGCGCCAATACCGTCGGCAGCATAATCCAGATTATTTTTATCGGGCGGTAGTAGGTAGACATCGTATATATCGTAATCAGTGTAGTTATAAGAGCCAACACCGATGATGTCAAAGTTATCTGTATCGCTCCATTTGGCCGATTCACCAGGGCCCAGGCTTTCTTTTTCAATTTTGCTCATGGGGTCGCAGGCTGCGAGCAAGAGCATAGATGCAACAAGTAGTATGGCAGCAATACGTTGAATCGCAGGAGGGTTGTTCATGGCAGGATTCTTCTTTAAATAATTTGTGAAATTCAATTAATTGCGATGGGTTTTTTGCGCCCGTAAAAAGGATTGGAAATCTCCTTGAGACAAGCACGCACAGTCAGTTCTGGCTGTTCGTCACGTTTAGATAGTTCAATTTTTGGAGGGGACTGTTCTGCTCTGAAATTCATGTCCCCATCGACGTGGCCATCAGCAAAAAAATGAAGAACAATGCCGCTTATTTTATCCTTAATTGGTGGGCGTGTGACAGTGATTTCTCCTTCGCACCATGCCGTTCCAGGCATTGAATTTTTATCTGTATAACGATCATATTTAAGGGCAGCATCAGAATTTCCAAAAGCATCAAAGATTTTTTTATCGGCGACTCGCAGCCACCAGACCTTCAATTTTTTGGGAGTAGCCCATTGAAAATCCCAGGCTAGGGCAGCTCTACCACCCAAGCCACCACCTCTCCACCGTTTTTCATCACGTCGGGTTGCCCTGGCACCAGTACCATCGGCCGCATAGTCTAGACTGTTTTTATCAGGCGGCAATAGATAGACATCATAGATGTCGTAATCGGTATAGTTGTATGAGGTGACGCTGATGATGTCAAAATTATCCGCGTCACTCCATTTGGCCGATTCACCAGGGCCCAGGCTTTCTTTTTCAATCTTGTTCATCGGGTCGCAGGCCGCGAGCAAGAGCATAGGGAAAATAACAAGCAGTATGGCGGCAATACGTTGAATCACGGGAGGGTTGCTCATAGGGGTTCTTCTTTAAATAATCTATGAAATTCAATTAATTGAAATGGGTTTCTTGCGTCCGTAGAAGGGGTTCTGAATTTCTTTCAGGCAAGCACGTCCAATTAGCTTTTGTTGCTCGTCACGCTTGGATAATTCAACCTTTGGAATCGACGACTCAATGCTGAAATACATATCGCCATCGACGTGTCCATTTGGAAAGAAATGAAGGATGATATTACTCCATTTATCCTTGATCGGTGGATGTGTAATGGTTACCTCACCTTCGCACCAAGCTGTTCCGGGCTCCGAGTTTTTGTTTGTATAAGGATCGTACCCTCGGGAGGCACGATAAGCATTCATATCAATGACTCGCAACCACCAGACCTTAAATTTTTTTGGCGTAGTCCACTGGAAATCCCAAGCCAAACCAGCATTACCTCCTGGTAGGCCCCTCCATTCTGCTGCATCGCGCCGGGTTGCCCTAGCGCCAATACCATGAGCAGCATAGTCCAGACTATTCTTATCGGGAGACAGCAGATAGACACCGTAGATATCGTAGTCAGTGTAGTTATAAGAGCCAACACCGATGATGTCGAAGTTATCCGTATCACTCCATTTTGCCGATTCACCAGGGCCCAGGCTTTCTTTTTCGATTTTGCTCATGGGATCGCAGGCCGCGAGCAAGAGCATAGATGCAACAAGTAGCATGGCGGCAATACGTTGAATCGCTGGAAGTTTACTCATAGGGGACTCTTCTTTAAACAATCTGCGAAATTCAGTTGATGTCGATGGGCTTCTTACGCCCATAGAAGGGATTTTGAATTTCCTTGAGACAGGCATGCCCAGTCAGTTTGGGCTGCTCGTCGCGTTTGGATAGCGTGACCTTGGCGAGCTGCTGATCTTCACCAATAATTATGTCGCCCTCGACATGTCCATCAGGAAAGAAGTGAAGTATGAGATCACTTACCCTGTCCTTGATCGGTGGCCGTGTAATGGTGATTTCGCCTTCGCACCAAGCTATCCCAGGCCCTGGGTTTTTGTTCGTATAAGGGTCATACCCGGGGGAATCACTACGAGCATAAGCATCAAAAATATTTTTATCGGCAACCCGCTCCCACCAAACCTTGAATTTTTTGGGTGTGGTCCATCGAAAATCCCATGCTAAACCTGCATTGCCTCCGCCTCCTCCTGACCAATACGTCGCATCGCGCCGAGTTGCGCTGGCACCAATACCGTAGGCGGCATAGTCCAAACTGTTCTTATCGGGGGGCAGCAGATAGACACCGTAGATATCGTAGTCAGTGTAGTTATAAGAGCCAACACCGATAATGTCAAAGTTATCCGTGTCACTCCATTTTGCCGATTCACCAGGGCCCAGGCTTTCTTTTTCGATTTTGCTCATGGGATCGCAGGCCGCGAGCAAGAGCATAGATGCAACAAGTAGCATGGCGGCAATGCGCCGGATCGCACTTGAATGATTCATGGCAGGTTTCCTTTAAACAAGCCTCCTGCAATTCGATTCAGGATCTCATTTCCTTGATTTGCTGCCATTGCGCAGGCGAAAGCGCAGCGAGC
>JAITWT010000112.1 GCA_031285125.1 Burkholderiaceae bacterium | reverse complement strand
GACTACGCGCCGGGCAAGCGCGATGCCATCCCCAACCCGATGGTCGAGCAACTGGTTGAGGACTACCGCAAGGAGCAGGGCATGACCCCGCGCCAGATCAGCGACGCCGAAATCGTGCAGCGGCTGGTTTACGCGCTGGTCAACGAAGGCGCGCGCATTCTGGAAGACGGCATCGCCAGCAAGTCCAGCGACATCGACGTGGTCTATCTCACCGGCTACGGCTTTCCGGTCAAGCACGGCGGCCCGATGCACTATGCCAGCCAGGTCGGCCTGTACGACGTGATGCAGTCGATGCGCCGCTTCGCCCGCAACCCGCGCGACGACGCCAGATTCTGGGAACCCGCCGCGCTGATCCAGAAACTGGTGGCCGAAGGCAAGTCCTTCGCCTGAGCGCCGCTGTACCGAACATCAACGCATTTCTCAAAGGACACATCAATCATGACCCGTGCCGTCATCGTCTCCACTGCCCGCACGCCGCTTTGCAAAAGCTGGAGGGGTTCTTTCAACATGACCTATGGCGCCACCCTGGGCGCCCACGCGGTGCAAAACGCAGTCGTGCGCGCCGGTATCGAACCGGCCAGGGTGGAGGACGTCATCATGGGCTGCGCCCTGCCCGAAGGCGCCACCGGCAACAACATCGCGCGCCAGATCGCGTTGCGCGCCGGGTTGCCGGTCACCACCAGCGGCATGACCATCAACCGCTTCTGCTCGTCGGGCCTGCAAGCCATCGCCTTGGCCGCGCAGCGCGTCATCGCCGGTGAGGGCGAGGTGTACGCGGCCGGCGGCATCGAAAGCATTTCCTGCGTGCAGGGCAATGTCAACCGCCTGATGGTGACCGATCCGTGGCTGACCCAGTTCAAACCCGCGATTTACTGGACCATGCTGCAAACCGCCGAGCAGGTCGCCAAGCGCTACAACATCGGGCGCGAAGCGATGGACGAGTACGGGGCGGCCAGCCAGCAAAAAGCCGAGGCCGCGCTCAAGGCCGGGCTGTTCCGCCAAGAGATCGCGCCGATCACCGTCACCGCCGGGGTGCTCGACCCCCTGATGGGCATGTGCAGCCGTGAAGTGACCGTGGAAGACGACGAAGGCATCCGCCCCGGCACCACCAAGGAGGGCATCAGCGGCATTCGCCCGGCCATGCCCGGCGGGCTGATCGCGGCGGGCAACGCCAGCCAGTTTTCCGACGGCGCGGGCGCCTGCGTGGTGGTGCACGAAAAGTTTGCCGAGCGCAAGGGCATGAAGCCGCTGGGGCGTTTTCTGGGCTTTGCGGTAGCGGGCTGCGAGCCTGACGAGATGGGCGTCGGCCCGGTCTTTGCGGTGCCCAAGGTGCTCGACAGACTGGGCTTGAAGGTCAGCGACATCGACCTGTGGGAACTCAACGAAGCCTTTGCCGTGCAAGTGCTCTATTGCCGCGACAAGCTCGGCATCCCGGCCGATAAGCTCAACGTCAACGGCGGAGCCATCGCCGTGGGCCACCCCTACGGCGTCAGCGGCCAGCGCCTGACCGGCCATGCCCTGATCGAAGGCAAGCGGCGCGGCGCCAAGCGCGTGGTGGTCACCATGTGCATTGGCGGCGGCATGGGCGCGGCGGGCGTGTTCGAGGTGCTGTAGCAAATGTCCGCCGACCCCGCGCCCGAGGCTGTGCTGGCAATGGGCCGCGCGGTGCTGGCCGCGCAGCCCTTCAGTGTGCTGCTGGGCGCGCGGCTTCATGCGCTGACGCTCTCGCCCAGCGCGGTTGAACTGCATTTGCCGCTCACTGAAAAACTCAACCAGCAGCACGGCTTTGCCCACGGCGGCGTGGTCAGCTACATGGCCGACAACGCGCTGACCTACGCGGGCGGCGTGGCGATGCAATGCCCCGTCGTCACCTCTGAATTCAAAATCAACTACCTGCGCCCGGCGCTGGGCGATATGCTGATCGCGCGGGCGCACGCCGTACACACCGGCCAGTCGCAAGCGGTGTGCCGCTGCGACCTGTTGGCCGTCAAGGACGGCGTGGAAAAACTCTGCGCCGTCGCGCAAGGCACCATCGTGCGCTTGCCTGCTCCCCAGACCTGAGTTAGGCTATTCACTCATGTTAATGCGCATAATTCTCATCCTCTGTGCATTTTTCCTCTGCATTTCCCTGCTCTGCAATTTTCTGCTCATCAAAGCAAACGGCCCGGCCCGTCACTTCGGTTACTACGATATTCTTTGCGCCGGGAGCTTTGAACCCGTTCGACTCAAAGACAATTTCAAATCTTCGGAAGGCATCATCCTGCCCAAAGGTATCGTTGTTTATCTCCGTTCGTGCCAGTACGGAAATCAGGTCTATCTGCCGGCGCTCATGGAGCCTGTGTTTTTTCACAGCCTTGAGCCAATAGACAGTTCAGTGAAAGAAGATGCACCGTATTCGCTTGTTCCAGAGGTTCCCTAGGCTTGGCTGCTGGTTAATTTTAGCGTTAGGAATGCTCATGGCATGTAATTTATTTACTGCATTTTTCGGGATATTTTCAGCGTCAGATCAACACTTTGAGGCCAAGCAAGTCTGGCAGTACAAAACCCGTCCGGGTGAAAGTGATTCACGATTATATATCATCAAGGCCGAATCATGGCCGAACGGGGAAAGAATATTTCATATTTACGTCGATAAACTAAAAATCAAAAACCCCATGCTTGCTGACGGTGTACAAACCGTGGTTCCACACGCCCCGGTTTCAGAACAAACCCTGAAGTTAAGCGTCACACGTTTTCAGAAAAAAACTGATGTACTTCCAGATATCGCAGAGGGATATAGTGCATGGAAAGAGCAATACGATCAAGGTGGTGCCGGTGTATTTACCATCTCGGTAAGCGAGATCATCAATATAATCGAAGGTGCTGTTACCCAACATGCAAAACCGCATTCCTAATATTTCATTCAACCCGGACGCACCTACAGTGCGCCGATTAATTTAGGCGTTAGGATTTTCATATGAAGTTTGATTTTGAGAGTCTGAGAAAAAATGTCTTTCTCAAATGGTTTATGACTGCAATAGCAGCATGGAAACTTTTCACTTTTTGTTTTCTTGCTATTCCAGCAGTTTGGAATGAACCAGTTCCTCTGTTGAGCAAAATCGTTGCGTTGGCCATTGGGGGTATAATTACTTGGGCACTTTGCTATGTTGCCTTGCAATATTGGAGAAAATGATCTCATTTTCTCTGTTCAGTCATATCCTAACATTGCGCTCAACCCGGACGCGCCTACGGCGCGCCGATTAGCTTGAGCGTTAGGCGAAATACATCTTTATCATGTTCACATTTGCGCCGCTCTCAAGCTATTACGCTTTATCAGCCGGTTTTAAGCTCGCGCCGCGTTTATGCTCTTGCGCTGCATCTGGCCGGTTTTTGGCTTTGCAGTTGCATCCCGCGCTTCGCGCGAAGGCGCAGTTTCAAAGGTTCCGCGCTCAGTGTGCATCGTGGTTCATTGGGGTAGCACGCTCGTTTACCATTGCGCCTAACACGGCGGTCAAGCGGACGCCTTACGGCGCCGCTTACCTTGGGCGTTAGGCATATTGAGTTGCCAAAACTGGTGAAACATGCGCTCTCTTTTTCTGGCACTTCATCTCATCTTTGCTGCTATTTGGCTCGGCTGTATCCTGACCGAAGCACTCTTCGAGCGCGTGCTCCTTGCTGGGGACCGAACGGCACACCTTACGCTCGCCCGCCTTCACGTGCGAGTTGATAATTTTGTTGAACTACCGGCCATTCTCATTGTTCTCGGCACTGGCTTGGCCATGCTCAGCCAATCATGGCCGCGAACCCCATCTTTTTTCATCATGGCTTTTTCTGGCGCGGCCGCCATTGGGCTTAATTTCTTCTGCATTTGGTTAGTTTACAAGCGGCGCTCTGCTGCTTCAGCAGGCTCATGGTCCGAATTCGAGCGCCTCGACCACATTCAACACAAGGCAGGTGCTGGTGTGCTTCTGTTCGTTTTGCTTGCACTCATCGCTGGCGTATGGAGCAGAA
>JAITWT010000049.1 GCA_031285125.1 Burkholderiaceae bacterium | reverse complement strand
GACATGGGCGTGGAGTTCGTGAGCAACTGCCGCATCGACTCGATGAAGGCGCTGCTGGCGCAAGGCTACGACGCGGTGTTCGTCGGCAGCGGCGCGCCGCGCGGGCGCGATCTGCACGTGCCGGGGCGCGATGAGGCCAAGGCGCACATCCACCTGGGCATCGACTGGCTGGCCTCGGTGTACTTCGGCCACGTCAGCAAGGTCGGCAAGCGCGTGATCGTGCTGGGCGGGGGCAACACCGCGATGGATTGCTGCCGCTCCGCGCGCCGCCTGGGCGGCGAGGACGTGAAAGTGATCGTGCGCTCGGGCTTCGAGGAAATGAAAGCCTCGCCCTGGGAAAAAGAAGACGCGATGCACGAGGGCATTCCGATCCTCAACATGCACGTGCCCAAGTCCTTCGTGCATGACAACGGGCGTTTGACCGGCATGACTTTCGAGATCGTGCGCGCCGAGTACGACGCGCAGGGCCGCCGCTCGCTGATTCCGACCGGCGAGCCGGACGTGCATTTCGACTGCGACGAGGTGCTGATCGCGGTCGGCCAGGAGAACGCCTTCCCGTGGATCGAGCGCGACACCGGCATCGACTTCGACAAGTGGGGGCTGCCGGTGCTCAACAAGGAAACGATGCAGTCGAGCCTGCCCAAGGTCTTTTTTGGCGGCGATGCGGCGTTCGGCCCCAAGAACATCATCACCGCCGTGGCGCATGGGCACGAGGCGGCGCTGTCGATCCAGTTGCTGCTCGAAGGCCGGGATGTGGCGCAGCGCCCGCCGCCGCGCACGCACTTCGTTTCCCAGAAGATGGGCATCCACGAATGGAGCTACGACAACGCCGTCACGCTCGATGCGCGCTACAAGGTGCCGTGGGCGGATCCGGCCAAAACACTCAAGAGCATCAAGCTCGAAGTGGAACTGGGTTTCAACGCCGAAACGGCGTGGAAGGAAGCGCAGCGCTGCCTGAACTGCGACGTGCAGACGATTTTTACCGGCGCGCTGTGCATTGAATGCGATGCCTGCATGGACATCTGTCCGATGGACTGCATCACTCTTGCGCACAATGCCGACGAGCCGCAGTTGCGCCAGCAGTTATCCGCGCAAGCGCAAAACACCGCACAGAGCTTGTTCGTTTCGGATGCACTGAAAACGCAGCGCGTGATGGTCAAGGACGAAGACGTCTGCCTGCATTGCGGACTGTGCGCCGAGCGCTGTCCGACGGGGGCCTGGGATATGCAGAAGTTTCTGCTCGAAACAGTCCACGCCGAACCCAATTCTGTCAAGCAAGAGGCGGTCGCATGAAAACCATCACTGCCACCAACGATTTCGTTGTCAAGTTTGCCAACGTCAACGGCTCCGGTTCGGCCTCGGCGAACGATCTGTTCGCCAAGGCTGTGATGCGCCTGGGCGTGCCGGCCAGTCCGCGCAACATCTTTCCCTCGAACATTCAGGGCCTGCCGACCTGGTTCGAAGTGCGCGTCACCGAACAGGGCTGGCTGGGCCGGCGCGGCGGCGTGGACATGATGGTTGCCATGAACCCGCAGACCTGGGATGTGGACGTCAAAGAGATCGATAGCGGCGGCTACCTGCTCTACGACTCGACACGCGTGTTGCCCCAGTCCAAATTCCGCGACGATGTGCTCTCCATCGGCGTGCCGCTCACGGCGATCTGCAATCAGGCTTGGCAAGATCCGCGCCAGCGGCAACTGCTCAAGAACGTCATGTACGTGGGCGCCTTGCTGGCCTTGCTGGGGATGGATATCGAGGCCATCGGCAACCTGATCGACGAGGAGTATCACAGCAAGGAAAAGCTGATTGCGGCCAACCGCAAAGCGCTGCGCTTGGGCTACGACTATGTGATCGACCATCTGCCGCACCCGATCGGGCTGCGCGTGCGCAAGGCCGACTGTGTGGGTGAGCGCATCTTCGCCGACGGCAACAATGCCGCCGCGCTCGGTTTGCTCTACGGGGGGGCGACGGTGTGCGCGTGGTACCCGATCACGCCCTCCACCGGTGTGGCCGAGGCGTTCCAGAGTTACTGCAAGAAATACCGCGTTGATCCGGTCACGGGCGCCAACAAAGTCGCGATCGTGCAAACCGAAGATGAAACCGCCTCGATCGGTCTGGCCATTGGCGCGGGCTGGAACGGCGCGCGCTCGTTCACCGCCACCTCGGGCCCCGGCATCTCGCTGATGACCGAGTTCTTCGGCTTGGCCTATTTCGCCGAGGTGCCGGTCACCATCATCAACGTACAGCGCGGCGGCCCTTCCACCGGCATGCCCACGCGCACCCAGCAGGCCGACTTGATCGCCTGCGCCTATGCCTCGCACGGCGACACCAAGCACGTGCTGCTGTTCCCGGAAGACCCGACCGAGTGCTTTGAGTTTTCAGCGCAGGCGCTCGATCTGGCCGAACGCCTGCAAACCCCGATCTTCGTCATGAGCGATCTGGACATCGGCATGAACCGGCGCCTGTGCAAGCCATTCGAGTGGGACGACACGCGCGAATACGACCGCGGCAAGGTCATGACCGCCGAAGAACTGGAAGCGGGCAAAGACTTTGGCCGCTACAAGGACGTGGACGGCGACGGCATTGCGTACCGCACCTATCCCGGCACGCACCCTACGCGCGGCGCGTACTTCACGCGCGGCACCTCGCGCAACCCGTATGCGAAGTATTCCGAGCGCGGCGCCGACTACGTCTACAACATGCAGCGCCTGCTCCAGAAGTTCGATCACGCCAAGCAGATCGTGCCCCCGCCCATCGCGCGTCAGGCATCGCAAAAAACGCCCTATGGCGCGATTTATTACGGCTCCACCAGCCCGGCGATGGACGAAGCCGTGGCCGTGCTGGAGCAGGAGGGCGTACATCTGGACACGGTGCGTGTGCGCGCCTTCCCGTTCGCCAATTCGGTGGCCGATTTCGTGGCCGCGCACGAGCGCGTGTTCGTGGTCGAGCAAAACCGCGACGGCCAGTTGCGCACTATGCTCATCAACGAATTCGGCATCGACCCTGCGCGCCTGGCGCCGGTCCTGCATTACGACGGCACGCCGATTACCGCGCGCTTCATCATGGGCGCGATCAAGCAGCAGATCGCGCAACAAGTCCAGGCGGCTTGACGCTCCACCCGGCTGCGCCGTCCGGTTTCGCCCGCTCCTGTTTGCACTCTATGGCCCACGTACTTCAGAGACCCTTGCCGTGACCTACCTCGCCAAACCCAAGCTGCATCACCCGACCCTCCCGATCAACGCGCGGGGCTTTACGCGCCGCGATTACGAAGGCGCCAACTCGACCCTGTGCGCCGGTTGCGGGCACGACTCGATCTCGGCGGCCATCATCCACGCGTGCTGGGAGCTTGCCATCGAACCGCACCGGGTGGCCAAAGTCTCAGGCATTGGTTGCAGCGCCAAGACCCCCGATTACTTTCTTGGCCCGTCGCACGGATTCAACACCGTGCACGGACGCATGCCCTCGGCACTGACGGGCGCCAACTTGGCCAACCGCGATCTGCTGTACCTGGGCGTCTCCGGCGACGGCGACTCCGCCTCCATCGGCATGGGCCAGTTCGTGCATGTGATGCGGCGCAGCGTCAACATGGTCTATATCGTCGAAAACAATGGCGTCTATGGCCTGACCAAAGGGCAGTTCTCGGCCACCGCCGATGATGGCGCTGTCTCCAAAAAAGGCCTGCGCAATACCGAGACGCCGCTGGATCTGGTCGGCTTGGCGATGCAACTTGGCGCAAGCTTTGTCGGGCGCGGCTTCTCCGGCGACAAGCACCAGCTCATACCGCTGATCAAGGCCGCCATCGTGCACAAGGGCATGTCCTTCATCGAAGTGATCAGCCCCTGCGTGAGCTTCAACAACCAAGATCGCAACACCCAAAGCTACGAATATGTGCGTGCACACAACGATGCGGTCAACCAGCTCGATTTCATTGCACCGCGCCAGCCCATCACGGTCAGTTATGCGCCTGGAGAAGCCGCCGATGTGGAGTTGCACGATGGCAGCATGCTGCGGTTGCACAAAATCGAAGCCGATTTCGATCCGACCGACCGCGTCGCCGCGATGAGCTATGTGCATGCCCATCAGGCCAAAGGCGAAATCGTCACGGGCTTGCTCTATGTCGACCCCAACGCGCACGACTTGCACGAGCATCTCAACACCGTGGCCGTACCGCTCAATACACTGGGCGCGAAAGAGCTGTGCCCAGGTCAGGCGGTTCTGGACAAAATCAACGCCTTGTTTCGCTAGGTGTGATGTTTCAATAGGTTGTTCACACTATTTCCGCAGTCGCGAAGCAATTGCAATTCAAGCCTGTTGCGCAATCTGGCGCGCCTGCTCGATCGCCTGCTCCACGCGCTCGACCGGGTAAATGGTCAGGCCCTCGAATTCCTGACCCTGGGCGGCCCCCTTTTTGGGTAAATTGGCCCGGGGCACGATCGCGCTCGAAAAGCCGAGTTTGGCCGCTTCACGCAAGCGCTCCTGCCCCCGTGGCGCCGGCCGTATCTCGCCGGCCAGGCCCACTTCCCCGAACGCGACAAAACCCTTGGGCAGCGGCTTGGCGCGCAGGCTGGAGGTGATCGCCAGCAGCACCGCCAAATCCGCCGCCGGTTCGCTGATGCGCACACCGCCGACGGCGTTGACAAACACATCCTGATCCATGCACGCCACGCCCGCGTGCCGGTGCAGCACCGCCAGCAGCATCGCCAGCCGGTCGCGCTCCAAACCCACGCTCAGGCGGCGCGCACTGGGGCCGCCGGCGTCGACCAGGGCCTGCACTTCCACCAGCATCGGGCGCGTGCCTTCGAGCGTGACCAGCACCACCGAACCGGGCACCGGCTGCGCGTGCTGCGCCAGAAAAATCGCACTCGGATTGGCGACGCCGCGCAGACCGCGCTCGGTCATGGCGTACACGCCGATTTCGTTGACAGCGCCAAAGCGGTTCTTGATCGCGCGCACCAGCCGGAAGCTTGAATGGGGATCGCCCTCGAAATACAGCACGGTATCGACCATGTGTTCGAGCACGCGCGGGCCGGCCAGCGCGCCTTCCTTGGTCACATGGCCGACCAGGACGATGGCGGTGCCGCTCAACTTGGCAAAGCGCGTCAGATGCGCCGCACACTCGCGCACCTGCGCGACCGAGCCGGGCGCGGAACTGAGCTGGTCGGAGTAAAGGGTTTGGATCGAATCGATCACCGCAATCGCTGGCCGCCCGGCATCGAGCACGGCGAGGATCTTTTCCAGCTGGATTTCACTGAGGATCTGCACCTGCGAATGATCCAGCCCGAGCCGGCGCGAGCGCAGCGCAACCTGAGCGCCACTTTCCTCGCCCGTCACGTACAGCGCGTTGTGGCCGCTGCGTTGCAGCGCATCGGCCGCCTGCAGCAGCAATGTCGATTTGCCTATCCCCGGATCGCCGCCGATCAGCGTCACCCCGCCGGCAACGATCCCGCCGCCCAGCACGCGGTCGAGCTCCCCGATCCCGGTGGGCGTGCGCGCGATTTGCGTGGCTTCGATCTCGCACAGCAGCGCCACCTCCGACGTGCCCGCCAGCGCAGTGTATGGGGCCTGCGCCGCGCTCAGGCGGTTCTGCCCCGCAGCGGCGGCAGCCGGCGCGGCCCGCTGCTCGATCAGCGTATTCCACGCCGCGCAGGCCGGGCACTTGCCCAGCCACCGAGGGCTCGTGCCGCCGCAGTCGTTACAGACGTAAATGGTTTTTTCCTTGGGCATCGTAGAAGCTTAAAAAATAGCAGGAGCACGCGCTCACCCGTGGCGCGCTGCGATGGCGCGCATTGCCGGTCGTTGCGCGATATTCGGGGCGGGCAGTGGTGGTATGTTCTGGTCGTGTTTGCATGTGCTGACACGGTTTGCAGGGGGTGTCCTTCAGATTGGGGCGCGCCTCTTTTCTTTTTTTGCCATGACTGCGCCATGTCTTTTGTTTTGCTCAGTGCTGTTTGCAGTGTTCTGGTTTCCGTATTGCTCAAGGTCGCGCGGCGCTTCGATATCGATGTCGCGCAGGCCGTCATGTGGAACTACCTTGCGGCCGCTGTGCTCTGCGCGCTGATCTGGCAGACACCGCTGACAAGTCTGACACAACCGGGAACGCCTTGGTTCGCGTTGCTGGGGCTGGCGGTGGTGCTGCCGTCGCTGTTTCTGGTGTTGGCCGCAAGCGTGCGGCGCGCCGGCATGGTGCGCACGGATATTGCACAGCGTCTATCGCTGCTGCTGTCCCTGCTGGCGGCTTTTTTTCTGTTTGGCGAGCGCGCCGGCATGATGAAGCTGTCCGGGTTGGCGCTGGGCCTGCTGGCGGTGCTCGGCATTCTGGCGCGCCCAGGCCGGGAGCCCGTGGAAAAAGGCGCTCGCGCACTGCCTGCGCTGCTTGTGGTTTGGGTCGGCTTCGCCGCTGTTGACGTGATGCTCAAGCAGATCGCCGCGGCGGGAACGCCGTTCGCGGCCTCGCTTCAGATCAGCTTCACGCTCGCGTTCATCGGCATGGCGGCATGGCAGGCGCTGCGGGCGTGGCGCGGCGTGGCGCCGGTCACCTGGCGCAATGGGGCGGCAGGTCTGCTGCTGGGTTTGCTCAACTTCGGCAACATCATTTTTTATGTGTCCGCCCATCGCGCGCTGCCCAGCCAGCCGGCGGTCGTGTTTGCGAGCATGAACATCGGCGTGGTGGCGCTTGCCGCGCTGGTCGGCGCACTCGGGTTCGGCGAACGGCTGTCCTGGGTCAACCGCGCGGCGATTGCGCTGGCGATCGGCGCGATCGTGTTGATTGCGCTGGCGCCCAAGGGCCTGCCGCGGCTGCGCACGGCCTCCGGTGCCCCCGCCCTCGCGCTGGGCGTTCAGCGCACCGCGTTGCGGGCGCCGCTGACGCCGCCCGGTGCGCAACAAACCCAAGAGACCCCAAAGGCCCAGGAGGCCCAGGAGGCGCATTCATCATGAACACCAGAACCTCGCGCAAAGCCAAGACCGGCGCCCAGGCGGATCGGGCGCAAACGCTCGCGCAGCGCCCGGCGATCGACCCCGCCGTGCTGGCCGAGTTGCGCCCCGGCCAGTCGGTCGAGTTGCTCCAGGCGCTGCACATCCTCACGCGTGAAGGGCGGCTCAATCAGGACGCGCGGCGCAAGCTCAAGCAGGTCGAGCACCTGTTCCAGTTCATCGAAAAGCTGCTGCTCGAATTGCCCGAACAGGGCGCGCATGCGAGGCTGGCCGACCACGGCGCGGGCAAATCGTATCTGGGCTTCATCTTGTACGACCTGTTCTTTCGCGCACGCGCGGGCGGGCACATCTATGGCATCGAAACGCGGTCCGAACTGGTCGAGCGTTCGCGCGCGCTGGCGCAGCGGCTGGGCTTTGCGCGCATGTCCTTCCTGAACCTGAGCGCGGCGCAGGCGGCGGTTTCGCCCGATTTGCCCGAGCGTATCGATGTCGTCACGGCCCTGCACGCCTGCGACACCGCGACCGACGACGCGATCGCCTTCGGGCTGGTCAAGCAGGCGCGCTTCATGGTGCTGGCGCCGTGCTGCCAGGCGGAAGTTGCGGCGTGTCTGCGCGCCAGTAAGGCGCTCGCATTGGCGCGCACGCCGCTGGCCGAGTTGTGGCGCCATCCGCTGCACACGCGCGAAATCGGCAGTCAGTTGACCAACGTGCTGCGCTGCCTGTATTTGCAGGCGTGCGGCTACCAGGTGACGGTGACGGAGCTGGTCGGCTGGGAGCACAGCCTTAAAAACGAACTCATCATCGCCCGCTATACCGGACAGCGCACGGCGAGCGCCGCCACGCGCTTGCGCGAGCTGTTGGCGCAGTTCGGGCTGGAGGCGCTGGGGACGGTTCGTTTTCCATTCGTGTGTGATCACTTAAAAAACGATGCGTCCGTGAGTTTGGAGTAACCCCACATGGCCCGCTTACCCCGCTTGACCGTGCCGGGCCAGCCGCACCACGTCATCCATCGCGGCAACAACCGGCAAGTCATCGTGCGCGATCACGCCGATCGCCAAATGCTGCTGGCGCTGCTGGCCGAGGGCGCCACCGGCTTCCAAGTCGCGCTGCACGCTTATGTGCTGATGGACAACCATTTCCACCTGCTGGCCACGCCCCATACCGCAGACGGCCTGCCGCAATGGATGCAAGCGGTCGGGCGGCGCTATGTGCGCTACTTCAACGACCGGCACGGGCGCAGCGGGACCCTGTGGGAAGGGCGTTACCGCTCGACCCTGATCCAGACCGAACGCTATTTTTTAGCCTGCATGGTCTATATCGACCTGAACCCGGTGCGCGCCGGCATGGTGGGCGATCCGCGCGAATACCCGTGGTCCAGTTACGGCCACTACGTCGGCCTGCGCGCGGACAAAATGATCACGCCCCATTCTCTTTACTGGGCGCTGGGCAACACGCCCTTCGCGCGCGAGGCGGCCTATGCCGAACTGGTGCATGCGGGCATCGGCACCACCGAGCATCAGCGCTTGACCGAGGCCGCGCTGCGCGGCTGGGCGCTGGGTGATGCGGGGTATCTGGATGCGATCCAGAAGCAGGCCGGGCGCCGCGTTCGCAAAGGGCACGCGGGGCGGCCATCCGGCAAATCTTAATCTGTCCCTATTAAATTTGTAGTTATTGGATGGAGGAAATAATTGGAATCTGACCCCAATTAAAATGGGTCCGGAAAGCCTGTATCCTTCGCGCTTTTCCGCAAAACCTCGAGAAATTCCATGATCACGGCTGCCGAAATCGAGCATCTTCAAGAACAGGGCCTGTATGCGAAGGAACATGAGCACGATGCGTGCGGCGTGGGCTTCGTGGCGCACATCAAGGGCGAGAAGAGCCACGCCATCATCACGCAGGCGCTCAAGATTCTTGAAAACCTCGATCACCGCGGTGCGGTCGGCGCCGACAAGCTGATGGGCGATGGCGCGGGCATCCTGATTCAGATCCCTGATTCGCTGTATCGTGAAGAGATGGCTCGCCAGGGCGTTGAATTGCCGCCGCCGGGCGAGTACGGCGTGGGCATGATCTTCCTGCCCAAGGAGCACGCCTCGCGGCTGGCTTGCGTGCAGGAAATGGAGCGTGCCATCAAGGCCGAGGGCCAGCGGCTGCTGGGCTGGCGCGATGTGCCGGTCAATCACGAGATGCCGATGTCGCCGGCCGTGCGCACCAAGGAGCCGGTCATTCGCCAGGTTTTCATCGGGCGCGGCACCGACGTGATCGTGCAGGATGCGCTCGAACGCAAGCTCTACGTCATCCGCAAAACCGCCAGCGCCGCCATCCAGCGCCTCAAGCTCAAGCACAGCAAAGAGTATTACGTGACGAGCATGAGCAGCCGCACGGTGATTTATAAGGGGCTGCTGCTGGCGGGGCAGGTGGGTACTTACTATCTCGATTTGCAGGATTCGCGCTGTATTTCCGCGCTTGGCTTGGTGCATCAGCGCTTCTCGACCAATACCTTCCCCGAGTGGCCGCTGGCGCATCCTTTCCGCTACATCGCGCACAACGGCGAAATCAACACCGTCAAGGGCAACTACAACTGGATGCGCGCACGCGAGGGCGTGATGAGCTCGCCCGTGCTCGGCGCCGATCTGGCCAAGCTCTACCCGATCTCCTTCCCGGGCCAGTCCGATACCGCGATTTTTGACAATTGCCTGGAATTGCTCACGATGGCCGGCTATCCGATCAGCCAGGCGGTGATGATGATGATTCCCGAACCGTGGGAGCAGCACGTCACCATGGACCCGCGCCGCCGCGCCTTCTACGAATATCACGCGGCGATGCTCGAGCCCTGGGATGGTCCGGCTTCGATCGTGTTCACCGATGGCCGCCAAATCGGCGCCACGCTGGACCGCAACGGTCTGCGCCCTTCGCGCTATTGCGTGACCGATGACGATCTGGTCATCATGGCCTCGGAAACCGGGGTGCTGCCCATTCCTGAGCAGAAGATCGTGCGCAAGTGGCGCCTGCAGCCGGGCCGGATGTTCCTGATCGATCTTGAACAGGGCCGCATGATCGACGATGAGGAGGTCAAGGCGCTGCTGGCCAATAGCAAACCGTACAAGCAGTGGATCGAGGGGCTGCGTATCCGGCTCGACAGCCTGCAAGCCCAGAAGCCGCCCGCGTTCAAGAGCGAAGCCAGTTTGCTCGACCGCCAGCAAGCGTTCGGTTACACGCAGGAAGACATCAAGTTCCTGCTCAGCCCGATGGCGCGCGCCGGCGAGGAAAGCATCGGCTCCATGGGCAACGACTCGCCGCTGGCGGTGCTCTCCGACAGAAGTAAGCCGCTGTACAACTATTTCAAACAGTTGTTCGCGCAAGTGACCAACCCGCCGATCGACCCGATCCGCGAGGCGATCGTGATGAGCCTGGTCTCTTTTATCGGTCCCAAACCGAATTTGCTGGATATCAACCAGATCAATCCGCCGATGCGGCTGGAGGTGAGTCAGCCCATTCTCGATTTCGCCGAGATGGCCAAGCTGCGCTACATCGACACCTATACCCAGGGCAAGTTCAAAAGCCACGTGCTCGACATCACCTACCCGCTGGCTTGGGGCAAGGAGGGCGTCGAAGCCAAGCTCGCCTCGCTGTGCGCCGAGGCGGTTGATGCGATTCGTGGCGGCCACAACATCTTGATCGTGAGCGATCGCGCGCTAAACGCGCGACAGGTCGCGATTCCCGCCGCGCTCGCGCTCTCGGCCATTCACCAATACCTCGTGCGCGAAGGGCTGCGCACCACCGCCGGGCTGGTGGTGGAGACCGGCTCGGCGCGCGAAGTGCACCACTTCGCCGTGCTCGCGGGCTATGGCGCCGAGGCCGTACATCCGTACCTCGCGCTGGAAACGCTGAGCGCGATGCACGAAGACCTGCCGGGTGAGCTGAGCGCGAAGAAGGCGATCGCCAACTACATCAAGGCGATCGGCAAGGGACTGTCCAAAATCATGTCCAAGATGGGGGTCAGCACCTACATGGGGTATTGCGGTGCGCAACTGTTCGAGGCGATCGGGCTGAACGGCGAGACGGTCGACAAGTACTTCACCGGCACCGCCAGCCGGGTCGAGGGCATTGGCGTGTTCGAAATCGCGCAGGAAGCCATCCGCATGCACGAAGTGGCGTTCGGCAATGACCCGGTGCTTGCGCGCATGCTTGAGGCGGGCGGCGAATACGCTTGGCGCGCGCGTGGGGAAGAGCATATGTGGACGCCTGATGCCATCGCCAAATTGCAGCACAGCACGCGCGCCAACAATTTCGCCACATACAAGGAGTACGCGCAGATCATCAACGACCAGAGCCGCCGTCACATGACGCTGCGCGGCCTGTTCGAGTTCCGCTTCGATCCGGCCCAGGTGATTCCCGTCGATGAAGTCGAGCCCGCAAGCGAGATCGTCAAGCGTTTTGTTACCGGCGCGATGTCGCTCGGTTCGATCAGCACCGAGGCGCACGCCACGCTGGCGATCGCGATGAATCGCATCGGCGGCAAGAGCAACACCGGCGAAGGCGGCGAAGACCCGGCGCGCTATCGCAACGAGCTCAAGGGCATCCCGGTCAAACAGGGCGACACGCTCAAAAGCGTGATCGGCGCGGCCAACATCGAGACCGATCTGGTGCTCCAGGCGGGCGATTCGCTGCGTTCGCGCATCAAGCAGGTGGCCTCGGGGCGCTTTGGCGTGACCGCCGAGTACCTGACTTCGGCCGATCAGATCCAGATCAAGATGGCCCAAGGCGCCAAGCCCGGCGAGGGCGGCCAGTTGCCCGGCGGCAAGGTGTCCCCGTACATCGGCCAGCTGCGCTATTCGGTGCCCGGCGTGGGTTTGATCTCGCCGCCGCCGCACCACGACATTTATTCGATCGAGGATTTGGCGCAACTGATCCACGACTTGAAGAACGTCGCGCCGCACGCCAGCATCAGCGTCAAACTGGTCAGCGAAGTGGGCGTGGGCACCATCGCGGCGGGCGTGGCCAAGTGCAAGAGCGACCACGTGGTGATCTCCGGATACGACGGCGGCACCGGCGCCTCGCCCTTGTCGTCGATCAAGCACGCCGGCGGCCCGTGGGAAATCGGTCTGGCCGAAACGCAACAGACCTTGGTGCTCAACCGCTTGCGCGGGCGCATCCGCGTGCAGGCCGACGGGCAGATGAAAACCGGGCGCGACGTGATCATCGCGGCCCTGCTGGGCGCGGACGAGTTCGGTTTTGCCACCGCGCCGCTGGTCACGGAAGGCTGCATCATGATGCGCAAGTGCCACCTCAATACCTGCCCAGTGGGTGTGGCCACGCAAGACCCGGCATTGCGTAAAAAGTTTTCGGGGCAGCCCGAGTACGTCGTCAATTACTTCTTCTTCGTCGCTGAGGAAGCGCGTCAGATCATGGCGCAATTGGGAATCCGCACATTCGACCAACTCATTGGCCGCAGCGACTTGCTTGATATGCGCCAGGGGCTCGCGCACTGGAAAGCGCGCGGGCTGGATTTTTCGCGCCTGTTCGCGCGCGCGCAAGTGCCCGCCGAAGTGGCCCGGTATCACGCGGAAACACAGGACCACGGCCTGGAAAAGAGCCTGGATCACAAGCTGATCGAAAAATCGCGTCCCGCCATCGAGGGCGGCGAGCGCGTGCAGTTCATGGAAGTGGTGCGCAACGTCAACCGCTCCGTCGGCGCGATGCTTTCGGGCGCGCTCACCAGGGTGCACTCGCAGGGCCTGCCCGATGATTCGATCCGCATCCAGCTCGAAGGCACCGGCGGGCAATCCTTCGGCGCTTTCCTGGCGCGCGGCATCACGCTGTACCTGATCGGCGATGCCAACGATTACACCGGCAAGGGCTTGTCGGGCGGGCGCATCGTGGTCCGCCCGAGCCTGGATTTTCGTGGCGAGGCCATGCGCAACATCGTCGTGGGCAACACCGCGCTGTATGGCGCGACCACGGGCGAGGCGTATCTGTGCGGCGTCGCAGGCGAGCGCTTCGCGGTGCGTCTGTCGGGCGCGACGGCGGTGGTGGAAGGCACCGGCGATCACGGCTGTGAATACATGACCGGCGGCACCGTCGTCGTGCTGGGCCAGACCGGGCGCAACTTCGCCGCCGGAATGAGCGGCGGTGTGGCCTACGTTTATGACGAGGAGGGCCAGTTCGCCTCGCGCTGCAACCCCGCGATGGTCACGCTCGAGAAAGTGCTCACCGGCGCCGAGCAACGCGCCGGCGGCAACCACGCGACCTGGCACTGCGGGCAGACCGATGAGGAACTGCTGCGCCGCCTGCTCGAAGAGCATCACCGCTGGACCGGCAGCAAACGCGCACGCGCCTTGCTCGACGACTGGGCCAACGCGCGCGCGCGCTTCGTCAAGGTGTTCCCTAACGAATACAAGCGGGCCTTGATCGAAATTCACGCGCGCAAGGTGCAAATCGCCGGTGCCGGCAACGACGCGCACGCGGGCCGGGAGCCGCACGCCATCGAGCCCGCCACGCTCCAGCGTTGACGGGTCGGGTCTGCGCACCCTTGCGGCCGGCTGATGGCGGCAGGGGGCGTTTCATTTATTCAAGTCATTGAGAAAACACAGGGCAGCACCATGGGAAAGATCACCGGCTTCATGGAATACGAACGCATCGAAGAGGGCTATTTGCCCGTCGCCGAGCGTGTCAAAAACTACAAGGAATTCGTCATTGGCCTGAACGACGCGCAGGCCCAAACACAAGGCGCGCGCTGCATGGATTGCGGGACGCCTTTTTGCAACAACGGCTGTCCGGTCAACAACATCATTCCGGACTTCAACGATCTGGTCCATCGTGGCGATTGGGAGCATGCCTTCGCCGTCCTTGACTCGACCAACAACTTTCCCGAATTCACCGGCCGCATCTGCCCCGCGCCGTGCGAGGCCGCGTGCGTGCTCAACGTCAATGGCGAGGCGGTCGGCATCAAGTCGCTCGAACACGCGATCATCGACCGCGCTTGGGCAGCGGGCTGGGTCCAGCCGCGCGTGGCGGCGCATCCCAGCGGGAAACGCGTGGCCGTGGTCGGCTCGGGCCCCGCGGGCATGGCGGCCGCGCAGCAACTGGCGCGCGCCGGACACGCTGTGACGGTGTTCGAGAAGAACGATCGCATCGGTGGGCTGTTGCGCTACGGCATCCCCGATTTCAAGCTGGACAAGAGCGCTATCGATCGACGCGTCACGCAGATGCAAGCCGAGGGCGTCACTTTCCGTACGGGCGTGGTTGTGGGAAAAACCAAGGCACCGCTCGGCGCGGGTGCCAAAGTCACCAACCTGGCCCAGGAAACCGTCACGCCGGAACAGTTGCTCAAAGACTTCGACGCCGTGCTGCTGGCCGGCGGCGCCGAGCAATCGCGTGATCTGAGCGTGCCGGGCCGTGATCTGGACGGCATCCATTTCGCGATGGAATTCCTGCCGCAACAAAATCGCGTCAACGCGGGCGACCACGTCAAGGGCCAACTGCGCGCGCACGGCAAGCACGTCATCGTGATCGGCGGCGGCGACACCGGCAGCGATTGTGTGGGCACCAGCAATCGCCACGGTGCGGCCAGTGTGACCCAATTCGAACTGCTGCCTCAGCCGCCCGAGCGTGAAAACCGCCCGCTGACCTGGCCCTACTGGCCGCTGCGCTTGCGCACCAGCTCCAGTCACGAAGAAGGCTGTACGCGCGAATTTGCCATCGCGACCAAGAAGTTCATCGGCGAGAAGGGCCACGTCACCGGCCTGAAAACCGTGCGCGTGCAGTGGAAGGAGGGCAAGATGAGCGAAGTCCCTGGTTCCGAGCAAACACTCCAGGCCGATCTCGTGCTGCTGGCAATGGGCTTCCTTGGCCCGGTGGCGCCCGTGCTGGAAGCCTTCGGCGTCGAAAAGGACGCGCGCGGCAACGTCAAGGCTTCGACGGATGCGAGCGGCGGCTATGCCACCCGCGTGCCCAAGGTTTTTGCTGCAGGGGACATGCGCCGCGGCCAGTCGCTGGTGGTCTGGGCGATCCGCGAAGGACGGCAAGCCGCGCGGGCGATCGACGCCTATTTGATGGGCGCCAGCGAACTGCCGCGCTAAGCACACTGCTGCACGGGTTGCGTTGAGCCTGACGATGCAGACCTTTAGAACCTGTTTACGATCTCAAATAGCTCACGTTGGGCCGCAATCGGGATGAGTGGGTGGCCCATGGCGCGCCGCATGGGCTGGTGCCCATGCAAGCGACTGGGCCGCCCAATCGTCCACCCAATCGCCCGATTTCGGCCCACTTAGGGCCTGCTTAAATACAGCCTTGCGCGCAAAGAGATAACCCAGCCCGTTCGGTTCATTTATTATTGCCAGCTTCATGGGCCTGCCATCCTTCCAAAAGGACGAGGGCTTTTTGATGACTCAATGCTGATGAACCTACCGACTGCCGTCACTGCCGGACCCCCTGCCACCTTGGTCGAACTGCGTAATCTGCATTTCGGTTATGACGCCCGTCCCGTGCTCGATAGCATTAGTTTCAGCGTGCCGCGCGGCAAGGTGACGGCACTGATGGGCGCTTCGGGCGGCGGCAAGACCACGGTGCTGCGCCTGATCGGTGGCCAGATCAAACCCCAGTTCGGCCAAGTGCTGTTTGGCGGGCAGAACGTCAGCACGCTGGAACAGCCCGCGTTGTTCGCGCTGCGCCGGCGCATGGGGATGTTGTTTCAGTTCGGTGCGCTGTTCACCGATATGAGCGTGTTCGACAACGTGGCGTTTCCCTTGCGAGAGCACACCCGGTTGTCCGAGGCGATGGTGCGCGACATCGTGCTCATGAAGCTCGATGCCGTGGGCCTGCGCGGCGCACGCGACTTGATGCCCAGCGAAATCTCGGGCGGAATGGCGCGGCGCGTGGCGCTGGCGCGCGCGATCGCGCTCGACCCGGAATTGGTGATGTACGATGAGCCGTTCGCTGGACTCGACCCGATCTCACTGGGCACGGCGGCGCGGCTGATCCGCAAGCTCAATGATGCGCTGGGGCTGACCAGCGTGATCGTCTCGCACGATTTGGACGAGACTTTCCGCATCGCCGATCACGTCATCATCCTGGCCAACGGCAAGGTCGCAGCCCAGGGCGCGCCCGATCAAGTGCGCCAGAGCGACGATCCGCTGGTGCACCAATTCGTCAATGCATTGGCCGAAGGGCCGGTGCGCTTTCACTATCCGGCGGTCAGTATCGAGAACGATTTCGGTGCTCTGGGCCGGTCGGGCCGGCGTAAAAAAATTCGCGGAGGCCGCGCGTGAGTTGGTACAACCCTGCAGATCTTGGTTTTGCGGTGCGCTCCAAGCTCACCGACGTGGGCTGGGGCACGCGTCTGCTGACACGCTTGCTCTGGCCTGGCGCGGCCACGCTGCGGCGCTTTGCCCTGGTGCGCGACCAGATTCATTTTCTGGGCAACTACTCGCTGGCGATCATCGCGGTTTCCGGCCTGTTCGTCGGTTTTGTGCTCGGCTTGCAAGGCTATTACACCCTGCAACGCTACGGCTCGGCGGATGCCCTGGGCTTGCTGGTGGCGCTCAGCTTGGTGCGCGAACTCGGCCCCGTGGTTGCGGCGCTGCTGTTCGCAGGGCGCGCCGGCACTTCGTTGACGGCCGAGATTGGCTTGATGAAAGCCGGCGAGCAGCTCGGTGCGATGGAGATGATGGCGGTCGATCCGGTCATGCGCATCCTGGCGCCGCGTTTCTGGGCCGGTGTGATCGTCATGCCCTTGTTGGCGGCGGTGTTCAGCGCGGTGGGCATCATCGGCGGTTGGATCGTTGCGGTGCCGATGATCGGGCTCGATGGCGGCGCCTTCTGGGGCCAGATGAAAGCCGGCGTCGATGTCTGGGCCGACTTGGGCAATGGCGTGGCCAAGAGCATCGTGTTCGGCCTGACGGTCACCTTCGTGGCGCTGCTCGAAGGCTATGCCGCGCGTCCCACGCCCGAAGGGGTATCCAGGGCCACCACACGCACCGTCGTCGTCGCTTCGCTGGCGGTGCTGGGGTTTGATTTCTTATTGACCGCGATGATGTTCAGCATTTGAGGAGTCAGAAGATGCAGCGTTCACGCAATGATTTATGGGTTGGTTTATTCGTTCTGATCGGTCTCGTGGCGCTGTTGTTTCTCGCGCTGCAATCGGCCAACCTGTTGAGTCTGAACTTTCAGTCCACCTACCGCGTTAATGCGCAGTTCGATAATATCGGCGGGTTGAAACCGCAGACCGCGGTGCGCAGCGCCGGGGTGGTGGTCGGTCGCGTCGAGTCGATCCAGTTCGACGACAAAACCTTTCAGGCCTCGGTGGTGCTCGCGCTGCAATCGCGCTATCACTTCCCGCGCGACAGTTCGGTGAAAATTCTCACCAGCGGGCTGCTTGGCGATCAATACATCGGCATCACGCCCGGTCCGGACGACAAAGATTTGCAGGACGGCGACCGTATCACCACGACCCAGTCTGCCGTGGTGCTTGAAGATCTGATCGGTCAGTTGATGTACAGCAAGGCCGCCGAAGGCAATTCAGGCGCTGGAGACAAACGTTAATCCAATAAGTGCTATGAAGGGAGCTCGTATTCACCGTATCCACGTCCACACGAGGCCGCTTGCGGGCCTGAGCGCCGTGATGCTGGCGGCGGTGTGTCTGGCCGGCTGTGCCAGCGGTCCTACGCGCAATCCGGCTGATCCGCTGGAGCCTCTGAACCGCAAAGTGGATAGCTTCAACAACGCCGTTGACAAGGCCGTTATCCGTCCCGTCGCGGTGGCCTATCGTGACCATGTGCCCGAGCTCGTGCGCACCGGCGTGACCAATTTCTTCAACAACCTTGGCGATGTGTGGAACTTCGTCAATAGCGTGTTGCAACTGCAGGCACAGGATAGCGCGCAGACTTTCATGCGGGTGAACGTCAACACGGTCTTTGGTTTGGGCGGCTTGCTCGACGTGGCCACTGATCTGGGCATTCAGCGTCATCCGGAGGATTTAGGTGAAACCCTGGGTTACTGGGGCGTGCCGCCGGGGCCCTATATCGTGTTGCCTTTCCTCGGCCCCTCGACCCTGCGCGATACGGTCGCGTTGCCCGCCGATTATTACTACGGCGGGATGATTTCCCGCGTTGTCCACGACGTTCCCGTGCGCAATTCGCTGTACGTGGTGAACGTGGTAGACCGGCGCGCGAAATTGCTGCCGGTGGAGTCGATGGTCGATGGCTTGGCACTGGACAAATACTCGTTCATGCGCGATGCTTGGCTGCAAAAACGCCGCAGCGACGTTTACCATGGCAATCCGCCCGAGTCTCCCGCTTCACCCGGTCATGGGCCAGACGATGGGCGGCTGCCCGATCCTGAGAGTCAGAACGGGCCGGATAGCCCGATTATTCAGGGCAGCCAGGACAGTGCGCCCCAAGACCACAGCAGCGCGCCTGAGGCGCCTGCGTCGCAGACGTCCTTTTCCATGGGGCCCGCCGTTGCTCCGCAAGCCGGCACCGGTCCAGCATCCGGGCCTGGGAAGGCGGATGACGTGGCGGATAACGTTATTGTGATTGGCGAGATCGTAAATCCGTAACCCCGCAAACCTTGGGCCGTCCTGGCGCAGGGCAATAGCCCTGATCCGCGCGCGCAATTTCACGTTGCGCTGTGCTGAGTACACTGGGGTGGTAGGTATGTGAGCGCATGCGCACCACCGGTTTTCTGTACCTGTTTTTCTGTATTGTTTTTTGAATGGGAGAGCACCTCATGATGAATATCTTTTTGCCTCGTTTGGGGCTTTATCCGATCAGGATCCGATACGGTTTCTTGGCGCTGTTGCTGGCCGCGTTCGGTGCGCTGGCGCTGGGTCTGGCGCGTCCGGCGTACGCTGCTGAAGAAGCGCCCGACGCGCTGATACAGCGCGTGACCACCGATGTACTCAGCCAGATCCGCGCCGATAAGTCCATCCGCGCCGGGGATATGAGCAAGATCATGCAATTGGTCAACGACCAGGTCATGCCCAACATCGATTTCCAGCGCATGACGGCTGCAACCGTTGGCCCCGCTTGGCGTCAGGCCGCGCCTGAACAAAAACAGCGCTTGCAGCAAGAGTTCAAGACGCTGCTGGTGCGGACCTATGCGGGCGCGCTCACCCAGGTTTCCGACCAGACCGTCACGCTGCAGCCCTTTCGCGCGGCTCCCGGCGATACCGATGTTTTGGTGCGTACCGTCGTACGCAATGCCAACGGCGGCGGTAAAGCCGTACAAATCGACTACCGCCTTGCAAAAGCACAGGATGCTCCCGGCGGCTGGCGCGTCTACAACCTCAACGTGATGGGCATTTGGCTGGTCGACACCTACCGTACCCAGTTCGCGCAGGAAATCAACGCGCACGGGATCGACGGCTTGATTAACGCATTGGCCGAGCGCAACAAAGCGCTGCAAAATGGCGACCCCCGCAACTGAAACCAGGAGCGCGTAATGTTGGTTTTGCCCCAGCGGATCACCCACGACGAGGCGCCTGCCTGCGCCCACATGTTGGAACAAGGGCTGGCCGGTTTGGCCGGCCAGCCTCACGATTCGGCGGTAGTCGATGCCAGTGCGCTCGTGCAGTTCGATTCCTCTGCGCTGGCTGTGCTGCTCGAAATCCGCCGTCAGGCGGCCGCACGCGGGCGCGGCTTCGCCGTGCGCAATCTGCCCGCGCGGCTGCGTGAATTGGCCGTGCTGTACGGTGTTGCGGGCTTGCTGCCGGCTGCAGCTTGAAGAGCCGCGACTGTTATAATCCGCGGTTTTCCCTTGCCACCTCCGTTTGCGACGCTGCGGGTGGCTTTATCCACAAGGAGTGTCATGCGTCATTACGAAGTCGTTTTACTGATCCATCCGGATCAAAGCGAACAGGTTCCGGCCATGCTGGAACGTTATAAGAGCCTGATCGCTGCGGGCGGCGGCAAGGTACACCGCGTCGAAGACTGGGGCCGCCGTCAGTTGGCCTACCAGATCAACAAGCTGAACAAGGCGCACTACCTGTGCGTGAACATCGAGGCCAATCAGGCCGTGATGGACGAGTTGGAACATGCCTTCCGTTTCAACGACGCTGTGCTGCGCCATCTGACGGTGCACAAGAAGCATGCCGAGACCGGCACGTCGGCGATGATGAAGACGGTCGAGCGCGAGGAAGCCCGCAAGGCCCAGCAGGCCGAGTACGCCGCCAACAGCAACAACAACTGATGTGATGGTGTGAGCGCCGCCGCGGTCAATCAGCTTGCG
>JAITWT010000046.1 GCA_031285125.1 Burkholderiaceae bacterium | reverse complement strand
CAGCGCCAAGACGGCTGGGCAGTTCGTCTTCAATCGCGCTTGCGGGCTGCGCGATAGCTGGGGCAAATAGGGGCATTCACGGGGCAGGCCAGCGCCGCACAAATCCATCATCGCGGCGGCGGATGCCTCCCGGATTCGTGCCGTCGGCTTCGTTGCAAACAGCCGCGATAGCGCACCGGCGATCGCTGCGTTTCGTACCTCGCATCCCACGCCAAATCCGGGCACACCCATTCATGCCGGTGCGTGCGCGTTCGCGCCGATGCGTGAAAAGCGTCCTCTGAGTTATCCGCACGCCGGTTTCGGCCGAACCGGCGGTTTTGTCGTGCAAGTCCTGTGTGGGGGCGTTGCACCCTAGCCAGTAGCCCATAACCGATAGCGCTACGGCGCGCCTGTTGAGGAAAACCGTGCGTCAACGTCTTCGGCATGCACGAACACCGGCATTGCATCAAAAGCGGCACAACCGCTGACAGCGCGATAAGAATGCCCGCAGTGACGGCAGATTCGGTGATTTACGCCGCGGCGGATAAGCGTTGGCCATTTGAATATTTGCGCAAATATTCAACACTAATTGATTTGTATTAATTCTCACTGATTCTTACATTATGTTGTGAAATTCTTTTGGGACTCTATGAAATCTGTGTGATTTGATATCAGACAATATGAAGGATCGGTCTTTCGTTCGCGCTATACAGGTTTTCTTTCACGTTTACATTCTCAATAGGAGCTATTGACCATGCGACTCAAAACCATCCTGACAATCATTGCTGTTGCAATTCTGAGCGCCGCCTTCAGCGCGCAAGTGCATGCCGCCGAACAAGAGCCGATTCAACCTTTGAAGCCGGCCAAGATCACCAATCCCGCCAAGGTCGAGCTGGGCAAGCAGCTTTTCTTCGACCCGCGCCTGTCACGCTCGGGCTGGATTTCGTGCAACTCCTGCCACAACCTGAGCATGGGCGGCAGCGACAACTTCAAGACCTCGATCGGCGACCGCTGGGCGCAAGGCGGCATCAGGTCACCGTCGGTGCTCAACTCCTCGCTCAACATCGCGCAGTTCTGGGATGGCCGCGCCAAGAATCTGAGCGCCCAGGCCGGCGGCCCGATCGCCAATCCGATCGAGATGAACTCCACCCACGAAGCCGCTGAACGAGTGCTCAACACCATCCCCGGTTACCGCACGCAATTCAAAAAAGTTTATGGCGTGGACAAGATCGGCATCGACCAGATCACTGATGCCATCGCCGAGTTTGAGAACACGCTGGTCACGCCCAATGCGCGCTTTGACAAATGGCTCAAGGGCGACAAAAAAGCCATCACTGCTTTCGAACTTTCGGGCTACCAGTTGTTCAAGGATTCCGGCTGCATCGCTTGCCACAACGGTCCCGGTGTGGGCGGCAGTAGCTTCCAGAAGATGGGCATGGTCAACGAGTTCAAGACCACCAATCCCTCCAAAGGCCGCGCTGATGTCACCAAGAAGGATGCCGATCGCATGATGTTCAAGGTGCCGATTCTGCGCAACGTCGAGTTGGTCCCGCCCTATTTTCACGATGGTTCCGCCAGCACGCTGACCCAGGCCGTGGAAACCATGGGTTGGCTGCAATTGGGCAAAAAACTCACCCCCGATCAAACCGCCCGGATCGTCGCCTTCCTGAAAACGCTGACCGGCGATCAGCCCCAATTCACGCTGCCGCAATTGCCGCCTTCGAGCGACGAAACGCCGCGTCCAGACCCGTTCAGCAAGAAGTGAGCAGAAGGCATCTTGCCGATGCAAAAAAGCGGCCTTCGGGCCGCTTTTTTATGCCTCGGTCATCGCTCGGTCATCGGCAGAGACAGCATGCTGGCCAAGATGCGCAATCTCCTGGTTCCGTGGCCGTGTCCATGGTCCATGTCCTGCATGTCCACGGCTGGCGCAACCCGGTTTGGCAGAGCGATCGTTCAACCCGTCGTGACCCAACACGCGCTGGGGTTGGGCGCGCTGGCGCAAGTCATTGCGCAGGTGGCGCGGGCGACGGTGCTTCTTCCGCAGGATCGACATCGAACGGGGCATTGAACACCAGCGAGGGCAGCGCAGTGGTCAGCACGGCGTACAGCAGCAGGCCGCCAAACAGCACATCCGGGATGCCGAAGTGCTCGTGCAGGATGCCGGCCAGCACCAGCGTGAAGACCAGTGTGGGCGCCAGCGCAATCGATACGCGCAAGCTGTCGGCGGCGCTTTCGCCAAAAAGGCGCCGCTCGGCCCAGCCGATGGCGATGCGCAGCGGCAGCGCCACCACGGTCAATGCCAGACCCAGGCCCAGCGCAGTCCAACTGAGCGCGTTGGCATGAACGCTCAAGCCGGCGTTGAAAAAATAAAACGGCACGAAAAACGACGCAAACAGCCGCAGCGCGTGCAGGTTGTCGTGCGAGGCCAGGCGCGGCACGCGCGTTTGCAGCAGGCGCGCAACCAGCCCGGTAATGAAGGCGCCGACCAGGTAATACACGCCCAGTTTGTAGCTGACGAGCGCGGCGATCACGCCCGCCATCACCAGCAAGGAAAACTCCGATCCCGGCGCGTAGGGCGCGATCCACCGGGCCACCGCCATGAAGAAAAACGGCAGCACGATCGCCATCACCACCAAGATCGCCGCCGAAAACGCCATATTCAGCGGATCTTCAACTTTGACCAGCACGAACAGCAGCGCCAACGCCAGCATTTCTCCGGCGATGGCCTTGCTGGTCACCCAAAATCGCTCGCTATCGTTCAGACCCAGCCGCCCCAGCGTTTCAATGATGAAACCGGTTGACGGCGTGAATAACGCCAGCGCCAGCAACCCGGCCGCCTGCCACGGCAAGCCGGCGTAACGCCACGCCAGCCCCCCGGCTGCCGTGAGTACGAGCGAGCGCACCGCCAGGTGCGCCACCAGCGGCCATAGCGCGCGTCGGAGCGCGGCCAAATCAACTTCCAATCCGGCGAACAGGAACAGCGAGGAAATTCCCAGGGTCGCGGCCACCGTCAGCAGCGGGCCATGGAATACGTCGTGCAAACCCAGCATTGCCGCAATCCCCAGCGCCAGGCAGGTCAGCGGTGCGGGAATCTTCCAGCGTTGCAAGGCCCGCGGCACGACCAGCAGGACAAAAACCAGCAGCAGAGAGATCAGTTCCAGACTCATAGGGGCAACGGTTCTTAGAACCTGTTTACGATCTGAAATGGCTCACGTTGGGCCGCAATCGGGATGAGTGGGTGGCCCATGGCGCGCCGCATGGGCTGGTGCCCATGCAAGCGACTGGGATGCCCAAT
>JAITWT010000028.1 GCA_031285125.1 Burkholderiaceae bacterium | reverse complement strand
GGCGGCCTGCGGCGTTGCAACGCTGGCCCATAGCCGGGCTATGGGCTGCGCGCCGCGCCTTGCATCCCCTCCCGAAAAGGTCTCTGCGTGAGCCATTTGAGATCGTAAACAGGTTCTTAAGCCCGTCCCAACTCCCCGGCCGGGTCTTCCGATTGCAGCACGCGCTGCGCCCATGATGTCAGCCGCTGGGCGTCGGCGCGCAGGATTTCCTGTTTGACATCCAGGATTTGACTCGGATGCATCGAGAAGCTGCGCAGTCCCAAGCCCAGCAGTAGGCGGGTGTAGGCGGTATCACCGGCCATCTCACCGCATACGCTGACGCTTTTGCCGAGGCGGTTGCTTTGGTCGATGGTGTCGGCGACCAGTCGCAGCACAGCCGGATGCAGGGGGTCATACAGGTGCGCGACCGATTCGTCGGCGCGGTCGATGGCCAGGGTGTACTGAATCAGGTCGTTGGTGCCGATCGAGAGGAAATCAAAATACCGCAGAAAGACCGGCAGCATCAGCGCAGCGGCCGGCACCTCGATCATGGCGCCGATTTGTACGTGGCCGTAGGCGAGGCCTCGCCGGGTCAGCTGCGCGCGCGCGGTATCGATGAGCGCGAAGGTTTGGCGGATTTCCCCGATGTGCGCGACCATCGGAATGAGCAGGCTGACCGGTCCGTGAGCCGCGGCACGCAGGATGGCGCGTAACTGCGTCAGGAACATATCCGGGTCGGCCAGACTCCAGCGGATGGCACGCAAGCCCAGCGCCGGGTTTAAGGGCACGTGTGCGTCATCATGCGCATTGGTGGGGGCGCTCTTGGCGGGGCTTGGGCTATCGAGCGGTTTGTCGGCGCCGATATCGACGGTGCGGATGGTGATGGGCAGACCGTGCATTGCTTCGATGGTGCGGCGGTAGGCGGCGTACTGCTCATCTTCGTCAGGCAGGCGGCTTTGGCCCTGTGCTTCGCGCCCGATGAAAAGAAATTCGCTGCGAAAGAGCCCGACGCCGACGGCGCACGCCCGCAGGGCCGCTGCGGCATCTTCGGGCTGACCGATGTTGGCCAGCAGATCGATGCGTTGCCCGTCGAGCGTGATCGCAGGCTTGTTGCGCAGACGTTCCAGCCGTGTGCGTTCCAACTCGTCTTGGCGTTGTTTGAAGCTGTATTCGGCCAGGATGATCGGCGAGGGGTCCACAATGATCACGCCGGTATCGCCGTCGATGATGACCCAATCGTCCTGCCGTACGAGGATGCTGGCGCCTCGCGCGCCAACGACGGCTGGAATGTCCATGCCGCGCGCGGCGATGGCGGTGTGCGAGGTACGCCCCCCGGTATCGGTGATGAAGCCCGTGAACACGCTGCGCTTGAATTGGATCATGTCCGCCGGTGAGAGGTCGTGCGCAATCAGCACCAGCGGCGTGCTGGCGGAGTCAAGGGCGTGATCTGGCGCAGGGTTTTCGCCTTCGTACAAAAGATCGGCTGCGGTTTCGTTTGTGAATGACGCGGCGGGCGTCGTCGGGGACGGTGGCGCAGACGGGGCGGCGCCGTCTTTCTTCATTTGGCGCAAGATGCGCTCGGCCACTTGTTCGAGGTCGGACTTGCGTTCGCGCAGGTACTCGTCTTCCATTTCGTCGAACTGGCGCGCAATGATTTTGATCTGTGTGGTCAGCGCCCATTCAGCGTTGTACAGGCGGTTGTTGATCCAGTGCTCGACGCCGCTGGACAGCAATTCGTCCTGCAACATCATTTGATGGACTTCGAGTAGCGCCATCAGCTCTTGCGCGGCCTCGCTCGTGATCCGCTGCGTCATGCTCGCGCGCAGGCGCGTGAGCTCGTCGGCCACGGCCTGGCGTGCGTTGCGCACGCGCTCGATTTCAGCGCGCACTTCTTCGGGCCGGATCAGGTAATGCGCAACGTCCCTGTACCCGGAAACCATCATCGCAGCACGGCCAATAGCAATGCCGCGCGCCACGGGGATGCCTTGGATCGTAATAGTCATGGTGCGCTTGTATGGCGGGCCTGGTTTTGTCTTATCCGTTGGCGTGGGCCGGCGCGATGGGGTCAGCCTTCATTGGCCTTCCCCAAATTTGTCGTCGATCAGGGCCAGCAGGGCGTTCATCGCCTCCTGTTCCTGTGGGCCGTCGGTTTCGAGTTGGACCTGCGTGCCCTGTCCGGCCGCCAGCATCATCACGCCCATGATGCTTTTGGCGTTGACGCGCCGCTCGCCCCGCGCCATCCATACCTCGCATGGGTAACAGCCCGCCAACTTGGTGAGCTTGGCCGAGGCGCGCGCGTGCAAGCCGAGTTTGTTGCTGATGGTGGCGGTGGTTTTGAGCACAAGTCTTTCTCAGGCGTGTTCGGTCATGTTGATGTTCGCGGGGCTGACTTCGACCACGCCCGAGATACCGCCGGCGCACGCACGCTGTACCAGGGTGTTCAGCGGTTCATGGCGGTAGCCGAGCGCGCGCAGCAACATCGGTAGGTTGACACCCGCAATGAGGCGCACGCCGGCGTGCGTGCTGTCGTCGGCGAGCTTTTGCGCGATGTTGCTGGGGGTCGCCCCGAGCATATCGGTGAGCACCAGCACGCCAGCATCGGGCGTATCGCCGAGCAGGTGTGCGAGTCCGGCGCGTGCTTGCGTCAGCGTTTGCTCGATCGGCTGGTCAGGCGACACATCGATACATCCGAGCGCATCGCTGCAATCGGGAAACACATGCAAGGCACACCGGCGCAGCGCATCGGCAAGCGGAGCGTGGGCAACCAGAAGAATGCGATTCATGCAGGTGCGATCCTGGATGCGGGCCAGGATTATTTTTTACGGAACTCGTCGTGGCAGTTCTTGCACGATTTTCCCGTGGGGCCAAAGGCGGCCTTGAGATCATCGAGTTTGCCGGTTTTCGCGGCAGCATCCAGTTTGGCCGCATTGTCCAGGAACTTGTCCTGCAGTTCCTTGAACTTGGCCGGATCTTTCCAGATTTCGGGCTTGGACTTGCCGCCTTCACTGCCCGGCTGGAAACCCGCCCAAGGCAGTTTCACCATTTGGGTCACGATGTTCATATTGGCGGCGGCGGCGGTAGCGTCATAGGGCGCATGGCCCGTGGCCATCGCGCCCAGGCGCCCGAAGTGCTGGGCCATCACGATAAAAGCGCTCTGACGGTATTTGATGGCATCTTCCTGCTTGGCGAAATCGGCCGCCGAAGCGGGCAGCGCACTGATCAGGCCGGCAACCAAGGCCAGTGAGACGGCGAGCGGGGTCAGACGGGGCATGAGAAAATTCTCCAGTGGGTCGGTGTAGATGGAGCCTCATGGCGAGGCTGCGATGCGTGCAGAGCGCGCTCGCCCGGATCCGGCCTATTCAACGACCCGAACCGGCGGCAGCCCGCAGCAGAAGTTTACAGTTTAGACGGTGTCGCACCATTGTGTTTTATGGCGGACATTTGTCTTCGGCCGAGAGTTTGTTAATCTGCGGCTCCCGTCGTACCTCTATTCATTTCTCCATGTCCTCTGCTCTTTCCTCGCGCAACGATTGCGGCGCGGCACCTGACCAGCGCGTCCGGGTCTGGGATTTGCCCACGCGGCTGTTTCACTGGCTGCTGGCCCTCGATGTCTGTGCGCTGATCGGTAGCGGATGGCTGGGTGATATGGAATGGCATTTCCGTTTTGGCTATATGGCGCTGGCGCTGTTGGTGTTTCGTATCCTCTGGGGTTTCGTCGGCGGGCATTGGTCGCGCTTTGCTAGCTTTATCTACTCGCCGCGTTCTCTGCAGGCTTATTTATGCGGCAAGGCCCCGCCCGATCACCACATTGGCCATTCCCCGCTGGGCGCGCTGTCCGTGTTCGCCGTGTTGGCCATATTGGTCGTACAGGTGGCCACGGGGTTGATGTCGGATGACCAAATTTCCGCCGCCGGTCCGCTCACGCGCTTTGTCTCTGGAGATACCGTGGACCTTGCGACCTCCTGGCATGCGGGCCCGGGTCAATGGATCGTCATCGCGCTGGTCGTGCTGCATGTGCTGGCCGTACTGTTTTACGTGCTGGTGCAGCGCAAGGGGTTGCTGCGGCCCATGGTCACTGGCGATAGGATGGTTCACCATCGGGCGCGAAGCAGCCGCGATACAGCCGCCTCGCGTACGCTCGCGCTGGTCATCATCGCGCTCACCGCCGCGCTGGCGTGGTGGATGGCCTCTTTGCAGATGTGAGGCCAAGCTGCGCCCAGCGGCCGTTTCTAGGTTCAACGGCCCGCTTGAGGCGCAACGCAAATGAGGGGCCTGAGGGCGCGGGCGTGATCGGCCTCAAGCCCGCGGCGGCGGGTTGGCGCGTAGATATTCGCTGCCTTGCAGCCGCATTTGCGCACCCGCTGGCCCGCCTACGGCGAAGGGCAGCGCATTTTTCAGGGAGGCTGAAAAATCGCCGCGGTAGCTTTTGGCCCCCTCGTGGCTGAGGTTCGAATTGGCATCGACGTAGACCGATTCCCCCAGCGCGTGCCAGAGCCGGCAGAAACCATAGTCCTCCGACAAGTAACGTCGTGACTGGGGGTCGACCACGGCATCAAAAAAACGGTAATGCAGCCCTTGGTCCACATCGCTCAAGCCATCGGGGACGTATTGCAATTCGGGGTAAGCGGTCATGAGCCGCTCGAACACGCGTCGCTTGATGAGCATGAACCCCGTGGGTGCCTCGGATAAACGCAGGAATCCATCGGGCTGGACGTTGATCTCCACCATCCCGCTGGGAGACAGCCCGGTATTGACGGGATAACGCGTATAGGTCTGATAAAACTGTGTTTGTGTCATCCCCTGCGGCACGCCGTTCTCCGGCCAGCGTTCGGTTTTCAGCGGATAGACGCCTGCCGCCACGTCGTAGTCCGATTGCAGCAAACGAAACGCCGCTTCCGGGGAAAAGCCGATATCGGAATCGATCCAGAACAGATGCGTCCACGCTTTGTTTGCCAGGAATGCTGCCACGCAGTCGTTGCGCGCCCGCGTCACCAGGCTTTCGCCTTTTTTCATGAAAACGTCGACCCGGACACCGCGGCGCTCGCATTCAACCACGAAGCCCAGCAGGGAAACCACGTAGTTGTGGAAGTACTTACCGTCGTGAGAGGGGGTCATCACGACCGGATGGAAGTCCTGAAGTGCGGAAAACTCAAGCATGAAGTTGTGTCCAATGTATTGAGAAGGATTGGAAAGTTCCAGTCAGAGAGCCAGTGTATTCGCACTTCGGGAGGGCCAGGAGGGCGGCTACGGCAAAAAAAATGGCCCGCAGTGCGAGCCATTTTGAGCATATGTGAGAGGAAACGCCGGTCAGACCACCGCCGCCTTCTCGATCAAGCGGATTGCGACCCAGGTCTTGGTCTTGGAGATCGGGCGCGATTCGGTGATCTCGATGGTGTCGCCGAATTTGTACTCGCCCTTTTCATCGTGCGCGTGGTATTTGCTGCTTCTGATGACGATCTTGTCGTACAGCGGGTGTTTGACGCGCCGTTCCACCAGCACCGTCACAGTCTTGGCGCGCTTGTCGCTGACAACTTTGCCAACCAGGGTGCGCTTGAGGGATTTTTTGGGTTCCGTCATGTTCACTCCTTAGTTCTTCACGCTCGCTTGCGCGGCCTGTTTTTGCGCCAAGACGGTCTTGGCGCGAGCGATATCGCGGCGCGTGATCTTCAGCGTGGCGGTGTTGCCCAGCTGTTGCGTCGCCTTTTGCATCCGCAAGCCGAAGTGGGCCTTTTGCAGATCCTTGATTTCGGCTTGCAGGCCAGCGATGTCTTTGGCGCGCAAGGCATGGGCCTTCGCCGCCACAGAGGTATCTTTCTTGGTAGCCATGTTCGATATTCCTCTTTCGATCAGGCGCCCAACTGGCGGGCCACGAACGTGGTGCGCAGCGGCAGCTTGGCGGCGGCCAGGCGGAAAGCTTCACGCGCGAGATCTTCGGTCACGCCGACAATCTCGTAGATGACTTTGCCGGGCTGGATTTCGGCCACGTAATACTCGGGGTTGCCTTTACCGTTACCCATCCGAACTTCGGCAGGCTTGGTGGAAATAGGCTTATCTGGGAACACACGGATCCAGATACGGCCGCCACGTTTGACGTGGCGTGAAATGGCGCGGCGTGCGGCCTCGATTTGGCGTGCGGTCAGGCGGCCCCGGTCGATCGACTTCAGGCCGAAGTCGCCGAAGGCCACAGAATTGCCGCGCGTGGCCACGCCGGTATTGCGGCCCTTTTGTTCCTTGCGGAATTTTCTGCGTGCGGGTTGCAGCATATTTGTTTACTCCATCGTACTGAGAGACCTGTGGGGGCTCTCACTCGGGCTTGGCGCCGTCCGCTGCTGCAGCGGGCGCGGCGGCTCTGCGGACGCGCTTAACGGCGGGTTGTTGAGTAGCGGCATCGACGCCGCTGGCTTCGGCAGGTTTGTCGCTGCCGTCGGTAGGGGCATCGCTGCCGTGACCGCTGCGGCCACCGCGACCGCCGCGGCGCTCGCCACGGCCATCGCGACGCGGTCCGCGGGGACGGCGCTCTTCTTCGGAGCGCGGCGTTTCGACGACCGGTTGGTCGCCTCGGCCGAGCGTGTCACCCTTATAGACCCAGACCTTGACGCCGATGACGCCGTAGGTGGTCTTGGCCTCGGAGAAACCGTAGTCGATATCCGCGCGCAGCGTGTGCAGCGGCACACGGCCTTCGCGGTACCACTCGGTACGGGCGATTTCGATTCCGTTCAAGCGCCCGGCGGACATGATCTTGATGCCCTGCGCGCCCAGGCGCATGGCATTTTGCATGGCGCGCTTCATGGCGCGGCGGAACATGATGCGTTTTTCGAGCTGCTGGGTGATGCTGTCGGCGATCAGTTGAGCATCGACTTCGGGCTTGCGCACTTCCTCGATGTTCACCGCCACCGGCACGCCCAGTTGCTTGCCCAGATCGCGCTTGAGGTTTTCGATGTCCTCGCCTTTTTTGCCGATCACCACACCCGGGCGCGCCGAGTAAATGGTGATGCGGGCGTTTTTGGCCGGACGCTCGATGACCACGCGCGAGACCGATGCGTTTTTGAGTTTTTTACGCAGATACTCGCGCACCTTGATGTCTTCGGCCAGCATGCCGGCGAAGTTGCGGTTGTTGGCGTACCAGCGGCTGGCCCAGTTGCGGCTGACGGCAAGGCGAAAGCCGGTCGGATGGATTTTCTGTCCCATGGTATTTAGACCTGCTTTTTCAGAGACCCACCGTCACGTACACATGGCACGTGGGCTTACTGATGTGATTGCCGCGGCCTTTGGCGCGCGCGGCGAAACGCTTGAGCGTAGCGCCCTGTTCGACGTGGATGGTTTTGACCCGGAGTTCGTCGATGTCGGCGCCGTCGTTGTGTTCGGCGTTGGCGATCGCTGATTCAAGCACCTTCTTGACGATCACCGCCGCCTTTTTCTGGGTGAACTGGAGGATGTTCAGCGCCTGATCGACCTTCTTGCCGCGAATCAAATCGGCCACCAAGCGGCCCTTATCCACCGAAAGGCGAACGCCACGCAGTACTGCACGTGTTTCAGACATGGCAACTCCTTATTTCTTTTGGACTTTTTTGTCCGCAGGGTGCCCTTTGAACGTGCGCGTGAGCGCAAATTCGCCGAGCTTGTGGCCAACCATCTGGTCGGTGATGTACACGGGCACATGCTGCTTGCCGTTGTGCACTGCGATCGTCAGGCCGATGAACTCGGGCAGCACCATCGAGCGGCGCGACCATGTTTTGATCGGCTTTTTGTCTTTGCCGGCAATCGCCTTGTCCACCTTGGCAACCAGGTGATAGTCAGCGAACGGACCTTTTTTGAGAGAACGCGTCATACCGTTTCCCTTTTACTTCTTGCGGCGCGACACAATGAAGGTCTGCGTGCGCTTGTTGTTGCGGGTGCGATAACCCTTGGTCAGGTTACCCCACGGATCGACCGGATGGCGGCCTTCGCCGGTGCGGCCTTCGCCGCCGCCGTGCGGGTGGTCGATCGGGTTCATGACGACGCCGCGCACGGTCGGGCGGATGCCCATGTGGCGCTTGACGCCGGCCTTGCCGAGCTGGCGCAGGCTATGCTCTTCGTTGGCGACTTCACCAATGGTGGCGCGGCACTCGATGTGGATCTTGCGCACTTCGCCCGAGCGCATCCGCACCTGGGCATAGACGCCTTCGCGCGCCAGCAATGTGGCCGAAGCACCCGCCGAGCGCGCCAGTTGAGCGCCCTTGCCCGGTTGCAGTTCAATGCAATGGATGGTCGAGCCCACCGGGATATTGCGGATCGGCAAGGTGTTGCCCGCGCGGATCGGCGCTTCAGCGCCGCTGATGAGCGTCGCGCCCGTCTCGATACCGCGCGGCGCGATGATGTAGCGACGCTCGCCATCGGCATAGCACACCAGAGCGATGTGCGCGGTGCGGTTCGGGTCGTACTCGATACGCTCGACCTTGGCCGGGATCGCATCCTTGTCGCGCAGGAAATCGACCACGCGGTAGTGATGCTTGTGTCCGCCGCCCTTATGGCGGGTGGTGATATGCCCGTTATTGTTGCGGCCGGCCTTTTGGAATTGCGGCTCTAGCAACGGCGCATACGCGCTGCCCTTGTGCAGGTGCCCGCGCAAGACTTTGACGGCGCCGCGTTGACCCGGCGATGTCGGTTTGAGCTTGGTGACGGCCATAATTTAAGCCCCTTCCGCGGAAAGGTTGAGCTCTTGACCCGGCTTGAGCGTCACATAGGCCTTGCGCACGTTGTCGCGGCGGCCCACTGTGCGCCCGACGCGCTTGGTCTTGCCCTTGGCGTTGAGCACCGAGACGCCCTTGACCTGCACTTTGAACATCAGTTCGACGGCGGCCTTGATCTCGGGCTTGGTGGCGTTTTGCAGCACCTTGAAGGTGACGGTGTTCGACGTCTCGCCGACCATCGTGGCCTTTTCGGACACGATCGGCGCGACCAGCACCGCCATCAGGCGGCCTTCGTCAAACTTCGCGGTGTTGGAGGAGGAAGTAGCGTCGCTCATGCGAACATCTCCTTGAGCTGGTCGACGGCGCCCTTGGTCACCAGCACCTTCTTGAAGTGCACCAGCGAAACCGGGTCGGCATAGCGCGGCTCGACCACCAGGACATTGGTCAGATTGCGCGAGGCGAGATAAAGGTTTTCGTCAACCTCTTCGGCGATAACGAGTACGGACTCGAGGTTCATCGCCTTGAGCTTGGCCGCCAGCGTCTTGGTCTTGGGCGAGTCGACCTTGATCGAATCGACCACGGCCAAGCGCCCTTGGCGCGCCAGTTGCGAGAAGATGGACGCCATACCAGCGCGGTACATCTTCTTGTTAACTTTCTGGGTGAAGTTTTCTTCCGGGCTGTTCGGGAAGGTGCGACCGCCCCCGCGCCACAGCGGCGAGGAAGTCATACCCGCGCGTGCGCGCCCGGTTCCCTTTTGCTTGAACGGCTTCTTGGTCGAATGCTTGACCTGTTCGCGGTCCTTCTGGGCGCGGGTGCCTTGACGTGCGTTGGCTTGATAGGCTACGACGATCTGGTGCACCAAGGCTTCGTTGTAGTCGCGTCCGAATACGGTTTCGGGCGCGTCGAACTTGGCGGCGGCTTGACCCTGTTCGTTCAGGAGTTCGAGTTGCATTACTTCGCTCCCTTCACTGGCGCCTTGGCCTTGACGGCCGGACGCACGGTCACGAAACCGCCGTTGGCGCCGGGGACTGCGCCCTTGATGAGCAGCAGTTGACGCGCTTCGTCGATGCGAAACAGGTCGAGGTTCTGGGTGGTGACAGTCACATCGCCGAGGTGGCCCGACATTTTTTTGCCGGGGAAAACACGGCCTGGATCCTGCGCCATCGAAATCGAACCGGGCACATTGTGCGAACGGCTGTTGCCGTGCGAGGCACGTTGCGAACCGAAGTTATGACGCTTGATCGTGCCGGCGAAGCCCTTGCCGATCGAAGTGCCTTGCACATCGACCTTTTGGCCGGCTGCAAACACGCTGCCTGCGGCGATCGTGCTGCCGTTTTGATGCGCGGCAGCCGTTTCCGGGGCGACGTGAAATTCGCGGGTGATTTCACCGGCTTGCACACCCGCCTTGGCGAGGTGGCCGGCTTGCGGCTTGCTCACGCGCGAGGCTCTGCGCGCGCCAAACGTCACCTGTAAGGCGACGTAGCCGTCGTTCTCTTGGGTTTTGACCTGGGTCACGCGGTTGTTGGATACGTCTACCACCGTGACGGGAACGGCTTCCCCGTCGTCGGTGTACAGGCGCATCATGCCCACCTTGCGGCCCAGCAACCCGAGGGAGTTGCTCAGACTCATTGCTTATGCTCCAAATCCCCCGCCGCAGCCACTTCAATGGGTCACTGCGTTTGGTGTACGAGGGTAGGGGGGTTAATCGATTTCCGCCTTTGCTGATTCGAGCCCAGTAGACCCAAGCCCAGCGCATGCAGAACGAATAAGTATAACCCAAATAATCCTTTTCATGCAAGTACTGCCTCTTTACAGTCTCTTTCAATGCGGGGTGCGGCTGGGCGTGGTTCGTAATTCCAACGCGGTCCAACGAGAAAATCAGCCCGCCCGCACATGGCGCGCAACCAATCCCGTCAACAGCGGCAGCTGTCCGTGAAAAAAATGCCCGCATCCGGGAACGACGGTCACGGGCAAAGCCTGCGGTCGAGCCCAATCCAGCACCGCCGCCAGCGGCACCGTATCGTCCTGTTCGCCGTGCACGATCAGCGTGTGTTCGTGCATTTCGGCGGGCAGCGTGGCGACCGGAAAGTGTGCCGCCGCCGTGCCCACGAGCACCAGATGGCGGATGTCCCCGGCCGGGCCGACGCCGCGCGCTGCTGCCAGCCGCACCAGCGCCTGACTGGCGACGAAAGCGCCGAAGGAAAAACCGGCGATCGCCAGCGCCCCGCGCGGCGCAAGCTGTTCGACCACAGCGAGGAAATCCTCGGTCTCGGCGCGCCCTTGATCGTGCACGCCGGCACTGGCGCCAACGCCTCGAAAATTGAAACGCACGGCGCTCCAGCCGCAACGCACGAAAGCACGCGCAATCGTCTGCACGACCTTGTTGTCCATCGTGCCGCCAAAAAGCGGATGCGGATGCGCGATCACGGCCACCCCCGGGGGCCCCTGCGGGACATGGGGCGGCACACTTTCTGCCGCAACGCCATTGAGCGGCATCTCGCGCAGTGCCTCGATCGCGCCGGCGGCGCCTTGCAAGAACAGCCTGTCAGCCCGGGCGTTCATTGGCGTCTCATCCGTCAACGCCCCACATCAGGCGGCAAGCGCAATCGCTCGACCGGTTGCCCGCGCTTGAGATGGGCCTCGATGATTTCGTCGATGTCCTCGATGTCCACGTAGCTGTACCAGACCCCTTCTGGATAGACCACCGCTACCGGCGCGCCCGCACAGCGATCCATGCAGCCCGCCTTGTTCACGCGTACCCGCCCCGGCCCAGCCAGACCTGCGGCCTTGATGCGCGCCTTGCAGTGTTCGAATGCCGCCTGCGCATGGTGCCCGGCGCAACAAGGCTGACCGTTCTCACGCTCGTTCAGGCAGAAGAAGATATGACGTTGGTAATAGGAGGATTCAGAAGATTGAGGCATTTCCGGATTATTGGCGCATATTCCGTTCGGAAGGCGCCCCAAAGGCCATTATTGGCGCCGCAGCAAGCCGCCTTTTAGAACCTGTTTACGATCTCAAATGGCTCACGTTGGGCCGCAATCGGGATGAGTGGGTGGCCAACGGCGCGCCGCATGGGCTCATGCCCATGCAAGCGACTTGGCCGCCCAATCGCCC